>DATEAT010000123.1:0-6904 GCA_035288225.1 Anaerolineales bacterium | reverse complement strand
CGGCGATTACAGCGGTCGGGCTGTGCCCGAGGATATGCAGACCACCTACTTCCTGAAGGGCATCAAGACCTATCCGGCGGCCATCACCGACTGGTGGGGCGATGTGCTCATCCTGAAAGAAGCCGCTGACACCAGAATGGGCGAGCGCATGGGCAAGATGCTGGCCATCGCCAGCCATGGGGTCGTTTTTATTGCTTCGATGGTGCTCTCGGCCAAAGACACGCGCGAGACAGTGGTGCCCGGCACGCTGACCCTGAGCTATGAGTTCGGCAAGGCCGTGCGCCAGGCGCGCCAGGCCGGCAAGGATCCCGTGTCCGAGGCCGTGCGCATGCTGAACGGCTGGGAGCTTTTCCGCGGCGAGGTCGCCGCCAAGGAATGGGAGGATAAAGAAGGCGTGATGGTCGGCACGACTCATATCCGCGGGACGGGCGCTTTCGCTGGGCATAGCATGGATGTGTGGTTCCTGAACGAGAACCATGTCGCCTGGCTGGACGGCAGTCCGTACGTCTTCAGCCCAGACTTGATCATCCTGGCCGACCCGGCCAGCGGAGAAGGCTATACGAACACAGAGATCAAGGCCGGCCACCCGGTGACCGTGCTGGGCGCCAAAGGCTTCCCCGCCTTCCGCAACCCCAAGGGCATCGAGTTCTTCGGCCCGCGCTATTGGGGCTTCGATTTCGACTACGTCCCCATCGAAGAGGCGGCTAAATCCAAGTAAGGGATTAGGGCGCGGAGACCACAGAGAAGAAGGAGAACGCGGAGATTATGCGAGTCTTCTCTGCGTGCTCTGCTCTTCTCCGCGGTCTCTGTGTTTAGGTCTTTTGATCTTCACATCGTCAAGCTGCGCCACTTCGGCACTCTAGTCTGCAGGCGGCTTCCGCCCATGCATGGCAGCCTGGTTATGCTTGTCGATCGTTCCATCCGAACATGTCGGCGGTGGAAGAGTGGGTCGAGGTCCGACGGGGCGTGAGCCTGGCGGTCTGTGATTGAGGGTTCTAGCGACGTTAGGACTGGAACTGGGGATCAGTGGGTCATGAGTCGAAATGTGAAGAACCGAGGCTCAAATGGCCTCGGTTCTTCCCCTAGGTAGCGGGGGGTGGACTCGAACCACCGGCCTCCGGGTTATGAGCCCGACGAGCTGCCACTGCTCTACCCCGCATCGATTGACGTGCCTTACTCGCTCCGGATTGTATCCCTCGCATCCGCTTCCGTCAAGGGTCGCATCCCCAACCCGGCGGCGACCTTCCTGTTTTTGTCGCACCGGATCCTGCGCCGTGACGCGGCCGCGACTCAGGGGTGCCTGTCCGGCCGTCTCATGCCGCAGGGCGGGGGTTACCCCGCCCTGCGGATGTCATCGCGATTGAGTTCTGAATGGTGCTACGTTCTCGCCCCGTACGTCCCCCCAATGGCAGGCGTTGCCCGCTCGCCGCGGCTACACCCCCGCGCAGTAGGCCAGACCCACGGTCCCCGGCCCGGCATGCGTACCCACCACCGGGCTGGCCTCGGTCAGAAAGGACTCCACCGGGGCAAAGCGCGCCTTCGCGGTCTCCAGGACACGCTGAGCTTCCTCCTGCGCTGCGGCATGCACCGTCGCCAAGCGCACCGGAGTGCGTTTGCCCATTCGTTCTTCGATCAGGTCGAGCATCCGCTCAAGAGCCTTGGTCTTGGTCCGCACACGTTCGATTGCCTCGACCTTGCCTTCCCTCACTTCCAGCAGGGGCTTGAGGCTGAGGGCGGTACCCAGGAATTTCGCCGCGCCGCCGATTCGCCCGCCGCGGTGTAGAAATTCAAGCGTGTCGACGACAAACATCACGCCGGTGTTCTGCTGGGCTCGCACGGCCACCGCCGCGGCCTCTTTGAGCGAGGCGCCGCTCTCGATCGCCCGCGCGGCCGCGAGAATCTGAAAGCCCAGTGCCATCGCCGTCGTGCGCGAATCCACAAGCTCAATGGGCTGCCCCACCAGCCCATCTTTGGCCTGGATGGCGGAGGCCATTGTCCCCGAGAGGCCGCTGCTCACGAACACGCCCAGCACCGAATTGCCAGCGTCGAGGATCGGCTGGAAGATGCTGGCCAGCGTCCCGGGCGAAACCTGCGAAGTGGAGGGCATTTCCTTGGAGGTCTTCAGCCGGGCGTAGAAGGCGTCCGGCAGGATGTCGACCCCGTCGCGAAAGGTCTCCTTGCCCCAGATCAGAATCTGCGGCGCGACTCGGATCCCATAGCGTTCGGCGATCGATTTTGGAATGTACGCAGTGCTGTCGGTGACGATCACAGTTTTGCCCATCGGCTGCTGCTCCCTCGGTGTGGTTGGGGTGGGGTGCTTCCTGCCTCTATAAACCCCGTTGGCCTGCCCGAGGTGCAGGCAGGAATTGGCTTGAATTGCCTGAGGTCATGGACCGGAGTAGCCGCTTGGTGCACGATTGCACGAATGCGGACGGGTCGGTTGACTCGCGCAATCGCGCAAAGGTAGAATGAAGAGGTGAGCAGCGAGAGCCAACGAGCGCACCTGACCTTCCGCGGTAAGAGCTACGAGGTGGCACCGGGAACGACGTTGCGCGATGCCATTCGCAAGGTCGGCCTCTCCCCGGAGGCGATACTTGCCACGCGCAGCGGCGAGTTGCTCACCGACGACATTATCCTCAGGCCCGGTGAAGAAATCCGGTTGGTGGCCGTGATCTCGGGCGGCTAGGCCAGGACCTGGCAGCGAAGGAGCGTCGGATGAATGCCCCGGCGTGGTTGATCTTGGCTGGCGCGTACGTGATCGGCTCCTTTCCGACGGCATACATTATCAGTCGCCGCTACGGGGTTGACCTGCGGAGAACGGGTGACGGCAACCTGGGTGCACGGAACGCCTACCTCACCGTGAGTCACGTCGCCGGGGTCACGATTGCCGCAGTGGATATCTTCAAGGGCATGTTAGCCGTCTGGCTGGCAAAGGTGCTGAGCAGCGAAACGTTGCTGCCGTACCTGGCGGCGGTTGCGGTTGCCCTGGGGCACGATTTTTCGGTCTTCGCGCGGTTCCAGGGCGGGCAGGGGATGGCTGCAATCCTGGGCGGAATGGTCATCCTGCAGCCGCGTGAGGCGCTGCTTGGCATCGCGGCCGCGCTGCTCGTCCTATCCCTCATCCGCCACTGGGACCTGGCATGGCTGATCGGCTTTGCCGGTATGTTCGGGTTGGGTCTGTACTTCGGGCGTCCGGTGATGCAGGCGGTGCTGGTCGCTTGCCTCTTCCTGACGATGGGCGTGAAGAAGGTGGCTGACGCGCCGCTGCGTCAGCACATCCGCGGAGGCCGGCCGTGAAATGCCGCACGTGCGGGGAGAAGGCCGCCATCAATATGCGCCAGCACAAGCTGGCGCTTTGTCGCGAGCACTACCTTGAATGGCTGCCGCAGCAGGCGCAGAAGGCCATCGAGCTGTACGACATGTTCGAACGCAGCGAGCGCGTGCTCGTGGCCGTCAGCGGCGGCAAGGATTCACTTTCTCTGTGGGACATCCTGTGGCGGCTGGGGTATTCCACGGAGGGTTTGTATATCGGTTTGGGCATCCAGGGCGAGGCGGACTACTCACACACCTCGCGGGATCTCAGCCAGAAGTTCGCCGATGAGCGGGCGCTCACGCTGAACGTCGTGGATGTGCGCGAGCTGTATGGAGCCACCATCCCCGAGGCGGCCGCCATCTCTAACCGCGGTCATGGCAAGCCGTGTTCGGTATGCGGGCTCATCAAGCGCCACGTGATGAACCGCGTGGCGCGCGATAGCGGGTTCAACGTGCTCGTGACCGGCCACAACTTGGATGATGAGGCGGCCGTGCTGATGCAGAACACACTGCATTGGGCCGGCGGCTATCTGGCGCGCCAGGCACCGGTTCTGCCGGCGAGCCACCCCGGGTTGGCGCGCAAGGCCAAGCCCTTCTGCCGCATCTACGAGCGCGAAACGGCGGCCTACGCGCTGCTGCGGGGCATCGAGTATATCTACGAGGAGTGCCCATTCGCCGAGGGTTCGACGACGCTCTACAACAAGGACATCCTCAATATCATGGAGGGCGATCGGCCGGGGGCCAAGTTGCAGTTCTACCTCAGCTTCTTGCAGGCCAAGGAACAAGGGCTCTTCGCACCCCAGCTGCCCGCCTCAGAATTGAATACCTGCCCCACCTGTGGGCAGCCGACCTCAGCGCCGGGCGCCTGCACTTTCTGCCGCCTGTGGGAGAAAGTGCGGGCTACCAGCCCGGCCGATCGATCTCCAGCCGGGAGTCCGACGTGACCACACAACCCTCCGATCTCGACGGCCTGACGCTGCTTGGGCGAGACGCTCAACCCTCCAAGAAACTCGAGACTTTCCCGAATCGCACACCGGGACGCTTCTACACCGTCGCCTTGACCACCGATGAGTTCACCTGCGTATGCCCGGCCACCAGCCAGCCCGATTTTGCCACGCTCACGGTACGCTACGTTCCCGACCAGCGCATCCTCGAATCGAAGTCGTTCAAGCTGTACTTATGGTCGTACCGCAACGAGGGCGTATTCCACGAACACGTGATCAACACAATCCTCGACGACCTGCGCCAGGCGCTGGACCCGCATTGGATCGAAGTCGTCGGCGCATTCAAGCCGCGGGGAGGTATCTCCATCACGGTCGAAACAGCCCACGAAAAGACACCCGGTGCCGCACCGCAGCGGGACTGATTCCACCACCCGCTCCGGCCTCGCCATGAAGACCCTGCGCTTCTATCCACTGGTCACAGCTGCCTTCGTCACGGCCTTGGTGGTTTCGAATATCATCGCCGCTAAGCTGGCGCAAGTCGGCCCGCTGGTGCTGCCGGCGGCTGTCATCCTGTTCCCCATCACATACATCCTTGGCGATGTGTTGACCGAGGTGTACGGGTATGCCCGTGCCCGCCAAGTCATTTGGACCGGTTTCGCCTGCAATGTGGCTGCAGTTGGGGCGATCGGGTTGGCAGGCCTGCTGCCGCCGGCCGCGTTCTGGAACGCGGGGGCTTACAGCGGCCCGGCCGAAGCACAACAAGCGTATTGGGCAATCCTTGGCTCGACCCCGCGCATCCTGGCCGCCTCCTTCGCAGCCTACCTGGTCGGTGAGTTCCTCAATTCGCTGGTGTTGGCGCGATTGAAGGTTGCCACCGCCGGCCGCTGGTTGTGGCTGCGTACGATTCTCTCCACGGTGGTGGGGCAGGGTGCCGACTCGACCGTTTTCATCGCGGCTGCGTTCGCGGGAGTGGTGCCGGCAAGCGCAATCGGGGTCACCATCCTTTCGCAGTGGCTGACCAAGAGCGCCTACGAAGCGTTGGCGACGCCTCTAACCTATCTCGTGGTCAACAGCCTGAAGCGTGCCGAGCACCTGGATGTGTTTGACGCCGACACCGACTTCAATCCCTTTGGTCTGCGATCGTAGAACCGTCGAGGATCCGGGTTGGCAGCCCACATCGCCGTCGTGCCTGGGTACGACAGATGACCAGGTAGCAGTCCCCCAGCATCGTGTCCGGCGTCGTCCCCAAAGTCATTGACTGCGATGTTGTGGTTGTCGCAGCGGCGGCTGCCATACGCTGGTTGCTTCACATGCGAACACTCACGGGGTTTGGGGTGGCGCTTGTTTGGACGGGCGGCGCGGCCGCGCGCTCCGGCGGGATGGCCGCGCTGGCGCAATGGACGCTGACCCGCATCGGCAAGGGCAAAGACTTGGACGCCAGCCTCGGTGCGAGCGGGCCTGGGCTTGAGCGTGCTCTCGGCGGAGGCGACAACGTGCTTCAGGTTCTGGTCGCCATGGCCGGGTCCGGCGTCTTCTGGATGATCGCCGGAGGGCTGATCGCTCGGTTTCTGCACTGGCCGCTTGGCGGATGAGCGCCCGAGAGGCAGGCCGAGAGCGGCTCCGGTTGCCCCTCGCACATCGTGCGCCATGGCGATTTCAGCACCTGAAACGTGTGTCGCCGGTGCCGACGGACCTGGTACGAAAGAAGCTCAACCACTGCCCGTTGGCGGCGCAATCGTCACTTCTCCATTGACTTAACCCCCTATTTGCATCTACAAAGTGTTGTATAATCCCGCAATCCACCATCCGGGGTGGGCTGGCCCGTTTCCGTCGCATGCCTATCTCCCGCCAGCGCGTCGAAAGCCTCCAACCATCGCGAGCTGTGGATGAGGGGACAAGCGATGTGGCAACGAGGCCACCCACAACCCCGATTGCGATGCCTCCGCCGTAGAACGAGGCGCGAGGACACTCGTTGCACGACCTCCGCGGGATTACCGCTGGGTCGCCGTGCGGGTCTCGCCGCGCGGCGCGCGCGCCACGAATTCGAGCCCGTCGCGGCTGCCCGCGGCAGCGAGTCCACTGCACAGACAATCCCACGATCCGGTTCGATCGCGCGCCATCCCGGGGGCGCGCCTTACCGGCCTCCGCGCGCGCGAGGCAGGTTGGCCCGGCCGTTCATCCAACTTTCCAGGGAGGGTCCCAATGTCGCACAGCCGTTCTTTCCTCTTCCGGCTTACCGGTGCCATCGTGGCCGCCTCGATCCTTCTGGGCCTCGTGCCTCTGGGGGTCTCGGCTGGGCCGAGCGCGCAGCGCGAGTGGACTGCGACCCCGCCGCGCGAGACGCTTCCACCACCACCGCCTCCTCCGCAAAACACGCGCCCGCCGACGCGCGTTCCTACGAAGACGCCCACACCCACCGCGACGCGTCCGCCGACGCCGACCTTCACACCGACTCCCACCAGAGTGCTCGCGGACTCGCCCGTGGCGACCCTTTTCGTCCAGGGATGTGACCCCGCCCCATCGGATATCTCGGTTCGCTTCCGACCCTTGGGCATGCTTGGCGCGCCGGATGCGTTCCGCACCTCCGGGGCGGTGCGCGGGGTGGGAGTTCGAGCCGGAGGGACGCCGGGGATGTTTGTCTTCCCCCC
>DATEAT010000122.1:0-13520 GCA_035288225.1 Anaerolineales bacterium | reverse complement strand
ATCGATGCCCGCGCGCAGTGCCGAGACCGCAGCCTCGAGATCGCCCTTGGCCTCGTGATACTCGGCCAACGCCTTCCACGGGGCAGGGGAGCTTGCAGCCACCTTGGTGGCACGCAGCAGTGCCTCTTCCGCGCCGGCCAGGTTGCCCTGGGCCATTCGCGCGCGGCCGAGCAATGCAAGCGCCTCCCCCGAAGCGGGGTTCTTGGCTAGGAGCGCGTTGGCCGCCTGCTCAACCTCATCCGCCTGACCCGCGGCCAGGCCGGTGCGGCCGACAGCCAGCAGCACCTCATCTTCGCCCGGCGCGAGATCCTGCATGCGCTTCCACGAGGCGAGAGCCTGCGCCGGTTGATCGAGATTCTCGTGAGCGAGTGCGGCTGCACGCAGCGCCTCGCGGCTGGTCGGGTCGAGCTGCACCGCCACGTTGGCCGCGTCGCGGCTGCGTTGCCAGTCACCGCACTGTGCCTCGAGTTGCGCGAGATGCAAATGCGAGGGCGCGTGCGCCGGCCGCATGCCGGCGACCTCGCGCGCGGCAAACGCCGCCTGGAGCGGGTCGCCGCACTTGGCCAACACGTCGTAGGCCGCTTCCATCAGGCGCAGCGGCTTGGGCGAGGCCGCCTTATTCACCGCCTGGCGCGCGAACTCGCCCGCCTGAGGCAGGTTGCCGAGGGCCATATGGGCCTGCGCCAGTGCCAGCACCTCGTCGGCATCCACCGGTTGAGGCGCCAGAATGCCCAGCGCCTCATCGGCGCGATTGAGGCGCAGAAGCGTTCGCGCCAGTCCCGCGCGAATCGCCGGCTGATCCGGATCGGCCTGATGCGCGTCCTGCCAGGCCGCCAACGCCGTCACCCAATCGCCTTCCTCTTCGCCGGCTCGCGCGAGCTCCATACCCACTTTGGCCGCGGCCCGTTTGGTGTCGTCCCACAGTTTGGCCAGGCGATCGCGCGAGGCATCCCCTCGCCCGAGTGCGCGGTCCACACGCGCCGAGAGCATCACCTGCTCCGAACTCTCAACCCCACTGGCGGCGCCGTGCGCCTTGGCCTCACCCGCCGGTTGCGCCGGCGCATGCGAGGCGAGCGCGCGCGCCAGGTCCGCTTCGCCCAGGTCTTCGGCCGCGTCGAGCAGCGCGTTCCACATCGCGGGCTCGATGCGTGTCGACCACTCACCCAATAGCTGCGCGGTGCGTGCGGTACCTTCATTCGCGAGCAGCGCCTGGACGAGGATGAGGGCCTGCGACGGGCGCGCGGCCCACACCGCCGGTGCAAACTGGGCGGCGCTTGGGCACAGACCGTAGGCGCAGGCCAACACGACCCGCGGCGGTGAACCCAATTGCATCAAGCTCTCGAGCCCGCGGCTGCGCGCGAGGAGCGCCGCGGCCGCCAGGGCCGCGCGCGCCAGGTCGAGCTGGCCGCCGTCACGGATCGACTCGAGCGCAGCCAATGCCCGCTTCTCGTGTTCGGGAGAAAGCCTCAGCCGTTCGGGGTTTGCCTCCGTGCGCGCCTCAACCGCCAACATTCGCAGCGCACTCGTGTCGCCGGCCAGTAGCAAACCGAGCGGCCCCGGCCGCCAGCGTTCGGGCGCGCTGCCGGCAAAGGCTAGCGCGGCCGCGAAGAACGCGCCGTCTTCGAGCGCTTGCCACAGTGTGGGTTCGTAGCGTAGGCGCCGAATGAGGAGCGCGCGTTCCGCGGGCGCGAATGCCGTCTCGAGCCGCTCTGCGAAGTGCAGTTCGGAGGTCATGCCTCGCCTCGTGTGGGCCGTGCGATGGATTGAGGTACCGCGTGCTCAGCCTAGATCAGCGGCCACTGGATCTGCATTACCACGTAATAGGCCGCGCCGATCAGGCCGATGCCCGCCGCCATCAGGAACATGCCCACTCCGGTCGAGGTGCGCGTGAGCTGATTGAGCAGGCCCAAGATCTCGCCCACCCCGCTCACCACCCCGGCCATGTCGTGGCTCATGCCCTTCTCGCTCAGCTTGGCCGATTGGGCCGCCAGCACGCGCATCTCTTTCGAGAAGCCGCGGCTCGCCAGAACGATGATGCCGGCCGCCAGGCTGCACAGCCCCGCGCCCATCACCGTCATCGCGATGAGAACTTGCATGTCGTTCAGACTCAACATCGTGGAAATCATCGTCGCCTCCCGTTGCCTAATCCGGTTTCTGGGAGACGTTGATGCAAGTGGCGTGCCAGGGGGCTCACGAGGCGGGCTGAGGGCCCAATCCGGCTGAAGAAGCGGGGTGTGGGCGGGTTTCGGCGCGTGGGCCATCCCGCCGGCCTTACCGGTCCGTGCAGGGTCGTGCAAATGCCTCGCCGTGTGCCGATTATGGCCCACGCGCCGCGTGTTGCTTCGAATTGCCGGTCGGGCTGGCAGCTGTCCCCGGCGCCGATACCGGGCACCAGCGGATCGTCCAGATCAGCCTTAACCTCACCCCCTGTCCCCCTCTCCGCTGAGAGACCTCATGTGGAAGGCTGCCTTCTGGCGGAGAGGGGGTGAGAATACAAAGGAGACCGGGGCCGAAGGCCCCGGTCTCCTTCATGATTACCACGCGCCCTTTGGACTGAAGCACGCCGAGGGGAAGGTCCGATCTCGCCCGGAGAGGTTCTCGGGTGCGGTCGCCATTAGCGGCGGGGGCGCGTCTCTCTCCCGGCGGCCAAGTGGTCAATGTGACGCGTCGATCCCGCTGAGGATCAACACCAGCGCATGTGGCGCATTCCGCGTCGCCCTTCCCGCTGCGACACGCCGTACATTGACGCGTAGACCCGAGTGAGGGTCGAGGTCAATTGAAGGAGACGGGGGCCGAAGGCCCCCCCGTCTCCTTGGTGACCTCATCCGCTCTCCGCCATGGCCCAACCTCACGAAACGGTCCTTGCGGCGGAGAGGGGGCAGGGGGTGAGGCAGGATTCATCCAGCCCGCTACAAGGGGCAGGGAAATCGGTGCGCCGCGTACGGCCCACCATTGACCACTAGGCCTTGGAAGCCTTCTTTTTGGCCGGCGCCGGCTCGGCTACAGGCTCCTCGGGCACGTTGGCGTGGAACTCAACCGGCAGGTCGCCCAGATCGATGCTATCGGAATCGCACAGCATCGCCGCACGCTCCACCACGTAGCGCAGCTCACGGATGTTGCCCGGCCAGTTGTGCGCCGCCAAAGCGTCCAAGGCACGCGGCGTGACGCCGTCGAGCGAGGCGCCCGTGCGCTGGTTGTACTTGCGCAGGAAGAGACCGACCAGGGCCGGGATGTCCTCTTTCCGCTCTCGCAGGGGCGGCAGGTGCAAGTCGGCCACCTTCAGCCGGTAATACAGGTCTTCGCGGAACTCGCCCTTGCGGGTCATCTCTTCCAGGTCGCGGTTAGTTGCGGCCAGCACTTGCACGTCGGTGTGCAGTTCGCTCAGGCCGCCTACGCGGCGGAAGGTGTGATCGTCCAGGAAGCGCAACAGCTTGGCCTGCAGCTCCAGGCGCAGCGCGGAGATCTCGTCGAGGAACAGGATGCCCTCGTCGGCTGCCTCCACCAACCCCGGCTTGCGTTTCGATGCGTCGGTAAATGCCCCGGCTTCGTGGCCGAACAGTTCCGATTCGATGACCTCCGTCGGCAGCGCCGCGCAGTTGACGGGGAAGAAGGGCTTGGCGGAGCGTGGCCCCAGAAGGTGAATGGCGCGCGCCAGTATCTCTTTGCCGGTGCCCGTCTCGCCGGTAATGAGCACCGGCGCCGCAGTGGCCGCCGCGCGCCGTGCCTCGTGCAGTACGCGCTGCATGTCCGCGCTATCGCCGGGGACCCAATCCAGGGCCTCGGCGCGGGCCGATCGCTGATACACGTCGAGCTCGCGTTGCAGGCGCACCACCTCGCTGGCGCGCTGAACCACCCGCCGCAGTTGCTCCGGGTCGAGCGGCTTCTCGAGCATATCCACCGCGCCCAGGTGCGTGGCTTCGACCGCCGTGGCCACACTGCCGTGGCCGGTGACGACGATCGTTTGCGGGCGCGGTCGGGTGGCCGAGATTCGGCGCAAAAGGTCGAGCCCGTGCCCGTCGGGCAAGTTGAAGTCGCAAATCACGATATCGGTCAGCCGGCTGTCGAGCGTCTCCATCGCCTTGGCCAGGGTCGGGGCTTCGAGCACCTCGTAGCCGTCGGCCGTGAGCAGGCGGTTCATCGAGCCGCGGGCTTTGGCTTCGTCTTCGACGATGAGCACGCTGTAGGTCATGCGTCGTCCTCTCCGGCAACTGGAATGCAGATGCGGAACACCGTCCCCGAGCCGGGGTAGCTTTCCGCAATGAGTGTACCGCGATGGGCGTCGAGAATGTGGCGCGAGAGCGCCAGCCCCAGCCCGTGGCCCTCGGCGCGCGTGGTGACGTAAGGCTGGAAGAGTTTCTCGCGCACCGTGGAGGGCAGCCCCTGGCCGGTATCGGCCACCCGCACTTCCACCGCGGGGCCGCCGCTGGGCAGGTTACGCGCTTCAATCGTCACCGCCAGGTGCCCGCCCTCGGGCATGGCTTTGGCGGCGTTGTCGATCAGGTTGATGATGACCTGCTCGATCGAGAGCGGGTCGGCCATGGCGTGCGGCACACCCTCGGGTGCGGTCAGGTGCGATTGCACGCCCGCCCGTTCGAGGGTAGGCCGCATGCGTTGCAGGATCCGGTTGACCAGCGCCACCATGTCGGTCGCCACCAGGCGGAAATCCTGCCCGCGGGCGAAATCGAGCATGCGCCGCGAGATGTCGCTCAGGCGGCGGCATTCGCTTTGCGCTTCTTTCACCAGCTCCGCCACTTCCGGCGTCAGGGTGTGCAGCGTGCCCATTTCACCCAACTGCAGGGTCAGGTTGTTGAGCGGGTTGCGCACCTCGTGGGCGAATGCGGCCGCCAGCCATCCCAGCACGGCCTGGCGCTGCAGGTGCTGAGCTTCCACCCGCGCCGCCTGGCTGGAGGTGATGTCGGAAAGGATGACCAGCGTTTCGTCTGGCGCCTGCGCCGGGTCGCTGCGAATGGGGATGGCCCGCAAGAAGGCCGGGAACGACTCACCCGAGCGGCGGTACAACGTCAACTCGTTCACTTCCTGGATGCGCCCGCTTTCGCCGGCGGCACGCACCGCGACTACGGCCTCCGGTGCGGTCAGCCAATCATCGAGTTTGGCTTGCCGCAACTCGCCCTCGCTGTACCCGAGCATCTCTTCCGCGCCCGGGTTTGCGTCCACCACCTGGCCATTGGCCGTGCGCAGGAGCAGGATCGCGTGCGGTAGCTCCTCGATCAGCGACTGGTTGACCGACTGCACCCGCGAAAGCTGCGATTGCATGCCGGTCAGCGCGCTGGTGCGGGTCCGCGCGCGGATCCAGGTCTCGGCCGCGAGCGCGCAGATCGCGAGCAGCAGCCCCAGGTCGTAGGGCGGGTCGCTTTCCTGCCAGGAGTAGAGCAGCGCGGCCAGAGGCGCCTCGCCCGGCGGGACGCTAAGCAGCGCCAGCTCGCGCACGCCGTTCGCGCCCGCCCAACGGGTGAGTTCCGTTTTCGTCGGCTGCCCCAACTTCCACGACACTCGGCCTGTCGCCGAGGATGTTTCGTCGTGCGCGATCGAGGCGGGCAGGGCGGGCGCCTCGCCGCGGCTGTGGGCCAGGTTCAGCGCATGCCCGTCGGCCGCGGGCAAATAGAGTCCGAACGCGCTGCAAGGCAGTAGCGTCGCGCACGCCTCAGCGAATGCCGCCGCCGGATCAGAACTCCCGGGTGTGCGCAGCGCTTCCACAAGCGTGCCCAGCCCCACCTGCAGGCGAGGCACGTAGGCGCCCTCATACTCGCTTTCCGCGCGCAGGGTGACCAGGGCTTCGGCGGTGTCGCCCTCTCCGAGGGGCATGACTTGAATGTCCCACAGGCGCGGATGGACTTCGCCCGCGAGCTCGAGGCGCTGGCTCCAGCGCACAGGGCGGCCGGTTGTCCGATTGTGCAAGATGCGATCGAGTTCGGGAAGTGAAAGGAGTTCGGCGATGGGCACGCCGATGATTTCATCGCGTGCCTTGCCGAGCCGCCGTCCCGCCGTGGGGTTGGCGTCCAGGATGCGTCCGCCCGCCGAGGCCACCAGGAACAATGCTTCGTGGTTGAGTTCGGCAAGCGCCAGGGCGTGAGCCGAGATGCGCTCGGAGGGCTTTGGCTTCGCGCGCGAAACCCGCATCGGCAGGGGGCCTTCCGGGTCGGTCAGGATGCCGAGAGCGCGGCGCTCCGCTGGGCGCGCTGCGTTCGGCGCAGCGCGGCGGGCAGGATGCCTTCCATGGCGCGATACTTGGCCACCGTCCGGCGCGCCACCGGGATGCCGCGTTCCTTTAGCATACCAGCAACTTCGGTATCCGTCAGGGGCCGGTTCTCCTCGGCGATGATCGAGCGCACCACGTCGCGCACCGACAAGGAGCGGTCGAAGAATTTCGAGAGGGGCACGATGCGTCCGCTGGGCAGCGCTGCCCGCTTGCGGCTCACGGCGCGCGAGATGGTCGACTCGTGCACCTCCAGCCGCTCGGCGATGCGCGCGCGGGTCATCGGGATGAGCTCGCGGTCGGTGCCCAGGATGAAAGCGCGTTGCTGCTCGGCCAGGATGGCCGCCAGGCGCAGGATGGTGTGCTGGCTCTGGCGCAGGCACTTTTCCACCAGCGCCGCCTCTTCCACCTTGCCCTCCCAGTTCTCGCGCTCGGGGCCGCTGAGCGTCTTGACTAGCGTGCGGATCTCCGGGTTGACGCGCAGGCGGCCCACCAGCGGCGCGTAGACTTCGACGATGAGCGGACCTTCGGCGGCGTTGGGTGCCAGGCGGAACACCATTTCGGCTTCGTGATACAGCTCGGGGTCGGGTGCGGAGCGCTGGTGGTCATGGCCCAGAAAAGTGCGCCCGGGGTACGGCGTCAGGTTGAGGCGAATGAACTTGGCCGCCTCTTCTACTTCCGGCCGGGGAAGCGAGAGGGCGCGCGCAATCAGGCCGAACTCGCCATGGGCCAGGGGCTCGAGGTGATCGAGGATGATCGAGCGCACGGCTTGGGGCACATCGTGCGTTTCGGCCAGCTGCTCCACCTGAATGAGCAGCGCCTCGATGGGCGAACTCGCCCCAATGCCCGGCGGGTCGCAGCGCTGTATGGTGTGGAGCACTTTTTCGACAACGGCCAAGGGCTGGTGCAGATAGCGCGCAGCCTCCGCAGACGATTCGGGCATCAGCCCGTTTTCGTCGAGGCGGGCAATGAGATAGTTGGCCACGGATCGTTCTTCAGGCGAGAGCTCGGGCCCGATCTGGCGCATCAGGAAATCCGAAAGCCGTTCCGGCTGAGCGGGTTCGGGCAAGTTCTCCTCGCCGCTTTCGTCGCGACCTCGCCCCGGGGGCGTGGCCAGGAAGACGATCGGGCCTTCGCGGGCCGGGTAGCAGACCGGGCACGGTCCCGGCAAGTACAATGCGCGCCGACACGTCGGGCAGCGTGTGGGTTTGGTGAGCTCGAGGGCTGGGTTGGAGGCCAGGACAGAATTGAGGAATTCGCTCTGCTCGGCTCGCGAGAGGCCGAGCAGGTTCATGGTCTGGGTCAGATGCGCGGTAGCGGTCTGGCGAATACGAGGGATGGCGCGTTGGGCAGGGAGCATCTCGTCAAGTCCTTTCCTGGCCGGGCCGCCTGGGCGCCGGGATTGGCGCCGCTCGCGGCGGGAGTATAGCTTCGGTCTCTGGAATAGACAAGTTGCAAGATGCGTGCCACCTGGCGCGATTCATGCCCTGTCGGCCAACGACGCCATTGTTATTGCGCATGTTAGTGCAACGCAAGCAAGATTGCGCTTGACAGCGCTAAGACAATACACTATCGGACAGGATTCCGCCGCACGAGGAGTCTGGGACGAATGCTGACCAGTGAGAGGTATAGCTGCAGGAGCGCCGCCCCGCGAGCAAGAGCGGTCGAGCGACAAGTACCGCACGACGGCTAGGCGGTCGGGTGAGCTATCTCTACATACTCCGCATCAACGGCTTCCGCAGTATCTAGGCCCAGGTCCTTCAACATCTCGACGATCAACTTGGCCTTGCTCTCGGCGTCGTTGCGCGACCAGGTGCGGCTCTTCACTTCGAGGAAGTACCCCGGGAGCCGGGGCTGTGAGACCTGGTCCAGGTTGATGAAGAATTCTGTGTCGTGGTAGCGCGCCAGCCAGCGCAGGCGATCCTTGCGGATTTCGATTTCGCGGGTGGGCTGGAAGTATTCGCGGTAGAAACGCAGGCTGTGGGTGGCCGGGGCGATGAAACGTGAGCGCGAAACCAAGATCGAGTGCGCAAGCGATGGGTCGCGCGCCTGGCCGGTCAGCGTCAAACGATAGCGCACGTTGTAAACCTCGCCGTCCTCGCCCACGAACTCGTCCTCCCGGTAGCGCAATCGCCCTTGGGCCGGATCGTCGAAGACGAAGTAGGTATCGTATTCGCGATAGCGACGCACACGGAGAACGGAAAAGGGCTCGGCTCCCATCGCCCGCACCACGCCCTCGCGATCTGCCAGGCGCACTTTCACTTGCACCTCGAACGATTCGCCCTCCGTGGCTCCGCCGATGGCCACCAGCTTGGAGAATACCGAAGTCTCGCGTTCAATGAGGAAGATGTCGATGCGCTTGGCCACCTCGCGCGCCTGGCGCATCAGCTCCGCTTCGTCCAGCGTTTGCAGCTCGCGCCCTCGCATCAGCCATCGGCCGCTCACCATCACATCGGTCACGTCCGAGGCATGCGCGGTGTACACCAGTTGGGAGTACAGCGCATCGGTGCTGCGCGAGAAGCTGGGCGAATTGTGCAGGGTCGAAAGGTCGACAATCGCCACATCGGCCGATTTGCCCGGTTCGAGCGACCCGATGCGATCGCCCATGTAAATCGCCTTGGCGCCCAGGCGCGTGGCCATGGTCAGCGCCATGCGCGCCGGCAACGCAGTCGGCATCCCGCTCTGCCCCTTGGCAATGAAGGCCGCCAAGCGCGTTTCTTCGAACATATCCAGGTCGTTATTGGAGGCCGGTCCGTCGGTGCCAATGCCCACTGCCAGCCCGGTCTCGAGCATCTTCACTACCGGCGCGAAGCCCGAGGCCAGCTTCATGTTGGAGGAAGGGTTGTGCGCGACGCCCACGTTGTAGTGCAATAAGGTGCGCATCTCGCCTTCGTCGATGTGCACGCAGTGCGCCGCGAGCACTTTCGCGTCGAATAGGTTCTGTTTCTTGACGTAGGGGATGACCGGCATGCCGTGCTCGCGGCGCGAGTTCTCAACCTCCAGCGCGGTTTCCGCCAGGTGGACGTGCAGGGGCACGTCGAACTCAGCGGCCAGTTCGGCACTCTGGCGCAGCATGTCGGCGGTGCACAAATAGGGCGAATGTGGCCCAACGGCCGGCATGACAAGCGGGTGATCCTTCCAGCGTTGGATGAATTCGCGCGAGGCCGCAAGCGCATCCTCGAACGACGGGGCATCCGGGCTGGGAAACTTGAGCACCGTTTGTGCGCACAGCGCGCGCATGCCGGCTTCGGCGGTCGCCGCGGCCACGTCCTCCTCGAAATAGTACATATCGGCGAAGCAGGTCACGCCCGAGCGGATCATCTCGGCGCAGGCCAGGCGCGTGCCCAGGCGCACGAAATCCGGCGTGACGAACTGGCGCTCGACGGGGAACATGTAGCCCAATAGCCACACGTCCAGGCGCAAGTCGTCGGCAATGCCGCGTAAGAGGGTCATCGCCGCATGAGTGTGGGCATTGACCAGGCCTGGAATGACCACGCGTCCGCCGCAGTCAAAGCGTTCCCCGGCCTGGAAGCCCGATTCGACCTCAGACTGCGGCCCAATGGCCGTGATGCGTCCCTCGCGAACGGCCATCGCGCCGGGTGAATAGACGTGATACTCCTCATCCATCGTCAGAAAGACACCGTTGGTGAGGAGCAGATCGGCTTTCTTCACAATGCACCTCGTGAGGCTGTGCCGGCAAGCCGGGCGCGGCGCGCCGGCCGCGTACCGATTGGCTGGATTATACTTATCGATCTACCTCCCAACAACACGTCCCCTGTGGCGGAGGTGCTGCCCATGCAGGTGCCCCATGCGCGCTGTCGACCTGATCATCAAGAAGAGAGATGGCCTCGAATTGACGAAGGAGGAGATCGGCTTCTTCGTCGCCGGCCTCACCTCGGGTGAAATCCCCGATTACCAGGTTTCGGCTTGGGCCATGGCAGTTCTGTGGCGCGGCATGACCGTGCGCGAGACGACCGACCTGACGCTGGCCATGGCCCATTCGGGCGAAATGCTCGACCTGAGTGGGGTGGTGAAGTTCGTCGTCGACAAGCATTCGACCGGGGGCGTTGGCGACAAGACCACTCTCGTCGTGGAGCCGGTCGTCGCCGCCTGCGGCGTGCCGGTGGGTAAGATGTCGGGGCGCGGGCTGGGCTTCTCGGGTGGCACGCTCGACAAGATGGAATCCATCCCCGGCTTCCGCGCTACGCTCACCCGCGAAGAATTCGTGCGCCAGCTCAAGGACATCGGCCTGGTGTTGTGCGGCCAGACGGGAGAGTTGGCCCCGGCCGACGGCAAGTTGTACGCGCTGCGGGATGTGACCGGCACCGTTCCGGCGCTGCCGCTCATCGCCTCGAGCGTGATGAGCAAGAAGATCGCCGCAGGGGCGCAGGGCATCGTCCTGGATGTCAAGGTGGGTTTGGGCGCCTTCATGCCCACGGTTGAGGAGGCCACCCGCCTGGCGCAGCTCATGGTGGGCATCGGCAAGCGCGCCGGGCGGCGCATGGTGGCGCTCGTTTCGGACATGAACCAGCCGCTGGGCTGCGCGGTGGGCAACGCGCTGGAGGTGCGCGAGGCGATCGACACGCTCAAGGGCGGAGGCCCCACCGACTTTCGCGAACACTGCCTGGAGGTGGCGGCTCACCTCTTGATGGTGGCCGGCGCGGCGCGCTCGATTACGGCCGCGCGTGGGCTGGCGGTTGCCCGGCTCGAAGATGGCTCGGCCGCGGTCAAATTCCGCGCGCTCATCGCGCGCCAGGGCGGTGCGGCGGAAGTGGTTGACCATCCGCAGCTCCTGCCCGCCGCGCCGCTCCACGCCACGCTGCTCGCGGCGCGCGCCGGCCACGTGGCCCAAGCCAATGCGCGCGTGATTGGCGAGAGCGCGGTGGCCTTGGGCGCGGGGCGCGCCAAAAAGGGCGACCCGATCGACCCGGCGGTCGGCATCCTCATGAAAGTCAAGGTCGGCGACCGAGTGAGTGCGGGTGACCCGCTGTGCGAAGTCCATGCCCGCACGCAGGTGCTGCTCGACCAAGCGCTCACGCAACTCCCCTCCGCATTTATCATCTCCTCTCGGCGAGTCGAGTCGCTGCCCCTGTTCTACAAGACCATTCGCGGCTGATCGCTTTGAAATCCCAACAAGGGCACGCTGATGCGTGCCCTTGTTTTGTTCGAGCCGCCAATACTAGGAATCGGGTGTGGGAGTGATTGTGTTGACCTCGCCGATGAGCGAGATGTCGGTGATCGCGAGATCGCGCACCGCATAGAAGAAGGAAAGGGAACGTGCTCCCGATTTGATTGGCGGGAAGGTGAACCACCCACTGCACCCCTTGCCACTCTGGGTGGACACCGGGACCAGCGCGCATCCTCCCCGTTTGGTCCAGTCGTACTTGTTTCCTAGATTGTCCATCATGTAAACGGCGGCTGGCCCTTCACTGGGGACGTTAACATACATCATCCGCCCGGCCCTTCGCGAACTCCAATAGACGTCTAGCATGACCACTCCCGTGGGGCCAATCTTCACATTCAGGACACACCACATGGAATAGATAGGCTCCGGTCTTCCCCCCCATGGGTTTCCCGGTGCGCCCGGAAGGTAGCTCAAGCACTTATGCACTTTGTAGAAAGAAGCCAAGGTCGGAAGCGGTGTCGGCGTGTCATTTGGCCTAGCGGTCGGGGTCACCGTGTCGGTTGGGGTGACAGAGGCTTTAAGAGTGGGCGTCAGCACGGGGGTCGGGACTTGAGAAGGGAAGACAGTCGCAGTGGCGGGTGCGAGTCCGCGAGTCGTGCAAGATGCAAGACTCACCGAGAACGTCGCAATGATCACTCCGAAGGTCAAAGAACGGTGGAATGTGCGAATGAACACAGGCCCCCCTTCCGACAATCGTGGGTGCTCATGAAAAAGACGGTGAAAACACGCCTCGCGGCGGGTCGAGTCGCTGCCCCTGTTCTACAAGACCATTCGAGGCTGAGCGGATGGACGCGAAGAACGGGCACGCGACTGCGTGCCCGTTCTTCGTTTTGGTTGATCTTTAGTTGGTGGGCGTTGAAAGCGGTATGGAAGTTGCCGCGGGGTTCTCGCCGATCAGGGAGATGTCGGTGATTGCGATCTCCTGCCTGGGTTCGTAGAAGGAGGCCGACGTCGCGCCCGGCTTGAAGGCCGGGAAGATCAGCCATCCGCTGCATCCGCCTCCGCTATGTGTGGTCATGTTCTTGTCGACGCAGCCTCCTTTCTGCGTGAAGTTGTACTTATTTCCAAGGTTGTCGAGGATGTAGATCGCAGTGCCCATCGTGGCCGGGGGCACCGTCACGTAATCATCCGGATTGGAGCTTGTGGCGGACCAATAGAAGTCGACCATCATCATCCCGCTCGTTGCCGCTTTGATGTTCAGCACACACCACATGGCATACGGCTGCGAGCGGTGCACAGGCGCTCCCCACGCAGGTTGCGGAGTGAACCCAACGCACTTGTGGACCCGAATGAAGGAAGCCAGCGTTGGCGGCGGCGTCGGCGTCGGAGTGTCCGTCGCCGGCGGGGCGGGCGTATCGGTCGAAGTGGGCAGGGGCGTAGCGGTGATGAACGCCTGGCAGGTCGGACATACGGCCTTCGGAAGGGTCGCCGAGGCAGTGGGAGCCTGCCCGGCCGAACATGATGCGATCAGGATTGAGAATAGGAGCGCGGTGGAAACAAGCTGGCGGGAGCGGCATGCTGGGTGCGACATTGGACCCCCTATTGAGTTCTGCAGCCTGGGCAATGGCGTTTCACATCGTGCTCGACATGCACCACAGTTCGGCACGGCCTCACCTCTTTGGGCTTGCCGGGTTGCGTGAACGCAGACCCTGGTAAGTGCTAGCAGTATCCCGGCCCTCACGCTGCCGCATCTCTTCTCCGACAACCGCAGGCGGCTCTCCTAAGGGGTTGGCGTGACGGCGCTCTGACTGGTCTCGCCGACCAGCGAGATACCGGTAATAGGCGAGGCGTACCAATCATCGTTGAACGAGAGCGTGGTCGCCGCACGCGTCACGATGGGATATGTCAGCCAGCCGCTGCACCCTTTGCCGCTGTGGGTCGTAATCGGCTGTTGGGCGCACCCTCCCCGGTTGGTCCAATCGTACTTGTTTCCGAGATCATCGAGAATGTAGAAATTCGCGACTCCCCCCGGCGGGAGGTTAATGATCGTCTCGGAATCTCCCGCGTTCCCGCTGAAATAGACATCCACCATCATGAAGCCGTCCTGGCCAAACTTGATGTTCAACACACACCAGGTGTAGGAAACCGGCTGCTGCCGTGAAAAGGTCCACGGCCCATTAG
>DATEAT010000121.1:0-2275 GCA_035288225.1 Anaerolineales bacterium | reverse complement strand
GGCGCAAGCCACGCAAAGCGAAGTACAGAAACCCCGCGCTGACGAGCACCCCGACCCAGAATTGCCAGCGGCGCATATTCGTTTCACCCATCTCAAGATGGCGGAAGTATAACCTCGCCGCATGCGAACTCCAATCGGCTGGCGCGGCAAACCCGTTCGGTCGGCCAGAGGATCTCAGCCGGGCACTCCGCGCCGTGGCTCGAGCTCGTTCCTCCGACGCAACGGCTGGCTCCATTCGTCGCCCGGGGTATCATGAAGGCAGGCAGGATGGGTGAGATCAGCCCCTCATGACCAAGCGACCTCAGACACGCCTCCTGGTGGCCTCGACCAATCCCGGCAAGATGCAGGAATACCGCGCATTGCTCGCTTCTCTTCCTGCACGCCTAGTCTTCCCTGCCGACCTGGGCCTGCGTCTCACTGTTCCAGAGGACGCGCCAACCTATCGCGACAACGCGCGGGCCAAGGCGGTGGCCTACTCAGAGGCCTCGGGCCTGCTCACTCTGGCAGACGATTCGGGGCTGGAAGTGGATGCGCTGGGCGGCGAACCGGGCGTTCGCTCATCGCGCTACGCCGGCGAGGGTGCGGACGATGCCCGCCGGCGTGCATACGTGCGTGAGAAGCTGAGCCTGACGGCCTCCCCTCGCCCGGCGCGCTTTCGCTGTTGGGTGGCGCTATCTCAACCGGGTGGCTCCATACAGTACGCCGAAGGCATTTGCGAGGGTGAGATTCTTCTCGAGGAGCGCGGAGTCAATGGCTTCGGCTACGACCCGCTCTTCCAGGTGCGAGGCCTCGGTTTGACCCTGGCCGAGCTGGCACCCGAGGAGAAGAATCGGGTGAGCCACCGAGCCCACGCGGTCCAGGTCATCTGGCCCCACATGCTGGCGGCGCTCGCCGCGCTGGGGGCCGCTGAACTGTAGCCTGCCTTAGCGGGTTGCCGTCACCCCAAAACGCTCCTGCAGGAAAGCGCGCACCGCGTCCGCCGAGGCCTGCGGCTGCTCGAGCATGGCCATGTGCCCCGCGCCAGGGAGGATCACCAGTCGGGCATCGGGGAGATGACCTGCCAGGTAACGTGAGTACTTCTCTGGTGTGAGCCGGTCTTCGCTTCCGCACACGATGAGCACCGGCAGAAGCAGCTCGCCCAACCGGGCCATCACGTCGAACCCATCACATGCAACGAAGTCGTTGTGCAAGACCGTTGCGCGCATCTCCCGCAGGCCGCGCGCCGACAACTCGCGCAGGGAGCGCGCCGCGCCGGCGGAGTACGACCAGTCCACGATGACCTGAACTGCCTGGGCCATCGTTTCCTCGCTCAGCGTGCTTTGCAGCAAGGCTTCGGCGACCCTCAGGCGCGCACCGCTGCCGATCAGCACCAGGCCCGAGAGCGCCGAGCGCGCGTCGAGCGCTGCCTGCAGGGCGATGGCCCCGCCCATCGAATGTCCCACAAGAACCGGCCGCTGCACCCATGCATCCTTCATCCACTCTAGCAGGCGTTCGGCATAGGCCGGGATGCTCTGGCGCCCTACACCCTCCGATTTGCCGTGCCCCGGCAGATCGAGGGCGTACACATCGGTCGTGCTCAAACGGCGCAGCTCGCGCGGCCAGTGCAGGTGCGAGCCGCCCGCCCCGTGAATGAGAACCAGCGGGGGCGTGCCCTCGTTCCCGGAGGCCCGCGGCGATTGAGCGTAGTAGATATCTTGCGCAAAGGGCATGCGTGCCCCTCCTGCCGGCGCCATGATCGGCCGGCCACGTAGCAGCTAGTCGCGCGGCGCGCGCGGCGCGTCAGCCGGCTGACTGTGCCTCACGCGCCACAGTGCAAAGCTCATGGGCGCGGCCAGGCGAGCCAAAACGTTGAGCCAAAGGTTGTGCGCCACCCCAAACATGACGGCTGAGGTCAGCGAGCGCACGAGCCATGGCCCGTCGTCTCGGACCAGGCGCAGCGTACCCGTCTCGCTAGCGCGCATGAGCGCGCGCTCAACCAGGGCTACCCCAAACCCCACCAGCAGGCCGACAACGAGCGACCCACTCCAGCCCCAGGCAAGCGCACGATAGAGCGCCCAGCGCACCTCGTCGAGCGCAGCCTGTGTGGACTCCGGCCAGGCCTGGGCCTGGCGAAGCCTCCAACCCAGAGCCGCCACGCCACCCGCCAGCAGCAAACCGAATACCCAATCGAGCAGGCTGTGCCCGCGCAGACCCATATCCCGCGCGGCGACGGCCCCCAGCATGAGCGCCAGGTACGGCAGCCCGAGGTTGCGCAACCACGGGCTCACGCGAGCTG
>DATEAT010000120.1:0-15740 GCA_035288225.1 Anaerolineales bacterium | reverse complement strand
CCAATCGGTCCTTCACATTCCAGGGCCTACTGCGGAGGTCAGGTCAACCACTCACGGCAACTTGCGATTTCCAGCTCTCCCTGTGGGACGCGCTGACGGCCGGCGCTCAGCTCGGCAGCACTCAAACGGTCACCCAGAGTGTCGTCAACGGGCAGGTTACCGTGCTGCTCAATAATACCAACCAGTTTGGCGATGCGGCTTTTGACGGGCGCGCCCTCTGGATTGAAACCGGCGTGCGCTGTCCGAGCGGGGCTGGCATCTATTCGCTGCTCTCGCCGCGCCAGGCGCTGACCGCGGCACCGCTGGCCTCCGGGCTGGCGCCACACTCCACTATCAACGTCGGTGACAGCTATTCGGGTTATTCAGCCCTGACCGTTAAGGCGCCGGCGGGCACCTGGTCGAACCCCATGGGGTTGGAGAGCCATGCCGACGCATCGAACTACATCGGGACCTTTACGTCGACCGGCATTTGGGGGGACAGCGGCACGGGAAAAGGGGTTTGGGGGACGACGAATACCGGATATGGCGTAATCGGCAGTGCGGGAAGTACTGGCTGGGCGGGATATTTCGAGGGGAATGTCAAAGTCACCGGCAAGCTCGATGTGGCGCGTTTCAAAGAGACCCTGGTGATCAACGGCGTTGGCCCCCTCCCGATAACCAGCGGCTCCTTTGCCACAAGCGGCGGCACCCTGGTGTTGTTCTATTCCGGCTCAGGTTATAGGGCCGCCGGTTCCGGAATGATCGGGATGGACATCCTGCTGGATGGGTCCTATGTGGACACGACCGGGATCTATGCCAATTATGCGTTAATGCACTTGCCATTCGTAGCCAAGCAGTGGGTGGTGTCGGGCATCGGCGCCGGCAGTCACACCATCTCGCTGACCGCGATGGCGGGCACGCTTTCAGACTCAAACGATATTTACAACGTAACCGTCATGGAGCTGCCCTACTAGGCCAGGTTGGAGGTTGATGTGCAGAAGACACGGCTTTCTCTGGCTTTCATGATTGGATTGGCCCTGGCCCTGAGCAGCTCCGCCCTCTTGGCGCGAATGGGGTTGTCGGTGGGCTGGCTGGCAGTCGAGGCCGTCCACGCCATGGCGGCGCCGTCATTCGCCCAGTCGGGTGGCGCTTTTTCACTCGATTGGAGCACCCTCGATTCAGGCGGCGGAGAGGTGAGCGGCGGGACGTACCAGCTCCAAACTACCATCGCGCAATCGGATGCCGGGAATTCCTCCGGCGGGGTTTTCACCCTGGAAGGGGGGTACTGGCCCGGGAATTTTCAGCCCTGGCATATCTACTTGCCCACAACGCGCAGATGAGCCGAGCCGGCCCTTTCCGGATTGGCCCTAACCTGATCACCTGCCTTTGCCTGGAACTTGCCTGGCATGGCGTGCCATGCCAGGCAAGCCATTCTAGAGGGATGGCAAAGCGGGCCAATCCTCTTCCTTTGGGCATGACGCCCCAGTAGCCCAATTGGACAGAGCAAACCACTCCTACAACTTTGGGTGGGAGTACCCCAAAGAGGGTACTTGTGAGCTACCCGCTCGGGCTCTGTCCATCCAGCGAGCCGCAGCCGCCCACACGACGCGACATGCGCGGCACACAGCAAGACGTCCGGCCCGAACTGCCGGACGTTGTGATTCTCCACGTGCGATTGACCTCTGCGAAGATGCTTGCCTCGGCGAACGCTTCGCTCTGCGGCGGAACGGCGCGCTCCCAACCGCCGGATCTTTTTCCCGCTAGAGCGGGGGCGCTGATGGTCCGTGGGTGCCAGTCGCCCGCGAAGAAGCATTGCGTGCCTGTGCTATACTCTCGCCATGTTCCCCCGGTTCGGCACCTCCCCAATACCACGAAACAGCGCGTCGTCCGCGCCAGGAGGATAAGCTATGGACGCCCTCAAGATGCGCATCCTCACCGACGGCCGCAACCTGGGCAACGGCATCCTCAAGGTAGACGGCTTCATCAATCATCAAGTGGATCCGGTGCTTATCGACGCCTGCGGGCGCGAGCTGGCTGGGCGCTTCGGCAACCTGCGCGCGACCAAAGTGCTTACCGCCGAAATCTCCGGTATCGCGCCGGCCCTCACCACCGCCCTGCATCTCGGCATCCCGATCGTCTATGCGCGCAAGACTAAACCCATCACCATGCCCAATCAGGTGTTTCTGACCCTGGCACCATCACACACCAAGGGCCGCATGGTGGAACTTATCGTTTCTCCAGAGTATCTTTCGAAGGATGAGCGCGTGCTCATCATCGATGATTTTCTGGCCACCGGGCAAACCATTGCCGGGCTGGCTCAACTGGCGCAAGCCGCCGGCGCCACCGTGGTTGGGATCGGTGCAGTGATCGAGAAGATCTTCGAGGGCGGACGCGAGTTCCTTAAACCGCTTGGGGTGCCCATCGAGTCGCTTGCACGCATATCCGACATGAGTGAAGGTCGTATCCTCTTCGCCGATTGAGGGTCACGCACGCGGGTGGACACCGTCGTCGTTCTCGACTTCGGATCGCAGTACTCACAGCTCATCACGCGCCGGGTGCGTGAAGCGGGTGTGTACTGCGAATTGCTCCCCCACAGCACGCCCGCGGCCGAGGTCCTGGCGCTCGATCCCAAAGCGTTCATCCTCTCCGGCGGTCCAAACTCGGTCTACGACCCAGGCGCGCCGCTCCTGCCGGCGTACGTCATCGAAAGCCGCCGGCCGGTGCTCGGCATCTGTTATGGCATGCAACTCCTCGCGCAGCAGTTGGGCGGCCGGGTGCGGGCCTCCGCGCGCCGGGAGTATGGGCGAACCGCGCTCACGCGCCGGGCCGGGTCGACCCTTCTGGGCGAGGCGTTGCCCGCCGCCTTCGAAGTCTGGATGAGTCACGGCGATCAGGTGGAAAGCATGCCGGCCGGCTTCCGCCAGACGGCGTCCAGCCCCAGCTGTCCAATCGCCGCAATGGAAGACCCCGCTCAGCACCGCTACGCGCTGCAGTTCCATCCGGAAGTGAATCACACGGAACACGGCCGCGAGATTCTGAACGCGTTCCTCGCGGCCTGCAACCTGCGCGCCGATTGGACTCCCGAGTCGGTGGTGCAGGCCAGCATCGCCCGCATTCAAGCCCAAGTGGGCGCGGCACCGCTGCTCGCCGCTGTGAGCGGCGGCGTGGATTCGCTCGTCGCGGCGGCACTGGCGCAGCGCGCAGTGGGCGAGCAACTTACCTGCCTCTTTGTGGATACCGGCTTGCTGCGGCTGGGCGAGCCGAAGCAGGTGGTGGAGACGCTGCAGACGGCGCTTGGCGCCCGGCTGGTGGCGGTCAACGCGGCCGAGGAGTTTCTCGAGGCGCTGGCCGGAGTGACCGACCCGGAGCGCAAGCGGGCCATCGTCGGCGAGAAGTTCATCCGTGTGTTCGAGCGCGAAGCGCAACGCGTGGCGCGCCAGGCGCGCTTTCTGGTGCAGGGCACCATCTACCCGGATGTGATTGAGTCGCGCGCGCCGGAGCGACAAAGCGCGGCGCGCATCAAGACTCACCATAACGTGGGCGGGCTGCCAAGCGACTTGCGCTTCGAAATCGTCGAGCCGCTGCGCTATCTCTTCAAGGATGAGGTGCGCCGGGTGGGCCTGCAGCTCGGCTTGCCCGAGAACCTGGTGTGGCGCCAGCCCTTCCCTGGCCCCGGGTTGGCTGTACGCTGCCTGGGCGAAGTCACCTGGGAGCGTGTCGAGCGGCTGCGTCTGGCGGATGCGATCTTCACCACAGAACTCGAGCGGGCCGACCTGCTGCGCCAGGAGACGGCCCAGGCCTTTGCCGTGCTGCTGCCGGTTCGCTCGGTGGGTGTGATGGGCGACGGCCGGACGTATCAGGAGGTGCTGGCTCTGCGCGCCGTGACCACCGAGGACTTCATGACCGCGGATTGGGCGCGCCTGCCGGCCGCTGTGCTCGAGCGAGTGGCCCAGCGCATCGTGAACGAGGTCGCGGGTGTTAATCGGGTGGTGTACGATATCACCAGCAAACCCCCGGCGACGATCGAATGGGAATAGCGCCCGCTGCTGGCACATCCCGCAGGAGGATCCATGGAATTTGGTGAAGTTCTTTCGCGCTCGTGGAACACGATTTGGAAGCACAAGGTATTGTGGCTATTCGGGATCCTGGCCGGGTGCGTGGGCGGCAGCGGGGGCGAAAGCGGCGGGGGCGGCGGCAACACGGGCTATCAAGTCTCGGGAGGCGATTTTCCGCCCCAGATGCAGCGCTTCGTCGAGCGCATGAGCGAGACGATTAGCAACACGCCCTGGTGGGTCTTCGTGCTCATCGGGCTGGGCGTCCTTGCGCTGGTGGTGCTCTTCATCTTCCTCGGCTTTACCGGCCGCATCGCGCTTGTGCACGGCACGCGCCTGAGCGACGAGGGTGCGGAGCGCCTGAGCTTCGGCGAGCTCTTCTCGGCCAGCCTGCCGTACTTCTGGCGGGTGTTCGGGTTGAACTTGCTGGTCGGCCTGGGCATCGCGCTGGTGATGGTCATCGCTATCGTCCCGGTCGTCTTCATGGTGATCGGCACGCTCGGCGTCGGGCTCATCTGCCTGTTCCCCATCATCTGCCTGCTTGTCATTCTGGCCTGGGCAGCCGGCATCGTCTTACAGCTCTCGAATGTCGCTCTCGTGACGGACGACCTGGGAGTGATGTCCGCGCTGGAGCGCGGCTGGCGCACCGCGCGCGACCATCTCGGCCCGGTCGTGGTCATGACGCTCATCCTGGGCATCGGCGGGTGGCTGGCCAGCTTGCTCATCGCATTGCCGGTCATCCTGGTGGCGTTGCCGGCCGGGCTGGGGATCGTCTTCGGCGAACTGGCCGGATCCCGCGGCGTTCTCGCGACGGGTCTGGTGACCGCCGGCGTGTGCCTGGCGGTCTATCTGCCGGTGTTGATCCTGGTGCAGGGGATCCTGCTGGCTTACATCCAGGCGGCCTGGACGCTGACCTACCGCCGCCTGCGCGGCCAAAACCCGGCCGCGGCCCCTGGCCCCGAGGTTGCACCTACCCCCACGGGCTAGCCGCCTGCTGGGCGCATCGCGTGCTTAGAGCACGATCGAGCGTTGGCACAAAAAGCCGGCCCCGCAGGGCCGGCTTTTGCCTATCGTGGGCCACAAACACAATTCTTATGGAAGACACGTAATATAATCGTTCACATGAACCCGGCCCGCGTCCACAGGGCGCGCCGCCCAAGGTTCTGAGGAGACCCGCGCATGATGCGTTTCGACCGCTTTACCGAGCGTGCTCAGGATGCCGCCCAGCGATCGGCGGAGATCATCCAGCGCTACGGTCACAATCAGATCGACACCGAACACCTCCTGCTGGCGCTGCTCGAGCAACCGGAGGGCGTCATCCCGCAGATTCTCGAGCGACTGACGGTCAACGCGGACCAGCTGGCGCAGCGCATCGACGGCATTTTGCGCGCCAGCCCCAAGGCCAGCATCTATGGCGGAGGCACCGGGCAGATCTTCATCACCCCGCGAGTCAAACGCATCATCGATCTGGCCAATGAAGAAGCCAACCGCCTGCACGACGAGTATATTTCGACCGAGCACATATTCCTGGCAATCGTTTCCGAACACAACACGCCCGCCGCGCGCGCCCTGAGCGAAGCCGGCATCAGCAAGGAGCGCGTGCTGGATACGGTCAAGGACATTCGCGGCGGCCAGCGCGTCACCGACCCACAGGCCGAGAGCCGCTACCGTACGCTGGAGAAGTACTCGCGCGACCTGACTCAGGCCGCCAAAGAGGGCAAGCTCGATCCGGTCATCGGCCGCGACAAGGAGATCCTGCGCGTCCTCCAGATCCTCTCGCGCCGCACCAAGAACAACCCGGTGCTCATCGGCGAGGCGGGGGTGGGCAAGACGGCCATCGTGGAGGGCCTGGCACAGAAGATCGCCGCCAATGACGTGCCCGAGATCCTGATGGGCAAGCGCGTGGTGTCGCTCGACCTGGGGGCGATGATCGCCGGCTCGCGGTTCCGCGGCGAATTCGAGGAACGGCTGAAGGCCGCCATTGAAGAAATCCAACGCGCCAGCGGCGAGATCATTCTGTTCATCGACGAACTGCACACGGTGGTGGGGGCAGGCGCGGCGCAGGGCGCCATGGATGCCTCCAACATGCTCAAGCCGGCGCTCTCGCGCGGCGAGCTGCAATGCGTAGGGGCCACCACTCTCGATGAATACCATAAGCACATCGAGAAGGACGCCGCCCTCGAACGGCGCTTTGCCCCGGTGTACGTCGATGAGCCGAACGTCGAAGAGACGATTGAGATGCTGCGCGGTCTGCGCGACCGCTACGAGGCACACCACAAGGTACGCTTCTCGGAGGCGGCGTTGGTCGCGGCGGCGCGCCTCTCGAACCGCTACGTGACCGATCGCAGCCTGCCCGACAAAGCCATCGATCTGATCGACGAGGCGGCCGCCAAGCTGCGCCTAGCGCTTTACTCCTTGCCGCCAGCCTTGAAGCAACTCAAGGCCGAGATTACCCGCGTGCAAGCCGAAGAAGAGCAAGCCGGCCTGACCCGCGACTACGAACACGCGGCCCAGAAGAAGGCCGAACGGCTGCGCCTGGAGACCGAGTTCAACGGCAAGCGCGAGCAATGGGAAGACGAACACCGCCTGGACGACGTCGTGGACGAAAACGATATCGCCGATGTCGTTGCCCAGTGGACCGGTATCCCCGTCACCCAGATGATGGAAACCGAATCGGAGAAACTCCTGCACATGGAGGACCGGCTGCACGAGCGCATTGTCGGCCAGGACGAGGCCATCCACGCCCTCTCCGACGCCATCCGCCGCTCGCGATCCGGCCTTAAGGATCCGCGCCGGCCGATCGGCTCGTTCATTTTCCTCGGCTCCTCGGGTGTGGGCAAGACCGAATTGGCCAAAGCCTTGGCCGCCTTCCTCTTCGACGATGAAGATGCACTGGTGCGCATCGACATGTCGGAGTACCGCGAGCAGCACACGGCGAGCCGAATGTTCGGCGCCCCGCCCGGATACGTGGGCTACGAGGAGGGCGGCCAACTCACCGAGGCCGTTCGACGGCGCCCGTACCGCGTGGTGCTGTTCGACGAAATCGAGAAGGCCCACCCCGATGTGTGGAATGCCCTCTTGCAGATTCTCGAAGATGGGCGCATGACCGACGGCCAGGGCCGGGCCGTCGACTTCCGCAACACGGTTCTCATCATGACCAGCAACTTGGGCACAGAATTCGTCAAACGGTCGGGGTCGCTCGGCTTCTTGCGCCGCGGCGAGAATGGCGAGAGCGACGGCAGCCACGAGAAGATCGAGCAGGCGCTCAAATCAACCTTCCGTCCAGAATTCCTCAATCGCATCGACGAGATCATCATCTTCTCGCCGCTCAAGATTGAGGACATGGAGCGCATCGTCAATCTGCAGATGCAGGAAATCCGCAGCCGGCTCTCCGAGCAGGGCATTGCCGTGGAACTAACCGAGGCGGCGCGAAAATGGCTGGCGCGCGAGGGCTTCGACCCGGCTTTCGGCGCACGCCCGCTGCGCCGCGCGCTCCAGAAGCACGTCGAATCGCCGCTTTCGGTGATGATCCTGGAGGGAAAGTTCAAGACCGGCGACACCGTGGTGGTCGACTACGCCGAGGGTCTGGGTATTCAATTCAACCACCGTGACGAACAACCCGTCGACGTGGCGGCCCAGCCCGCCACGTGACCGGGGCAGGCAGTACATACGACGGCGGGCCAGAGTTGGCCCGCCGTTTGATTCCGCGTACGAGGTCGTGCGTCTACGCCTCAACGGGTGCACCAGGCTGCGAGCATGGCCTCCAGGCCCACGCCGGCCGCGATTTTTCCGGTCTTGATGTCTTCGTCCAAATCGCGCAACTGGCCGTACCACTGATCCAGTGCGGCAAGGCTGAAGCGGCGGGCCTGGGCCTCGAGCTTCTCGGCCACAAAATCCGGGACTCGCTCGGTCTCGCGCAAGGGGATGGCGCGCAGCGCCTCGCCCAGGCGCATCGTTCGCGGGCCCGTGTCGAGCGCTTCGCGCGCCAGGAGCAGCAAGCGTATTTGGCGCACCACCATGCCCATGATATAGCCGGCCTCCTGTTCGCCGAGCATCTTGTGCAGGAGGCGCGTGGCCTTTGGCCCGTCGCGCTGACCGATCGCGTCCACCATAGCAAAGACATCCGTCTCGGCGGACTCGGGCGTGAGGCGGCGGACATCCTCGGCGTTCACCGGGCGTGCGCGGTCCACATACGTCAACAGCTTGGCGACTTCAGCGTCCAGCCGCGATAGATCCTCTCCCACGGCCAGCGCCAACTGCTGGGCCGCCTCGCGCTCGATGCGCCCGCCATGATGCTCTGCGCGTCGCAGGACCCAGGCGGGTAGGTCCGAAGGGCGTGGCGCCTCAAAGTGCCTAACCCACGCGCGCTCGCCTTGGGTCGCACACCACGCCAGCATGGCGTGCCGGCCCGGCAGTGTCCGCCTTTCAATGAAGACTAAGGCCGTGGAAGGTGGCACCTCTTCCAGAATGGGCGTCAAGTCCTCCAGCCCGCGCGCACGCCCCGGCGCGGCCGGCATCTCGTTCTCAGACGAATCGTCGGTCTCGCGCGTACGCGAGAGCAGCCAGGTGAAGTATCCCTCCACGATCACCATCCGCCGGCGGGCGATGAAGGGCGCCGTGCCGCAGGCATCGCGCAGCGCGGCGAGAGAAAGGCCGCGTCCTTCGAGACGAGTGGTGTTCAGGTCGCGCATCGACGGATCGCCCAATTGCTCATAAAGGCGTGCGATGGTTTCGCGCATCGCGATCTCGTCGTCGCCGTGCAGGAGATAGAGGGTGGGGGCAGGCTTGGGCACGCAATGATTATATCCAGCCTGTGTGCAGATTGCCCCGGGGGCCCAAACGTCACGCTTGAAGTGGCTGTGCGGGAGCGGGAGCTTCAGAGGGACGTGCAGCGCGTGTAGAACTCGGCCAGCCTGCCAGCCAGATGGGACCACGCCAGGCGGGTCTCGGCCAGTGCCCGTGCGCGCCGCCCCATGGCCTCTGCTTGCGGAGGATCGTTGAACAGTTGCTGCATCGCCTGCGCCATGGCGGCTCCGGTCTCTTCGGCCGTCAGCCCAATGCCTTCGTCGCGCACAAGCGCTCCCAGATCACCGGTGGGGTTGGTGACAATTGGCCGAGCGGCGGCCAGCGCGTGGCCGGCGCTATTGGGGGAGCGGCCAAGGTTCACCGGGCGGCGAGTATATGGAAGAAGTAACATGTCGGCGGCGCCCAGAAGGGCAGACAGGTGCTCGTGCGGAACCCATCCGACCTGATGCAAATTGGCCGCAAGCCCATACCGGCGCGCCGCGCGATCGAGCTGTGAGATGCGCGGGCCACTGGTCACCAGCAACGCTCGGGGATTGACGCGTGCCATGGCGACGAAGGATTGCACGAGCAGCGCCAAGTCGTAGGACCCCAACCCGATGTGCACAGCCACGGGCGCCTGAAGCGGAATCCCAAGTGCGCGCCGGCTGGCGGCTTTGTCGGGCGGCGGCCCGTCATCACACTCGGCGCCCACCGGCAGGAGGTGGAGTCGCTCGCCTGCCACCCCCATGGCTCGTGCCCGCTCGGCCAGGTAGGTGCAGATCGGCGTCAAGCCATCGGCGCTCTGGCAGACGCGCTTCTCGCATGCGCCATCGAAAGCTCCCAGCGTGACCCGCGCAGGCCACGACCTTTCTCCGGCGATGCCCTGCCCGCCCCATAGGTCGGCCCAGTCCGACACATACGGACTGCCAAAGCGTTTGCGCTGCGCCAGCGCAGGGAGCGAGACACTCGGCCGCTGATCGAAACCGTGAACGACGTCGAAGCTCTCGTGTGTGGCCAGAACCATCCGGCCGAGGATATCGAGCGGGCTAAGGCCCATATTGCGCAGGTGGAAGGGGGCCACGTCGGCCGATTCAACCAGGCGCACACCCTGCAATTCGCGAACGCGCGGCGTGGCACTGGCGCGTGAGGGCGAGACCGATAGGGTCACCGTATGCCCAAGACGTACGAGATGCCGCGCCAGCGCGAAGCTGCGCTCAAAGCTGCCGCCGGCCGCGGCGACATGATGGATGAGCATTAGAACGCGCATCGGCTCAAGGCCTTGCCCGGCCGGCGAGCGCACGTCCGTACGACCGCAGCTCGCCCGCCAGCCAGGCACACGTGCCGGCCACGATCACGGGCAGAGTCATCAGGTACTTTTTGAACAGGCCCGCCCGCGATGCGTTGGCGCCGGCCCGTGCCACGAAGTTGATCAGTCGCAACGGGAGCAGTGGAACCGCGGCCAGTGTGCGCCCCGTGCTCCACGCCTCCCACCGCCGGCGTTCCTCGCTAAACTCACGGCCGCGCGCGTACCGCTCACGCAGAAGATCACGCCAGGTCGCATGGTAGTGGTGTCTCAGCATGGCCTGTGGTTCAAACCACAGGCTGCGCCCGGCACGTTCGAGCTGCCAGCAGAACACAGCATCCCCCAGCATGATGTCGGGTCGAAACCCACCTACCTCATCGTACCAGTCGCGCGGGACAAGCATGTTTACGGACGGCCCAACCCTGATGCACCGCCCGCGCCCGCCAGGCAGCCAGATGTCGAATTTGCAGAAGTGCGCGCCCACGTCCAGCCATCGCGATCCATCGCACGTCACCGACCCGATGACGGCCAGGCCTGTGGCTTCATGAGTTGCCACCAGCCGCGCAAGCCACGTCGGCGGAAAGACCGCATCTGGGTCGGTGAAGACAAGCAGGCGACCGTGCGACAGCACAACGCCGTGATTGCGTGCCGCGTGCGGCAGGAGGCGCAGCGGCGAATGCTCAAAGCGTACCCACGGGTACTCACACTCCACCAGTTCCCGAATGCCGCCGTCTGGGCTGCTGTCCACCAGGATCGCCTCGTAATCGGTGAAGGTCTGCGCCTTCAGGCTGTTCAGGCATGCGGCAATCGTTTCCAGCGACTTGTAGGCAGGGATGACCACGGACACGAGCGGGGCGATGGCTGAAAGGCTCACGCCAGATCTCCAGGCGTGCGATATGAACCTACCTCGTAGTCCACGAATTGCACCGGCGCCGTGCCAGGCCCCATGAGCATGCCCGCGATCTGACCCGTGATGGCGTAACTCTCGGCGATGATCACAGCCGGCAGGGCTCGCACGAACCTTCCAAGCAGATCGCGGCGACGGCGCACACCAAACGCCACGAGCCGCGCCGCCCGCACCCAGGGCACAAGCGGCGCTACAAGCAGGCGCGCCACACGGTGTCCCCACGACCACCGTAAGAGGTCGGCCCGTGCGGCTCCAAAGCAGCGGTTCCAAAGGTAGAAGCCGCGACAAATCGTGGTCAGGCGCGTCTCATTGGTATGGCTGAAGCGCATGCGCGGCTCGAGCAGCAGGCGCTCGCCCTCGGCGGCCAGCCGCCACTGCAACAGAGGTTCGGTCAGCAATAGACGCGCAAGTTCTCCCCCAAAGCGCAACAACACGTCGCGCTTGTAGGAGGTATTGTTCCCCGGCAGGAGGACCTGCGCGCCGCGCGAGGCAGGTGCCATCCACGGCGCAAACGATATGGCCAGGATGACATCGCTCAGCCCGCAGCCGGGGTTGCCATTGTGGATCTCACCGCCCACGCCCGACCACCCTTCAGCGTGTCCGGCGAGTATGGCCTCAGTCCAGCCGGGATGGGCGACGCAGTGTTCCTCAATGAAGGCAACGATCGGGGCGCGCGCCTCGTGGACGGCCAGCGCGCGCATTTCGCCGAACTCGCGGCCGGGGGGGCCACGGAGAACCCGCACTTGGCCGCGATCCGCCAGTGCAATCGGCGGGGCGCCCGCAGGCGCACAATCCACAAGTATGATCTCCATCGATGGCGCAGCGTTTTGCGCCAGCAGCGAGCGTAGGCAGGCCTCCACCCGGCCGCGTTGTCTGCCCACAATCGCAATGACCGTCAGCACCGGATCGCTCATGAGTTGGTTTCCCACCGCATCGCCGACTCTGCAATCAACATCGCGATTCATGCCCCCCGCGCTCGCGGTCTGCCATTGCCCCGGCGGAGCGCGCAGCCTTCATTATGCTGGATTGGGCGTCATGGAGCAAAACGCCGCCAGAGAGGGACTGGCGGCCTGCGTATGTGTGCCGGTCGCAACCGAGGGTAGCACAAGTGCAGAAGCTAGCTGGCCCGGGCAGCGGCGCGCTCGGGCGCCGCATTGGGCGATTTCTGCGGCACGGTCGCCTGGACGAATCCAACGAACATGATCGCAGCCCCCAGCAATTCACTCACGTATAGCCAATCCACCAGACCCAGGCGCAGGAAGGTGCCGCCCAGTGCCGGCGCCAGTGCCCCGGCGGCGATGAGCACATTGCCCAGCACCCGGTGCACCAGGACCTGCTTGCGCCAGAAGAGCCATGCCGACCACAACGCCCCGCCCACGAGCAGCAGTGTCCCATAGAGATTAAGGATGATCGTCAGCCCGACCGCTCCGCCCGGCCGCGCAAGAATCTCACGGTACTGGGCGGACGCGGGAGCGAGGACATCGTAGGACCCAGGCAGGGTCGGCGCGCTGAACACCAGCCAGGCGCTCAGCAGCGACACTACAGCCAGCACACCCAGAAAGACGGGGGCGACACCTCGGCGCCGCACCAATAGGAACATGGTCCCCTGCCCAAGCCAAGCCGCGGTCAACATGGCGCCTGTGAGGTACCACACCTTGAGTGCCAGCGGATGAAATGCGAGACCCAGCAGCGCTTCCATCGCAGTCCCCAACGCGTACAAGAGCAGGCCGACGGTCCAAATCAGGAGGTGCGTGCCGCCACGCCGGCGGTAACGGGCAAACACCAGGGCGGCAAATAGGATTGTCACGATCGTTGAGAAAAACGGCAAGAAGCGCAACATAATATCCCTCATTGCGGCCCGCATTCCGTACCGGGGGCCAAGCCCGCGAGCGGCTCACCTCAGCGGGGCATCAGGCTGAAAAGCGAGCCAATTGCCACGAATACCAGCGCCGCAGCCAGCACAAGCAACAATGCGGGCACAGCCCAGCGCAATACGGGCGGGGCTTCCCGCCGTTCAGGGCGTCGACTCACGTGGCTCTCTTCCCTCCACATCCTTCGCCTGGGCGAGCGCCGGACTCATCCTGCGTCGCCAGGGGAGGATACATCAGCCCGCGGGGACGGGTCAATGCTTGGCCGATTAGACTTGGATATGAGACTTTGGGCTCGTGCCGCGGCTTAAACGCAAAGCCAGCCGCGGCCAGAGGCCGGGCCGGCTTAATGGCGAACGACGGGCAGGGCACACCTGCCCAGGCGGCAGGCGCCTCGTCGCGGTTTCGCAGCGCGAAACCAGGTTCAGGCTAAATCGAGTCCTTGAGCGCCTTAACCGGCGCCGCCTTGACCACTCTGCGGGAGGGCTTGCCCTTGATCAGTATGGGTTGCTTGGTGAAGGGGTTGACCCCCATCCGGTCCTGGGTTTCGGGGCGGACGGCGACCTTTGCCCTGAACAAGCCCGGGATCGTCACCTCTCCGCTCGATTTCAGTTCGGCCACGACCAAGAGCGAGATCGCCTCCAGGTAGTCGGCGACTTCGCGCTTGTTCAGCTTGGTCGCCTCGGAGAGTTTCCCGATGAACTCGGCTTTGCTCAGTCCTTTAGCCATTTTGGTTCCCGCTCCTTTGCTGAAGTCTGGGGCTCAAGCGCCCCAGCCCTGTTGACGTGCCCTGTCGCTTAACTCTACACGATTTCCCCGATTCCCGCCACCCGCGGGGGCAAGGGGCCAGCCAATGGGTGCCGCTAGGGCCCTGCCAGGCTCATGGCGCCTTGTCGTTCGTGCATCCAACGGCTAGAATCAGCCGCATGACCTGGAATGTTGTGGGGCACGCCTGGGCGATTCGTGCCTTGCAGCGGGATTTGACGCTCGGTCGGCCCGCCCATGCCTATCTCTTCGCCGGCCCAACCGGCATCGGCAAGCGTACATTGGCGCTGGCCTTCGCCCAGGCGCTCAACTGCACCTCGCCACCCGCGCCGGGAGAGGCGTGCGGTGCGTGCCGGGCGTGCCGTCAGCTCGCTGCGCGCACGCATCCGGACCTTTTCCTTCTCCTGCCGCAGGAGCCGGGCAAACCCATTAAGGTGGAAGCCGCACGCGAGATGATGCACATGCTCGCGCTCTCACCGCTCGAGCTGCATTGGCGGGTCGGGTTGCTGGCCAATTTCGATCAGGCCACCTCGAGCACGGCCAACGCGTTGCTCAAAACGCTCGAGGAGCCGCCTGCCTCAGTAATACTTCTGCTTACGGCCGAAAGCGCCGAAACACTCCCGCCCACGATCGTCTCGCGCTGCCGGGTCATTACCCTGCGCACGCTTCCAACCCCCGAGGTTGAGGCTGCACTGATTGATCGCTGGCAGGTCCCGCCCGATCGCGCCAAGCTTTTGGCGCATCTCAGCGGGGGCCGGTTGGGTTGGGCGCTGCGCGAGGTCGAGGATGTGGGCGCTTTCCAAGCGCGTCGCGACACGCTCGACGCCTGGCGGTCTGTATTCACATCCAGCCACGCCAAGCGATTCGAGCAGGTTGCCCGCTTGACGAAGGATCGCGATGAGGAGCCGGCTTTGCGGCGGACGCTGGAAATGTGGCAGAGCCTGACCCACGACCTATTGCTGGCCGGCATCGACTCGCAGGCGCCGCTCACCAATCTGGACTATGCCGACGAGATCCGTGCGTTGGCCACACACATCCCGGCCGCGCGCGCACGCCGCTGGCTGGCGGCGCTGCAACGGGTGGAGCGCGGTATCGAGCGCAACCTCAATTTGCGATTGGCGCTCGAGGCGGCCCTGCTCGAAGCCCCATTGCTCTAGGTGCAACCACGCCCCACAATTGGCCTCATCGAGGTTCGACGAGAATGCGGATCGCAGTCCGTTCTTTGCCCTCAATCGTGACCTCGGTGAAGGAGGGGATGCAAATGACGTTCAAGCCGTCTCCCTCGAGGTATCCGCGCGCGATGGCACATGCCTTCACCGCTTGGTTGACTGCACCCGCCCCGATGGCTTGCACCTCAGCGTGCTTCTGTTCGCGGACGATCCCGGCGATCGCTCCGGCAACGGCTGTGGTCCGAGACTCGGCTGAGACTTTGATGATGTCGGCCATGAGAATTCTCCTTTGATGAAAGGCCTGTTGCCTGCCCAGCCATATTGGGCTAATTCTCCCCGATTCATTCTATTAGATTCCGAAGCGTGCCGCAAGATGCATTCTGTATAATCGGAAAGCACGCAAGCCGGGCCGGCCAGCCAGAGCTCTGGGGAACGGCCGGGCGGACGGCCCATTCGTGAGACCTAGCACATTCTGCGGCGTTCAATCCATAAACTCCGTCGTCCTGCAGAAGAAGAGGATTTGCCCATGTCTCGCACAATTCTCATCACGTGTGCCTGCGTTGTGGCGGCACTGGCGTGCACGCTAGCCGGCGCACCCACGCCGCCGGCCTCCCAAGTGGAAACGGAAGTGGCCAAGCTGCTCACGCAGCATCCGACCTCCAGCCCAATGCAGGCTGTAACGCTTGCCCCGGCCACGGTGATCCCGCCCTCGTCTGTGCCGCCGACCGCTGCCCCCCCGGCGACAGCCACTCTGACTCCCACGCCGACTCTGGTCCCCACGCCAACCGTGCCGGCCACCGATCCACGCATCAATTTGGGCACGCCGGATTGGCACGACGCCTTCGACACCGGCCAAAACTGGTATCTGGAGGGCGGCAACCCGCAGGCCGAGATTCACGACGGCAAGTTGGT
>DATEAT010000119.1:0-4523 GCA_035288225.1 Anaerolineales bacterium | reverse complement strand
ACGACGTCGTTGCGTCCCGGCCACCATTCGGGGTCCTCTTCGAATCGCTCGGGCGTGTTGGTAAGATCGCGCCGCTCACCATTGGCAAGATCCATAGTCCAGATGTCATCGGCGCCACCTTGCGCGCCGGGCGCCTGATAGACCAATCGCTGCCCGTCGGGTGAAAGGTGACCGCGCGATTGATCCACCAGGAGCTGCGGCACCCCTTGCGCGTCGACGAGCCAGAAGCCCTGGGCGGTGCTGAAGGTGAGGCCGGCCAGCGGATGGGCCTCTTCCTCCGGCACCTGCGTCGGCGCGGACGGGTCGGGGGAGGCTACCGAAGAGGAAGTGGGTGCACTCGTGGGGCCCGCGACGCCGGTCGTGGTGGCGGCCGGCACCGCACCCGAACAGGCGGAGAGCATCAGGGAGATGAAGAGCGTGCCCGCGGCGAACGGGCGGAGAGAGGCGGGAAACGGGATGTGCATTGGTGTGCAACTCCTTCGGGTGAACCCGCGAGGCGAGGGAACCGGGCAACGCGCGAAATAATTGGCCAATATTGGCCGGCTTGGGATATATTGTCCCATGAAGAGTGTGATCACGCAACACTCTATAGGGAACGGGTACAGCAGGGGCTGGCGCGTCCGTGCATGCAGCGCAAGGAAGTCATGTGCGCCGAGGTGAAGGCGGCACTGCCTGCGCGTGATGCGCGTTAGCGCGAAGCGCCCATGCACCAGGACCGCGCACCGCCGACGGTGGGCGCGCGCACGTGAACCAACCGTCACGCCGCGAGATGGGCATACGCCGGGAGACTACGTTGCGCATCGTGGGGTGTGGCGCGTGGCGTCATCCTGAGGACCAATGCACTTCGATCGATTCTCGCCTTGACGGTCTCGCGCCTCGCCCTTACAATTGAGCGACAGTTGAATATCGGACTCGGGGAAGAGTCCCCGTCCCAGGCCAACGACGCGGGGCGGGGCACCGAAGGGGCAAGCCGTTGGCGTGTGCAGCGCGCGGCGAATCTCTCAGGTCTCCAAGACCCCGGGCCTCTCTCCTCTGGAAAGCGAACGATCACCGAAGGGGCAAGCCCCGCGCGGCGGGGCGAATCTCTCAGGTTGGCGACAGAGGCGCGCACAGTGTCTGTGCGCGCTTTTTGTTCCCTGCCACCATCTCTGCAGGAGGTTGAGCATGAACATTCCATCCGATCTCAAGTTCACCAAGACCGATGAGTGGGTGCGCGTGGCGGGCAGCGAGGCCACGCTGGGCATCAGCGACTATGCCCAGTCGCAACTTTCGGACATTGTCTACGTCGAAATCACCGCTGCCAAGGGCGCGGCCCTCAAGGCGGGAGAAGCCGTGGCCTCCGTCGAGTCGGTGAAAGCGGCCTCGGAAGTGTTCCTGCCCGTGGCGGGCACCATCAGCGCCGCCAATGAGGGACTCTCGGCCAAGCCCGACACGCTCAACAGCGACCCGTACGGCGAGGGCTGGATGGTGAAATTCACCCTGGCCAGCGTGAAGGACCTTTCGGCGCTGATGGACGCGAAGGCTTACGAGGCGTACTGCAACGAACGACAGAACCACTAGGCCGCGCATGCTCCAAGGAGAATAGCGATGGGCTACATCCCTCATACCGATTCCGAACGCGAGGCCATGCTGCGCGTGATAGGAGTGAAGTCGGTGGACGAGTTGTTTACCGACGTGCCGGCGCGGCACCGGTTTCCCAAACTCGATTTGCCCGAGGCGCTCTCGGAAATGGACGCGGTGGCCGAGCTGCGCGATCTTTCGGAGGCCAACGTCGAGGCCGGCCACGCGGCCTGCTTTCTCGGCGCGGGCGCCTACAACCACTTCATCCCGGCCGCGATCAACCACATGCTCATGCGCGGTGAGTTCTACACGGCTTACACGCCGTATCAACCGGAGATCTCGCAGGGCACGCTCCAGGCAATCTTCGAGTACCAGAGCCTGATCGCGAACCTGACCGGCATGGAAGTGTCGAACGCCTCCCATTACGACGGCGCGACGGCCACGGCCGAAGCGGTAATCCTGGCCCTCAACCAGGTCCGCGGACGTTCGCGGGTGGTGCTCTCGCCGGCGCTGCACCCGCACTATCGCGAGGTGGTGCGCACCTACATGCAAGGGACCGGTGTAACCCTGGTTGGGGATGATGCGGTGAATTCGCGCGACGAGTTGGAGCGGCGCAGCCGGGCCTCCACCCTGGCGGAAATGGTGGACTCACAGACCGCGATGGTGATCGTGCAATACCCGAACTTCTTCGGAGGTTTTGAGGATCTGACGAAGCTCGCTGATGCGGTTCACGCCGCCGGCGCGCTGCTGGCCGTGGTGGCCTACCCGCACGCGCTGGGCCTGCTCAAGACCCCGGGCGAAATGGGCGCCGACGTGGTGTGCGGCGAAGGCCAGCCGCTGGGCATCCCGCTCTCCTTCGGCGGGCCGTACCTGGGCTACTTCGCCACGCGCAAAGGTTTCTTGCACAAGATGGCCGGACGCGTGGTGGGCGAGACGCAGGATAAGGACGGCCGGCGCGGCTACGTGCTGACGCTTTCGGCGCGTGAGCAGCACATCAAGCGCGCGCGGGCCTCCTCCAATATCTGCACCAACCAGGGGCTGATGGCGCTGGCTTCGGCCATCTACATGAGCCTGATGGGCAAGCACGGTTTGCGCCAGGCGGCGCAGCTTTCGTTCAACAAGGCCCATTACGCGGCCGAGAAACTGGGCAAGCTCAAGGGCTATGGTGTGGCAACGCCGGAGCCGTTCTTCAACGAGTTCATCCTGCGCTGCCCGCGCCCGGTGGCCGAGATCAACCACGAATTGCTGGAAGAGTGGGAGATTCTGGGCGGGTACGATTTGGGGCGGGACTATCCCGCGCTCAAGGATCACATGCTGGTGGCCGTGACCGAGATGAACACCAAGCAGGAGATCGATGCTTTGGCTGAGGCGTTGAGCGAAGCAGCGGGAGGTGTCCGATGACGGAACCCACGATATACGAGATTTCGGTCGCAGGGCGTCGCGGGGCAAACCTGCCCGACAGCGATGTTCCGGCGGTCCGCCTGCCGGCGGGCCTGACACGCGCCGACTTGCCGCTGCCCGAGTTGTCGGAGATGGACGTGGTGCGCCATTTCCTGCGCCTGTCGCAAATGAACTACTCCGTCGACAAGGGCATGTATCCCTTGGGCTCGTGCACGATGAAGTACAACCCCAAGGTGAACGAGGACATGGCGCGCCTGCCTGGGTTTGCGTTGAGCCACCCGCTGCAAGCGGGTGAGTTCTCCCAGGGTGCGCTGGCGCTGATGTACCAACTGCAGGAGTGGCTCAAGGAGATCGGCGGTTTCGCCGGGATTACGCTGCAGCCCGCGGCCGGCGCGCACGGCGAGTTGACCGGGGTGCTGATGATGCGCGCCTACCACCTGGCGCGCGGCGATACGAAGCGCAATAAGATACTGGTTCCGGATTCGGCTCACGGCACGAACCCGGCTTCTTCGAGCATGGCCGGGCTCAAGGTGGTAGAGATCCCCTCCGATGCCCATGGCAACATCGACCTGGAGGCTTTCCGCCGAGTGTGCGATGAGACCACCGTGGGCCTGATGCTGACCAACCCCAACACCCTGGGCCTGTTCGAGGAACACGTGTTGGAGGTGGCCAAGGCGGTGCACGACTGCGGCGGGTTGCTCTACGGCGACGGCGCCAACCTGAACGCTCTGCTGGGGGTGGTGCGACCGGGCGATCTGGGCTTCGACGTGATGCACTACAACCTGCACAAGACTTTCTCGACACCTCATGGCGGCGGCGGGCCCGGCTCGGGCCCGGTGGGCGTGGCCGCGCACCTGGTAGATTTCCTGCCCGGCCCGCTGGTGGGCATCGTCGAGGAGGGCGAGGGCGATGAACCGCCGCTGTATGGGTTCATCACCCCGGCCAAGAGCATCGGGCGGATGCGGGCCTTTCACGGCAACTTCGGCATGCTGGTGCGGGCCTATACCTACATCCGCATGCTGGGTGCCAGCGGCCTGCGCGCCGTGGCCGACCACTCGGTGCTGAACGCCAACTATCTGAGGGTGCGCCTCAACAAGGCCTATCACGTGCCGCACGACCGAATCTGCATGCACGAATTCGTGGCCGAGGGCCAATGGAAGGATGCACCGGGGGTGCGTGCACTGGATGTGGCCAAGCGCCTGATGGACTACGGCTTCCACCCGCCGACGAACTACTTCCCGCTCATCGTCCACGAGGCGCTGATGATCGAGCCGACCGAGACGGAAAGCAAAGACACGCTGGATGCCTTCGCCGACGCGCTGTTGCGCATCGCGGAGGAAGCCAAGACCCAGCCCGAACTCTTGACCCAGGCGCCACACAATGCGCCCGTCGGACGGCTGGACGAGGTGAAGGCGGCCAAGGAACTGGTGTTGTGTTGCCGCCCGGTGGAGATGGAACGGGCGTAACCGGGGAGTGGGTCAATGCACGAAAGCGGGCGGGGCGCACTCCCGCCCGTCTTCTTTCGACAGGGCAGTGTGCCCTCCAAAGGAGAGAACCCCGGC
>DATEAT010000118.1:0-12279 GCA_035288225.1 Anaerolineales bacterium | reverse complement strand
TCGAACTTGCCGGCCGCCCACGCGGTGAGCACGCTCATGCCTTCCGCATCCGCCACAACCAACCAGCCCGGCCATCCCGATCCTTCCACTTCGTTCGAGACCGCGAAGTAGGTGATCGAGAAGTTGGTGGTCACCAGCACCGGCGAGTCGTCTTTTGGCGTGTTGATCTCGTACAGCCCCGGCTGGACCTGGATGGGTTTTTGCGGATCGGTATAGACGTTCTGGCGCAGGACCAGCAGCGGGTAAACCTCCGCCGGATCGAAACGATCGAGCACGATCAGGCTGGCGTACTTGGCGATCATCTCCGCCGCCAGGACTACCTGGTCCACCTTGCCGTTGGTGCCGGTTCGCGGGAACGCGATGACCGGATAACCCAACGGCCGGAAATTCTTCTTCAATGCGAGGCGCCGCAGCTGCGTGAGTGCCATCAGCGTATCGCTGTAACCCACCACCTCCGGGTCGAGGATCAGGTCCTCCACGCCGGCCTGGCGGATCTTGTCGGTCAGCTCCGCCAGCTTCTCAAGGGTGGGCGCGCGCACGGCCAGCGGCAGCTTGTTAGCCTTGGCCAATGCGGCCATCGCCTCCCAGTTCTTCTCATCGGCGGCGTGCAGCAAAGGCGAGGTGCCCGCGCATGCCTTCGCGCCGGCCGCCAAGACCTCCGGGTTGCTCGACATCAGGACCAGCGGCCGCTTGCTCACTTCGCGCACGGCCTTGATTGCGGCTTCGAAAGTGGCCGGGTCGCCGGACGCCGATTCCACAGCGAAACCATCCACGGCGAGCGGGATGCCGACGTAGTCCACTTTGAAGGAGTCCGCCGCCCTCACCTTCTCCTGGATGGACGCCACGCCTTCCGAATCCTTCACTCGGATGAAAAGACCCGGGCGATGGTAGAAGGTCTTCTCGTGCCGGAAGAGAACGGTCTCATTTCCCACCTCGAGCTTCCCGTCCTCGCCGGCCAGGGTCACCAGACGGATGGGCGGCGTGGAGGCAGCCTCCAGCTTCGCCTTGCTCTCTTCCGAGACGTACGGGCACTGCTTCAGTTCAGCCTGCTTCGCGGCCAGCTTCATCGCGAAGGCCAGGCAAGTGGGAAGGCCGCATTCCTTGCAATTGGTTTGCGGCAGAAGTTTGTAAATCTCAAGTCCGGTGAGTGCCATGTGAACCTCCACAGACGAAGGGTTGCCGCAGGCCAGGTGCGCCTACAACAGCCCCTCGATCAACGCTCGGATGCGCTTGACCGAATCCGGATGGCGCAGGACGACCACATCTGCGCCGGCATGGATCAGGGCGGTGGCGGTCGTCGTTTCCCAGTTGACCGCCCGCGCGGTCCACTCGCCCCAGGCGGCGGGGACACCCTCGCCCACCTTTGCCTCCTTGGCCTTCCATGCTTCCTCGCCCGGCGTGACGATCATTGGCTGTTGCGTCATCCCGTCGCCTTGCAGCGCAGCCAGGCGTAATCGCTCCATCACCGAGTATCCATACTCGATGCCGTATCCCAGCGCGCCGGTAGTCGGATCCATGACGATGCGCTCGAGGGGCATGCCCATGTCGTGAATCAGGATCACCAACTGCTTGGCGAGGTTGACGTCCATCGGCGTTTTCGATTGGACCAGGTGGCCATTGGCCATGGCAGTTGCCACGATCGTGCGGTAGTTCTTGTCTTCGCACACGCCGAGCAACAGGCGCTCGCCTTTGGCTTCCTCGGCGACCGCCACCATCAGCTCGTTGTCCATTTCCGCCTGGCCCGGGCCGACGACGGCCAACGGCAAGCTGCTCGCAGTGAGCACCTGGCGCACAACCGCGCGCGCGCCATCCGCCGTGTTCGGTTTGCCATCCGCGGTAGTCGTGCTCAGCGCGAGGTAGAGCAGGTCTGCCCCGGCGGCCTCGGCTGCCTTGGCCCACTCCACCGGTGACTCCATCGCGGCCCCCCACGCTTTCAGCAACAGTGGGGACCAATCCTCCGGTTTGCGCTCACGAATCTCAATCGCAATGATCGGCTTGTGAGGAAGGTCACCGTCAAACCGCAAACCCGGCAACGTGCCCTCCCCCCCAATCGTCAACATGCGGGCCCGCGTTCCACCTTCGGCCGGTGTGGCGCCGAGGGATACCTCGCGGATTTTGCCCGCCCATTTTTCCTTGGGAAGCTCGACCGTGACTGGCATGAGTTCTCTCCTTGGATCGCGGCCGCTCCGCCCGTCCGGGCGCAGCGTGCGTCTCGCCAGACTAGAGCAGTGGCGGCATGCTCAATGCAGGATGCTCCTTCTCCTGCAGGAACTTGAGCAAGCCTTCGACATCGGTTGCGCTGCGTTCGTCGCAGATGCTCTCGATCAGCCCCGGAACGCCCTCGCGCTCCGCAACCTTGAGCAGCTGATCGGCCATCTGCTCCTTCAGCACCGACGACATCCACACCACACGCTTGAAACCGCCATCCGCCGAGAGATACTTCGGGCTGAGGATATAGAACTTGCCATGGCCCATGATGCCCGGCGTCTGCAACCCGCCGCCGGCCATGCCGGCCAAGGTTGAGAAGGTCATCCCGGCCGGGCTCATCGAGGTGTCCTCGCGGCTAAGCACCATCACCCCGTTCGTCTCGGGGATCACCATGGCAATGCACTCGAAGCAGCCGCAGGCGGTCATCGGGTTCTCCATGATCGAGTAGACCGCCACGTCCGTGATCTGTCCGTGGCTGGCCACCTGGACGAACTCGTTGACCCCTTGCCAATAGCCCTTGGCCGTGTCGAGCAGCGCGCCCTTGCGAATGGGTTGGTTGGGCCCGGTCGGATTGATCTGGTTGGAGGCCTTGCAGTCGAGCCAGTTATACGCGCCGCACAGCCCGAGGCGCTCGGGCGAGACCACGCACACGTGGTTTGGCGCGAACGACTGGCACAGCGTGCATGAGTAGAACTCTTCCACGCTGTCGTCGGTCATGCTGCCCGTGCGCTCGTTGCGCTCCTGATATGCCGTGCGCGCTTTGGCGAGCCATGCCTCAACCTGAGCCGACTCGGTGTACAGCGTCACTTCCACCTTGTCGACGATGGCTCCAAAATCGGAGTGGAAGCGGGCATGCAGAATCTTGCCCAGATGTTCTATGGTGAAGCCCTTCTCGGAAGCCGCCTTGCTGATCCGGATCCAGGCGATGTCGCGCTGGCCGATGTGTTGAATCCCGCTCGCGCCATTCACGAAATGATGGATCTGCCGTTCGAGCACCGGTTCGAAGTCCTTCTGCAGTTTGCGGCCCGCGACCGCCACCACGATGCCCAGATCGATCGCCCCGCCTTCTGCTACGCTTTCGAAGCCCGGGCCCACCAGCGTTATCCGTCCATCCTGCACCGCATCCAACTCGGCCATTTGCAGGAATTCGAAGGCCCGCGAGTGTTTGCCGCCGAACTCGATGCGCATGTCGTTCTTGCGCACCACCTCGCCCTCGAAGGCGGACCCGTAGGGAACCGGGATAGGCACTTCGTGCATGGTCACTTTCACGCCGCGCACCTCGATGCACTTCTGCACCAGGCGCTCCGCCCGCTCGAGGTCGTCTTTGCCCTCAATCTGGTCGAACGGCATGGACACAACGTGCTCGTAGGTGGTGACCCCGGTCGGCAGGATTTCCGGAATCACCGTGTCGGCCACAACCGGGAAGCCGAAGTTGATGGCGCCGGCGGCGGTGGCGTACTTGACATCGTCCACCTCGCCGAGCGCCAGCACGAACGCAAATACGCGGTCTTTGTTGTAGAGCAGCACCTCGCGCGCCTGCCCGCCCTTCAGCCCACCGAAGGTGAGCGCCGAGCGGGTCGCGAAGCCCAGGGCATAGATCGCACTGTACGTATCAAGCCCGAAGGGCACCGTGTAGGTATCGTAGCCGAGCTCCACGCCCTCTTCCAGCAGTTGGTGGATGATGCTTCGCCCATTGACGTTGCCGCTCAGGAAGGTCAGGATATTGCGCCGCTGCAACTCGCGCACGATCTTGACCGCCACCTCATTCGACTTCGCGCAGCCCACGATCGCGGCGAACCCGGGCATGCGCCCATCGACCAATTGAATGCCCCACGAGCGCAGCTGGATGTCGTCGATCGGCCCGTTGAGGTGACCGTTGCCGCCGGCCTTGTCCATCTCTGGGCTGGTAAAGGAGGTTGCGCCGGCCAGGTGAAGCCCCTCCATACGCTGAGGCTCCTCCCCGTATAGGAATCGAATGCATTCGATTCCTTCCTCAGCCATGAGGGTGGCCATGCCGGCATCCAGGGTCTCGCCCAGGTACGGCAGCCAATGGCGGTCGGCCGGAATGGCAGAGAGCAGCCCCCTGGCGCGCTCCAGGATCGGAGTTAGATCGCCCAGCTTCTCAACCGCGCGGCCCGTCATGCCCAGGATCAGCGGAATGTGGTAAGCCGTGTTCGGAAAGGCGACTGCGGTGTCGGGCCCCTTCTCTATCAGGGCCCGGCTCAGCTGTTCGTCGAAGTCGTTCACCACAGTGTGCGCGCCACGAATGGCGCGAGTTGCGATGTATCGGGACATTGGACTTCCTCCCCGGCGGGGTGTCTAGGATGGTCGGTGGGTCAGCCCGCGGCAGCGCTTTCTTTCACGCGCGTGTAGTAGGTCAGGTCGCCGCTGCGTCCAAATCGGCCGGCCTCATACGCCGGCAGGTTCAGCGCCGCACGTTTGGCGTCGATGTGCGCCAGGGCCCGTTTGAGCATCTCTTCATCGGAGGTCACGAACTCAAGTTTGCCGCCCAACGCTTGGCCCCAGGTCTCGCTTATGATGCGCGTTACCTCTGCGCTAGCGCCCACGGGGGAGTCGATGCCGAACAGGACGTAGGCCCCCGAGGCGGCGCAGTAAGCGCCGATGGCGAGCGCTTTCTCGCTCATCCACTCGGGCGCCATGCCTACCGCGGGCACGTCGGAGATGTCCTCGCCCAACCCGCCTTCGGCGACAACCTGGGTCAGCACGGTGAGGATGCGCGAGTTATCTACGCACGAACCCATATGAAGCACCGGCGGCATACCCGTTGCCTCGCAGACCTCGCGTAGACCCGGCCCGGCCGCCTCGAGCGCGGCCTCCGGCAGAAGGTAGCCGTATTTGCCCGACGCCAGCGCGCCACATCCCGTCTGGACAACCAGAACATCGTTGCGCAGAAGTTCGCGCACCAACCACTCGTGCGATTTGTCCTGGGTTGTGCGCGGGTTGTTGCAGCCGACATCCGCCACCACGCCGCGAATGCGCCCTGACATAATGGCATCATTCAGCGGGCGGAAAGATGCGCGGTACGAACCGCCCAGCATGTAGTTGATGTACTCGTGTGAGAAACCCGGGATCACATCCTCGGCGATATCCGGGATGTGCACCGCGCCGCGATTTGGATAGTTGTCGATTGCGACGCGCACCAACTCCCGCGCCTGATCCAGCGCGTGATGTTCATCGAATTCCATATGCAGGCCGCCCTCGATGACGACCTTGGGCGACGTGGTGATGAACTTAGTGTGGAAGCGGCCCGCGATCGAAGGCAAGGCTTGCATGATGCACTGCACGTCGACGATCATCGCATCCACCGACCCCGTGATCAGGGCCAGCTCCTGATGCAGGAAATTGCCGGCCGAGGGCACCCCCTGGCGCATCAACGTCTCGTTCGAGGTGCAGCAAATACCGGCCAGGTTGATTCCCTGCGCGCCCTTGCTGCGCGCGTACTCGATCAGCTCCGGCTCATTCACCGCGCGCACCAGCATCTGCGACAGCGTGGGCTCATGCCCATGCATCACGATGTTGACTTCATCGTTTTTAAGCACGCCCAGGTTGACTCGCCCCGCCCGCGGGCGCGGCGTGCCGAACAGAATATCGGAGAAGTCGGTGGCCAGCATCGACCCACCCCAGCCGTCGCCCATGGCGCAGCGCAACGCGCCCTTGAGTATGTGCTCGGCTTGCTGGTCATCGCCCATGTGCGTGCGGTGCATCACTTCCACAACTTCGCGGTCGATGCCGCGCGGCACGATGCCGTATCGGCGCCAGCGCTCCTGCTGCTTGCGCGGGGCGTGCTTGATGTACATCAGCTCGCCCTGTTGCTGGCCGAACATGCTCAAACCCAGAGTCGCTACTTCGCGCGCGATATCTTCCTTGCTGCGGCCGTCGGTTTTCACGCCGAACTTGCGCGCGACGGCGTGCAACTTCTCCACATCGCGAATCTCGTAGCCCTGGGCTTTGCCGTCGGCCGTGGCCAGTAGCGTAAGCGCCAGGTCGCGCCCGTGATCGGAGTGCGCCGCCGACCCGGCGGCGATCGACCGCGCCAGGTTGCGCGCCGCGATCGTTTCGATTGTCGCACCGCACACGCCCACCTGACCCTCCTTGGTGAGCCGGCACGGCCCCATGAAGCAATTCTTACAGCATGCGCCTGCCGACGACCCAACGCCGATCGGGCATGCGGCCATCAAGTCCGCGCGATCGAAGGCTGTCTGGATGCCCAACTCTCCCGCGCGTGCCAGCATTTCCCGAGCGGCTGGGTCGCGGGAGCGCTCTTCAGCGGATCGCAGCTTAGCCATAGTCTCTCCTCCAAACGATGCCGAATTGAGTCGTGGACGGATCGGCCCCGCGCTCAGGGCTCATCAACACAGCCGGCGGGGCGCAAGTACTGCATGGGTACAAATTGAGCAACCGCCAAACCCACTTCGTCCTTCAGGCAATTGCCCGACACGTGCATCAATGTGTCTCGATAGTCTGCGTCGATGTTCATGCTGGCCAGGCACGGATAGTGGTGGTGCAGCATGCCGGCGTGCTCCACGGCTTCATCGGCGCGCACGCCCACCAGACCCTCAGCAACAAAACGGGCACAGCCGCATGCCGAATCCCGCGTGACGTCGACGCGCGTCACGACCTTGTCCTCGATTGTCAGTGCCAACTTCGGCTGGCCGTACCAACGAGCGAATTCACGCACCAATGGGTCGTCGTAGCGTTCGACGATCGGCCAGCGGTTGATCGTCTCCTCGCCCAGGGTGCACAACGGGCGCGGGAAAACCGATCGCACGCCATCGGCCGCTAACCAACCGCGCAATTGCTCGACCAGCCCTTTGGGCAGCGCCTCGTTGCGGTCGATGGGCGCGAGCACCGACGCGCATCCGCAAAGCCGCGCGATGTCCGGGATCAGCTGCGCCAGGCCTGCCGTGTCTCCCAGCGCCACAAGGAGATCCGCCTTGGGTATCGGACTGGTTATGTATTCTTCGGGATCTTCGACAACTGGAGGGATTGCTCGCGGAGCGCCCCACGCGTGGACCGTCCAATGAGGCGGGGCATGGCGCTGGATGTTCTCAGCTATCCGTTCACCCCACAGCCCCTGGGTGACGGCTAGCACAACCAGTGGTCGTTGCCCTTCCGCTGGCGTCGATGGCGCCATCTGCCTCTCCACGGGATGGGCCTGTCAAACCCTTCAAATAACGATAAATCGCCATCGCCAGCCGGGTTAGTGCGCAAAGTCACCCTTTGCGCGCGTCACCCGTCACCCCAATTCCGATTTGACTCACCCGAATTCCGGAACGCCATTCGAACCACCGGTGCTCATGCTCACGGCCCGCGAAGTGACGACCGACACTGCCCTCCCACAACAAGGAGCGTAGACTACATTCATCACGGCGAATGTAATTCGAGGTTCCCATGGACCATGGCAATCCAACTCTCGAAGCCCAGGCACAGCTCCTGCGCACCCTGGCGCACCCCGCCCGTCTCTACATCTTGCAGCTTCTGCGCTCGGGAGAGGTTTGCGTCTGTCACATCCAGGCGGTGCTTGGTGAACGCCAAGCTACAATCTCACAGCACCTCATGGCCCTGCGTGCGGCCAACCTGGTGCGCACTCGCAAGGAGGGGCTGCGTGTCTTCTACCGCATTGCCCAACCGCACTTGCTCGAGGCTCTCGACAGCCTGCGACCCCTGGCGATTGGTGCGGCCGGCGCTACCGCACGCCGCGCTCCACGCCTCCGTTTGATGCCCTCCCGCGGCCGCTGCACCTGCCCGCGCTGCCAGGCCGGCGCCGCCTCAATGGTCCGCGCGTGACACTCCTCTTCTCGCTCTTGATGGGCGGTCTTGGCAATCTGGCCTCTTACCTGGCCGCGCACGTCCTATTGTGTCTCGTGCCCGCTTTCTACATCGCTGGCGCAATGACAGCCCTTATCCCCAAGCCCGCGGTGACTCGGTTCCTGGGCCGTTCCACACCCAAGGGACTCTCGTATCCCGCCGCCGCACTGGCCGGTTCGCTGCTCGCCGTCTGCTCCTGCACCATCGTTCCTCTCTTCGCCGGCATCTATCGCAAGGGCGCGGGTATCGGCCCGGCGTTGACTTTCCTATTCTTCGCGCCCGCCGCCAATATCCTGGCTCTCATTTACACCGGGGGCGTCATCGGCGTCGACCTGGCGCTGGCGCGCCTTGTGTTGGGGTTGGCCTTTGGCATTGGCATCGGCCTGCTCATGGCTGCTCTCTTTCGTGACGCAGACATCGCCCACGATGCAGCGACCGATTCGCTCTTCGCCGGCGAGCCTCATCTGGCCGGCGCGGCCGCGTTGCTGTTCGTCGTGCTCATCGCCCTCCTGCTCGTGGGCACGCTCAAGCTCGACGCCCTCGCAACCCCCATCGCCCAAGTGACCATCGGCATTCCATTTGTTGGCCGAGTCGACACCGCCCTGCACCAGCTCGTCCCCTTCGACGCGACGAAGGGCGAGGAGGGACTGACATCGCAGGGTGCGGCGCTCATCCTTTTGCTACTCATCACTGGGCTTGCCTCATGGCGGGGGCTGGAACACATCCACCAGGGCTTCTCGCGTTGGACGGGAGTCGCGGCCGGCCTTGTCGTACTGACTCTCGTTTTCGCCGCAGTGCGCGTTGTACCTCACGTCGACTCGCTCGACCTCATCATCACCCCGCGCACGACGGGCGTCGCTGCCGCCCTTGCAGCCACGATCCTGATTGCATGGCGTTGGCTGCCGCGCGCGCTGTTACGCGACTGGCTCTGGGAATCCTGGCGGTTCGTCAAGCAGATTTTCCCTCTTCTCATTGCGGGGGTCTTCGCGGTGGGCATCTTGCGCATGCTCATCCAGCCGGAGTGGATCGAGACGTTGGCCGGCACCAATTCGCTCCTCGGCAACATCGCTGGCGTTCTCTTTGGCGTCTTCATGTACTTTCCGACGCTGGTCGAAGTGCCCATTGCAAAGATGCTGCTCGGCCTTGGCATGCACCGCGGCCCCTTGCTAGCCTACCTGATGGCCGATCCGGAGCTCAGCCTGCAAAGCATTCTCATGATCACACCCATTCTCGGGCGGCTGCGGACTTGGACGTATGTCGGGTGGGTGGCGCTCTTCAGCGCATTGGCCGGGCTGGTCTATGGCGCATGGGTTGACGGCGCACGCTTGGCGATGATCGCCCTCTACATCACAGGGTTCGTGGCTCTCCTGGCGTGCGGTTTCGCCGCACTCGAGCGCCATCGGCGCGCGATGCGTGCACGCAACCCGCTGCCGACTCCTTCCATAGTCCGAGAAGCCTAGGAGGCAACATGCTCGACATCAAAGTACTGGGACCTGGATGTGCCAACTGCAAGAAGGTGGAGGCGATCGCCCAGCAAGCAGTGCTGGCCATGGGCGTCGAAGCCAACATCGCTAAGGTCACCCGCATAGAAGAGATCCTGGAGTACAACCTCCTATCCACGCCGGGTCTGGTGGTCAACAGCAAGGTCGTGTGCTCCGGGCGAGTTCCTTCACCGGCCGAGGTCAGCACCTGGCTCGCCGATGCATTGGAGGCTGCGCTGCATGCAAACTGACGCCATCCCCCACGCTCCACCCGGGTTCCCTCGCCGCCTGGCCACAGGCGATCGCTTACTGACTCTTTGGATCTTCCTTGCCATGGCCATCGGCGTCGGCCTCGGCTATTTCTTCCCGCAGGCCGTGAGCGCCTTCAACCGCACGGTGACCGCGGGCACGACCAATATCCCCATTGCCGTCGGCCTGATCCTCATGATGTATCCCCCCCTCGCGAAAGTGCACTACGAGGAACTGCGGGAGGTGTTCCGCGACTGGAAGATCTTGAGCTTCTCGCTCGTGCAGAACTGGATCATCGGCCCACTGCTGATGTTCGCCCTGGCCATCCTCTTTCTCCGCGGCTATCCCCAGTACATGGCCGGCCTAATTCTCATCGGCCTGGCGCGATGCATCGCCATGGTCATCGTGTGGAATGAACTGGCCCATGGCGATAGCGAATATGCCGCCGGGTTGGTAGCTCTCAACAGCCTCTTCCAGGTCTTCTTCTACAGCCTGTACGCCTTCTTCTTCATCACGATGCTCCCCACCTGGTTTGGTCTGCAGGGCAGCGCCGTGCATATCACCATCGGCGAGATCGCCCGCAGCGTCTTCATCTACCTCGGCATTCCGTTTCTTGCAGGTTTCGTTTCACGCTGGGTTCTCATCCGCGTCAAAGGCTCCCACTGGTACGAAAGGGAGTTCATCCCGCGTATCAGCCCGCTGACCCTGGCTGCCTTGCTCTTCACAATTGTCGTCATGTTCAGTCTCAAGGGCGGGCTGATCGTTTCACTGCCCTTGGATGTCGTGCGCATCGCAGTCCCGCTCGTCATCTACTTTGTGGTCATGTTCCTGATCAGCTTCTGGATGGGCACGCGCCTCAAGGCCGCATACCCGAAGACCGTGACCCTGGCATTCACCGCCGCCAGCAACAACTTCGAACTCGCCATCGCCGTGGCCATCGCCGTGTTCGGACTCAACTCCGGCGCCGCATTCGCGGCAGTCATCGGGCCGCTGATCGAAGTGCCGGTCATGATCGCCCTGGTCAACGTGGCGTTTGCCCTCCGCCGAAGATTCTTCACCGATGCGTCAAGCTCGTTGACCGATCGGCCGCAGCCCTGATGAAAGGGTGACCCATGCCAGACACCAACGACGATTCCCGCCGCGGCCTCCCGCCCGCGCCCGACGGCTCACCGTGCTGCAGCGACCCGTTCAGTGAGCTCCCGGCGGAGCTTCGCCCTCGGCCGGCTGCCAAACTGAACGACCTGCGGCGCGTCACGTGTCCTCAATGCGGCCTCGTCTACTGGACCAATCGCGAGTCGACAACCTGCATTGGCTGCGCCAAGTCCCCCGCAAGCGGTTGATGCCGCAGCGCTCGCCAATGATGCCCGTCCAACGCATCCCTCCGCGTTTCCATCAGGGGCGAGCGGTGGTCCTCATGCTATGATTGCGGGTGCCCTTCGGCGACACTCGGCCCCCAGTCATAACTCAGCCCCGCCGCCGGCGAACCCGCCAACGCGGGAAGCCTTGCGCTACCAGGATTGAGATGCCGACGAGATCATCGACCGCTGATGCTCACCTCTTCGCTGCTATCATGAGCCAAGATCGACAAGCACAACGACCTGCACGTGCACGCTTGATGCTGGCGCTTGTCGCGCTTCTCGCCTCAGCCGCCTTCGCCGGGCCGACCCCAACCTACAAAGCATGTCACATATGTGACCTCGAGCCGTCCGCGGCGCTCCCTGAGCCCGCGACCGCCCCTGCGGTTGTGCATGCGGTCATGTTTTGGATGGAGGCATGCGGCCATTGCGAAGAAGTGCTGAATAACGTCTTGCCGCCGCTGCAATCAAGTTATGGCGAGCACCTGCAGGTCCTGCTCATACAACTCGTCGACCAAGCTTCGGTAGACCGCCTCTTCCAGGCCGCGGATGAGTTGGGCGTGGCCAAAGAGAACGTGGGCGTGCCTTTCCTTATCGTGGGGCGCTCGGTGCTCATCGGATCCGGCGAAATACCCGATCAGTTCCCGGGCATCATCGACGCCGGGTTAGCCTCGGGTGGCATCGCGTTTCCAGAACTGACCAGTCTGGCCGACCTGGCGCCAGAGCGCGCAGGTGCCGAGGTGGCCCAACCGACCGCGCGCGCCAGCGCCGCTCCTTCTCCGACGCCGCTGCCGGCGGGCACTCCAACCCCAACCGCAAACAGCTTTGGTTTTGCGGTTGCCTGGGGCGTGATGGCTCTGCTCGGGCTCTCCGTGCTCTTCACCCTCTACGCCTTCCTAGGTGGTCCGCTTCCGCGGTTTGCCGCTTTGACGAGCGGGCGCAGCTGGCTTGTCCCGCTTCTCATCGGCATCGGGCTCATCATCGCGGGCTATCTCTCCTACGTCGAATTCGCTCGCGTGGAGGCCTTCTGCGGCCCAATCGGCGACTGCAACGCGGTCCAGTCGAGCCGTTACGCCAAGCTGTTCGGAATCATTCCCATGGGCCTGTTCGGTCTGGCGGGCTACGTGGCCATGCTTGCGGCGTGGACCTGGCCGCAC
>DATEAT010000117.1:0-6971 GCA_035288225.1 Anaerolineales bacterium | reverse complement strand
CATTTGCCCAAAGCGGACGAAGTGCGCATGTTCCAGGCCGGGAATCATGCGGAATACGCGCTGCTGTTCCTCGATCCGCAAGTTGGTCTGGAACCCGACCACGTTGAAGATCGTCGCGTGGCGGTCTTCCTGGCGCAACTGGACGACGGCATGCGCGCGCAGGCCGGTGCGCGGGTCGTTCAACCCGACCGGACGCAACGGACCGTAAGCCAGCGTCTGTGCCCCGCGCTCGGCGATGATTTCGACGGGCAGGCACCTTTCAAAGAAGGTCGCCGCTCCCGCGCGCACCCCCTGGGCAATCGCCTGCTCGAAATCGCGCAGCGAGGTGCGCTCGGCAGAACACAGGGCAGTCACCAGCGCCTGGTATTGGCCGCGATCGAGCGGGCAGTTGATGTAGTCATCCGCCTCTCCCCCGCGCGATTGACGAAAGGCGATAGTCATGTCGATCGAATCGGCGCTGACAATGGGGGCGACGGCGTCGAAGAAGTACAGGTGATCTGTGCCGGCGAAAGTGGCAATCGCCTCGGCCAGGGTGGGCGAGGTGAGCGGGCCGGAGGCCAGGATGGCGAGCCCGCTCGGAATCTGAGTCACTTCCTCGCGTACGATCTCGATGCGCGGGTGCGCCGCCAGTCGATCGGTGACGGCCTGGGCAAAGATCTCCCGGTCGACCGCCAGCGCGGAGCCGGCGGGCACGGCGCTCTGGGTGGCGACCTCCAGCAGCAGGCTGCCCAGGTGCTCGAGTTCCGCCTTGAGCATGCCCCCGGCGCGGTTGGCCTGCAGCGATCCGAGCGAGTTGGAGCACACAAGTTCGGCCAAGCGGTCGCTGGTGTGTGCGCCAGTCGAGTGTGCCGGGCGCATCTCGAATAGACGGACGCGCAGCCCGCGCTTGGCCGCCTGCCAAGCGGCTTCGCACCCGGCCAATCCACCACCGACAATCACGAGATCCGGATCGTGCATGCGAGGGATTCTAACAGCGCCTTGGGCGTTGCCCCGCCCCTCCGGCGATTGTCTGGCCGCCCGTCCTCGCGGCCTCCAATTCGACGGCCCTCAAGGCACTACCCGGGAATCGACCACCGCTCCCTGCGTGCAGCAGGGAGCGGTGGTTTAGGTAGATGACCCGGTTTACTTGGCCGGCGCTGCCGACGGCTTGCCCAACGGGTACGGCCCGAAAAGGAAGAACGCCAAGACCATCGTGGCCGCGACGATCGGACCAATGACAACCGGCCCCAATTCCCAGGCCAGCAGGAGTGCCAGCACCGACCCGGCCAGCGATCCGACGAACTGGTTGATCAGCCCCTGAACTGCGAAAAACATCCCGGCCCGGTTCTTGTGGGTCTGCTCGGCCTCGACCGCCGCGATGTGTGCCGGGAAGGCGTAGGGGATGGTGAAGAACGCACCGATCGAGAAGCTGCCAATCAGGCCGGCAATGATGCCCACAACAATGGGCGGCACCGGCAGGTTGAGCTTCGACCAGCCCAGCGGGTAGAGCAGCATGGCCACGGCGAAGACCAGCAGCGCGACGCGGAAGGCGTACTTGGCTCCCTTCTTGCGAGTGATCAGATTGAAGACGATGAGCATGATCGGCACTGGAGCGAAGGCCGCCGCGTTCATCAGGCCCAGGCTGGCGTCCGAGATGCCCATCATGTCGGCGGCGATGAAGGCGATGCCGCCCAGGAAGAACTGCAGCCCGAAGTAGAAGGTGGCCACCGAAGACATGTAGATCAGGAAGGTCTTGTTGGTGAGCGTCATTCTCATGCTTGCCCACAGCGAGACCCTTTCCTCGACCTTGCTGGTAGCGCTGTCGAGGTTGGTTGGGCTTTCCTTGATCACCAGCAGCGGCCCGATGAAGGTGACGATGCTGGGCAGGAGCAAGAGGGCTGTGCCACGCACCCCGAATCGGCTGAACAACATCGGCGCCACGACAAAGGTCAGAACGTAGCCGCCGGTGTTGAAGAGAGTTTGCCAGCTGGCGACCCGCACGCGTGAGTTCTCGTCGGGAACGATCTCGGACAGCGCCGCCAGGTAGGGCACGATGATGAAGGTGTGGAAGAAGAAATACAGCGAGCTGACCACCGCGACGTAAACCGCGTTGCCCCAGTGGCCGTCCGGCCCCAGGCTGGCGCCGGAAAAGGGCGGGTACCACAGCAGGATGAAGCAAATGACGGCCGGGATCAGGCCGATCAGCATCATCGGCCGCCGGCGGCCCCAGCGGCTGCGCATGTTGTCGGTCCAGGCAGCAATCGGCAGGTCGACCACGCCGTCCAGGATGCGCGCGACCAGCATCCCGAGCGCGTAGGCGGCCGCCGGGGCGAAGATCAGCGCGCCCGTCTCAATGCGCGCCAGAGCCGGCCGGTAAAAGTAGAGCAGATACGTCAGAACTACTTGGTAGAGGAACCCTGGTCCGAAGCCCCCGATGGCATAAATCGGCTCTTGCCACCTCTTGATGGTTTTCACGAATGCCTCCTCTCCGAGTTTAGACCGGGTGCGCGAAATGCTCCCGGACACGCGCCGCAATTGACACATCGCCAGGTGCACCCGGCTGGGCGGAACCCATGACCCCGATCAGCCCGCTCAGGCGCTCGCATTCGGCGACAATCCTCTGAGGATCCAAGGCTTTCGGCTGGCGCCCAGCCAGGCCCTCGAAATTGCGGAAGTAGATCTTTTCGAGAATCGGCCCCGGCAGACCTAGGCCGTGGAACGGCCCGGCAAACCGGCCGAAAAGGAAACCGTTCTCTGCCTCGAGCGTGAATTCGCCGTCGGCCTCCAGGAAACGGCGCACCAACTCGATACGCAGTGCGCTTTCGCGGGGCTCGATTCCCAACTCGGGCGTCGAGAGCAAAGCCTTGGCTCCGATGTCGGTGCCGAACAAGATTCTGTCCTGGAAGGCCACGAAGAACTCCCGCACCCCATCCGGGTCCTGGGCGAAGTTATGGTACATCTCGATGCCGGGGGTCAGGTCGACGCGCATGCCTGAAAAGCGATTCAGCAGCGCCGCCAGCCGCGGCAACTGGGCAGACATGAAGAAGAAGTGAGCGAACACAACCTGCAGGCGCGGATGGCGTTCGAGGACCCTCACCACCTGCGCGTATTGCTCCTCGTTGTTGATGTACGTCCCATCGCCATAGAACCAGCCCTGCTTTTGCGCCCAGGCAGGCACCCGGCGGGCATCCCAGAACTCTTCCGGGTCATTGACATGGAAGATGAGAGGGACCTGCTTCTCCTCCGCGACGGCCCAGTAAGGTTCGTAGGCCGGCGAGTCGAAGTCCGGGATGGGCAACATCTTCCGCATGTCGGGCTTGCCTTCGATCATCTTGATACCGTCGCAGCCCATGTCTATCATCCGCACGACATCCTGCGCGAACAGCACGCCGCAGGAGTCGGGCGAGAGGAACAGCGGAGAGATATCCAGCCCGCCGAACACGTAAGCCCGTTGAGGGTAATGGGATTTGAGATACAGCGCGTCTGGCACCAGGCTCAGACGGGCGCGGTGGGGAGTGCAGACGAGGTTGAATTTGCGGACGCCATGCTCATTGAGGATCTCGAGCAGCCCGGGCATGTAATCGGGGTGGGCGAAGTGGATGTGGCAGTCGAGCAGGGGCACATCGGCAAGATCTAGCGGCATGCTTTCTCCAAGGAAAGCCAGCAGCGCATCCCGTTGGCGTATGCCCCCTGCTCCTCGCCTGCGGGCGCGCCCGTGTTGTTTCGGGACGCTCCGGGAACCGGCCTAGCCTGCGGGAACAGTGGCCGGGCTTACCAATCCGATGAATTGTACGCAAGATGCCACGGGGCGCAACCGAGGGACCACGCCCAGAGAGGGCCATTTCTTGATGGGTCAATTGGGGCGAACCGTGTTGCGGCCACCCTGGACCGGTGGACCTGTTGCTCGGGGTATCACCAATCAGCGTCCCTCTCGTCCCGATTACGCCCCGTACTTACGCACGCTGTGCATATCCTGCGAAACGAGGCGCCGTGCCCCCCGCTCGGCCACGGCCTTGATCTTCTGCTCGTCGAGGGTCAGCAGCTCGCGTTTGCGCATGAGCCAGCGCCCATTGACCATGAGGTCGGTCACGTCCGCGGCTTTGACCGAGTGCACCAGGTTGGCCACCAGATCATGGCGCGGGAGAAGATGCGGCCGATCCATATCCACCAGGGCGATATCGGCCGGGGCGCCTTCGGCCAGAACGCCCGAGCCCGGGAAGCCCATCGCACGCGCGCCGGCCTGGGTGGCCATGCGCAGCACCACGTCCCCTGGCATAGCCGTGGGATCTTGCTGAACGTGCTTCTGCAGGATGGCCGTTTGGCGCAGTGCGGCGAACATGTCCATATCGGCGTTGGAGGCCGGGCCATCGGTGCCAATGGCCACCCTCACTTTGTGGCGCGCAAACCGCGAGAGGTCCGGCACACCCATGGCCAGCTTCATATAAGTGATGGGCGTGTGCGCCACGGTGACCTCGCGCTGCGCGAGCAGTTCCAGATCCTCATCCGAGACGAAGAGACAGTGCGCGGCGAGGCAGCCACCGGGGGCCTGCAGGACACCCAGGTGATCCAGATGCGCCACCGGGCTCATGCCGTTGGCGCGCAGCGAATTTTCCACCTGCTCCTCGGATTCGGAAAGATGGAGATGGATGCCCAGGCTTCGCTCGCTCGCGAGCTCCGCAATCCGTCGAAGGAATCCCGGCGGGCAGATGTACGGTGAGTGCGGGCCAAGGAACAGGCGCAGGCGACCCTCCGCGCGCCCGCTCCAGCGCTCGATGAAGCGCAGCGTCCCCTCCAGGTTGCCGCCGATTTCCTTGTCGTCGCCGATACCAAAGACGCACCAGGCCAGGGCCGCCTTCATTCCAGATTGCTCGACGACCTCCGCCACCCGGTCCATGTAGAAGTAGTGGTCGTTGAACCCGGCCACACCGCCGCGAATCATCTCGCACGCGGCGAGCGCGGCGCCCCAATACACATCCTCGTCGCTCAAGGCGGATTCAGCCACCCAGATCTTCTCGTTAAGCCAGCGCGGGAAGGGCAGGTCCTCCGCCCAGCCGCGCTCATAAGTCATGGCGGCGTGGCAGTGGGCGTTGAACAACGCCGGCATGGCCAGGTGGTTGTGACCGTCGAGGCGTTCATCGGGGAGAAAGCCGGGCGGCGCCTGGCCCACACCCACGATCCTCTCGCCCTCGACGGCCAGGCAGCTCGCGCGCAGCACTGTTCCTTGAGGGTCAAGGGTGACGATGTCTACGTTCTCGATTAGCAATCTCGCCATGCAGCCTCCACCCTCCCGATTCTACATCGAGCGCCGGCGCGCAGCCTCATCGGCCGCCGGCGGGTGTATAATGCGCGCACAACTTACGTCTGCGGCCAAGGTTCCCTGTTCCCCCGGATGGGAGGGATCAAAGGCGAAGCCGGTGCAAGTCCGGCGCTGCCGCGCAACTGTGAGCCCGGGGCGTTGAGCCCCAGGCAAGCCAGGTCGCCCGCCTCGGTCGCGTTCCCAAATACCTCGCCGGAAGGGGACGGGAACCGAGCTTCGGCTCGCCCTGCTGCGCCCCTGTCCATCGACAGGGGCTTTTTCGTCCCGACCGTCCGAGGAGCATGTCGATCGCAAGACCGACACCCGCTTCACGGAGGAGTGGCATGTTGCACATCATCGTTCGTCGTGTTTCGCTCGTGGTCGCATTGGGCCTCACCTTGGGCGCTTGCGGCGCGCCGGCCGCACCGGGCGCGCCCACACCGGCGGCCTCCCCGCTCGTGGCGGCCACCCCCAGCGTGCCCCCGCAGCCGACGGTCGAGGCCGTCGACGGCGCCGGGCAGACCATCCGCCTGGCCGGTCCCGCGCAGCGCATCGTTTCACTCGCGCCCTCCAACACCGAGCTGCTCTTTGCCATCGGTGCGGGGGCGCAGATGGTCGGGCGCGACGAGTTCTCCGACTACCCCGAGGCCGCCAAGGCGCTGCCGGCGATCGCCACCGGGATGGGCAAGCTCAACACCGAGGCAGTGGTCGCGCTCGAGCCCGATCTCATCCTGGCGGCGGAGATCACTCCACCCGACCAGGTAGAGACTCTGCGCGGGCTGGGGTTCACCGTGTTCGTGGTGATCAACCCTGATGATTTCGAGGGATTGTATGCGAACGTATTATCGTTGGGCACACTCACCGGGCGCGCCACCCAGGCCCAGGGGTTGGCAGATGAACTGCGTGACCGCGTGACCGCGGTCGGCCAGAAGCTCAGCTCGGCCACGACCTCGCCGCGCGTGTTCTACGAATTGGATGGCACCGATCCGACCAAGCCGTGGACCTCCGGGCCGGGGACCTTCCTGGACCTCCTGATTCGCGCCGCAGGCGGGACGAACGTGGGCGCGGTGCTCTCGAGTCAGTTCGCTCAGATCAGTTCGGAAGAGCTGGTGCGCCAGGACCCGCAGATCATCCTGCTGGGCGACACAGCCTACGGCACGACGATCGAAGGGGTAAGCGCACGCGCCGGCTGGGGAACGATGACGGCCATCAAGCAGAAGGCGGTCCATCCGTTTGATGACAACTTGGTCAGCCGACCCGGGCCGCGCATGGTCGACGGACTGGAACAATTGGCGCGCCTGATCCATCCCGAGTTGTTTGCGCAGCAGGCTGAGTACTGACACAAGAAGCCGGCGGGCATGGGAGAGGGCACAGCATGCCTTACCTGTGCCCGCCGGCGTGCGATGTGGGCTCGCTTCCCGGGTTGGGTCGAGCGCTATCGGGTTACACGAGACGGCGACCCGGCGGCCTCGCGTGCAACTCGGACACCAACGTCCGGCGTCGTCCGCCGTGTCATGCTTAAGGCGTGCCTAGGGGCCAAGACCCCCATCGGCGCGAGGCACGCGACCCTTTCCATGTCGGATTGGACACTTCACATGCCGCGAGTGAGGCCACCGGGCTGACAGGTGCGGCAGAAGTTGGTGATGCGCTGATTGGCGGTGACGGCCGAGATGGTGGTGCCGCAGCGCGGGCAGGC
>DATEAT010000116.1:0-3127 GCA_035288225.1 Anaerolineales bacterium | reverse complement strand
GTTCAACGGCAACAAGGGTTACGGTTTCATCTCGCGCGAAGGTGGTGAGGACGTGTTTGTGCACTTCTCCGCCATTCAGGGCGATGGCTACCGCAACCTGGAAGAGGGACAGCGCGTCGAGTTCTCGGTTACCAAGGGCCCGAAGGGCATGCAGGCCGAGTCGGTGCGCGTTCTCTAACCGGCGAACGCACGAGATCAAGAAAGCCCCCGCGAAAGCGGGGGCTTTCTTGTTTCCTGGTCACAGGACACTGAGCACTCGCCAACCCCTCACCTAGCCTTCCATGAGAAGGCCCGTGGAGTCAAGTGGCACTGGCACGCTCCGAAGCTGTGCGTCCTCGGACAGATGCAATTGATCAGGACCCCGTGTCACCCTTCCATCCGCACTCTGATCAGCCTGGTTTGGCTGGGTGCAAGCTGGTGTCCTCCCGGTTCGGGTGCTGCCATCTCTCCCGCGGTTTCCCTGGGGCCGAGCCTGAGACTCGGCCCCAGGGCCCAGGGCTAGGGCGCAGTCACCCTGACGGGACAAGGGTCCCGCGAGTTACATAATCACTTCACTGAGCAGGGCACTTCTGGGGCTGGTAATCTTCGCCCGTGACCCATAGCCGGTGCAGCATCACCGCCAGTTTGCGGGCCACGGCCACCACGGCGCGCTTGCGGCCGTTTTGTCCACCGCGTTCGGCCAGCGTGAGCCCCCAGCGTCGCAGATCGCAGTCAGGGCCGAACGGTCCAAGAATGTACTGAGCGCTACCCACCAGCAAGCGGCGCACATGGCTGTCGCCCGTCTTGCTGATCCGCATCTGAGGATCCATGTCACCCGATTGATGGCGCCGCGGCACCAACCCCAGATACGCCCCCACCTCGCGGCTCTTCGGAAAGCGCGACGGATCTTCCAGGGTCAGCACAAATGCCAGCGAGGTCACCGGCCCGACCCCTTTGACCTGGCGCAAGCGCTCGCTCTCTGGATACCTGTCTTTGGCCACACGCTCGATCTGCCGGTCATGGGCCCGTATCTGGCCTGTCAGGTGTGCCACACTCTCCAGGATTGGCCGCAACGCGGGCTCCAATTCGTTGGGAATGTTGGCCGCAGCTCGTGTGGCGAAGGCCTCCGGCGAACACCTTGCCAGCCGCTGCCCGCTGCTCTTGACCAGCCCTCGGGCATGGTTGATCAACAGCGTCCGCGCCCGCACCAGGCTATCTCGTGATCGCACCAACGCCAGGTCCGCCTGGGCCTGAGCCCCGCGGTGGCGAATGGGCGACAGCAGTTGTGGGTCCAGCCGCGCCAGGCGTGCCAGATACTCCGCATCGGCGTGATCACTTTTGCGGGTGTTGCCATGGATCAGCCGAAGCTTGCGTGCATTCGCCACCAGCACCTCGTGCCCCATGCCGCTTAGCGAGCGGCTCACCCAGTGTGAGTGTGTCCCCACTTCGATCGCTACCCGCGACGCCGGCATGGCCGAGAACTTCCGTTCAAGTGCCGATTTTGTCGTTGGCACCCGGCTGTGTTCCACCAACTCCCCCTCACCGTCCAAAACATGGGTCTCACTGATCCGATCCCCGATATCCATCCCCACATAAAATCTGCTATCCTTATCCATGGCCGGTTCCTCCTTCTGCGGGCACCTTCTGAGTGCGCCGTTTGCCTGTGAGCACCATTATGGTGCATCACGCTCCGGAGGAACCGGCCTTCTCATACTATCTCTCCCGCCGGGAGAGGGAACCCCTCGGCCTCACGGCGCGTGAGGGACCTTTGTTGCCTGAACAGCCCATTCGGTGTGTGAACCCGCCCCCGAGGCCATGACAGAAACCGCCAGAGCCTGCCTCGCATGTCCGCAATTCCCCTCCGCCCACGCTGCCCCTCCGCCCCTCCTCCATTTTTGCACCCGCCTCGCAGGCGCGGATAGTACACGCATGCACAAGGCGGCCTGCGCCGCTTGCCTTGCCTCCCCCTTTGCCGTATAGTGACTTTTGACCCCGCCGCTAGAGGAGGCTTGCGCCATGGATTCCTTCAAACGCCAGTTCAATACCGTCACCCTGGTCATGATCCCGATCGCCATCGCGATCAATATCGCCGTCGGACAGTTGGCGCTGCTCATCAAGGTGCCGCTGTACCTGGATTCGATCGGCACCATCCTGGTGGGCGTGCTGGCCGGACCGTGGGCCGGCGCCGTCACCGGGTTCCTCTCTAACGTGATCTGGACGCTGGCCGGGTGGTACACGCCCGCCTTCGCCTTCGCCGGTGTGGCCGCCATCATCGGCGCGCTGGCCGGCGTCTTCGGGCGCGCGGGCTGGCCCAACTCGTGGTGGAAGGCGATCCTGGCCGGCCTCATCACCGGGCTCATCGCGGCCATCCTCTCCGCACCCATCGCCACCTACGTCTTCGGTGGCGTGATGGGCTCGGGCACCGACGTCATCGTCGCCATGGCGCGCTCGATTGGGCTCGACTCGCTGGGCGCCAACATCGCCCAGGGCACGTTCTCCGACCCGATGGATAAGATGGCCTCCTACCTGCTCGTGTACCTCGTGCTGCGCGCGCTGCCCTTGCGCTTCCTGGCGCGCTTCAGCAACCTGGCCCCGCGGGCGAAATAGCCTGGGGCTGAACGCATTACTCCTCCCGGGGCGCGCAGTTCTCGCGGCGCGCCCCGGTTCCCCCAGTGCGACTCATGAACATCCGGCGCGTACGTCGATGACTGGCGAGGTGCCTCCACGCCCGATGGGCCAGGCCCCCTCGCGGCTGCTGCATTCGCCCGGGTCGCCGCCGCCTGCGATTCCATTGCACTCGCCTCAATTGATGCACCCGCTCACCATGCTCACCGTCAGCCTCACCGCGCTCGTCGCGGGCGCGGCGCTGCCGGGTATTCTTCCGGTCCTGGCCGTGTTCGTTGGGCTGCTCGTTCCGCTCGCGGCCTGGGGCCGACGCCTGGGCGCGTTCCTGCGCGCCTGCGCCAAGTTCATCTGTCCGTTCGCCCTCTCGCTCGTGATCATCCAGGGTTTCTTCACGCCCGGGCCAAGCGTGCTCTTCGGCCTTGGCCCCTTCAACTACACGCTCGAGGGCCTGCAGGTTGCGCTGCTCTTCACCTCGCGGCTGCTCGTCGGCCTGGGCGCGGCGACGCTGCTGATGATGATCATC
>DATEAT010000115.1:0-22670 GCA_035288225.1 Anaerolineales bacterium | reverse complement strand
GTCGTCGCCGCGCCGCTTACCCCGCCGCCCGCGCCGGCCGCTCGCAAACGTCGCACCAAACGGGCCGCAGGCGCGGCTCGGCGGCCTCGACCGGCCAAGGGGCGCTCGCATGTCTAAAGTCTTGCTGCTCGAAGATGACCGCGACATGGTGACTTTGCTGCGCACCTTCCTTGAATTGGAGGGCTTTACCGTGCGCGCCTTGACCCTGGGCGAGCCGGTGTTGCCGTTGGTCGAGAGCGAGAATCCCGACGTCGTATTGCTGGATGTATTCCTGGCCGGTCAGAATGGCATGCAAATACTGGAAAGCATCCGTGCTCACCCGCGCCTGGGGGCCACCCGGGTGGTGATGGTGTCGGGGATGGACGTCTCGATCGAGTGCAAGAAGAAGGGCGCGGACGCCTTCTTGCTCAAGCCGTATATGCCGGACGACCTTGTCCGGCTGCTGAAACCAACCGCCGACGGCGCATCACCCGCGGCATGAGGCGCCCGGCCGCCTCGCGTTCCGGCCGGGACATTGAGCATTCAACAGAATGAGATTGCTGTGAGTCGTCGTTCACCACACAAACCACGTCAGTGGTACACCATTGATCTGCACTTGCACTCCCCCGCCTCTTCGGATTTCCAGGAGCCGGAGGCGACCTTCTTAGATGTCTTGCGGCGGGCGGAGGCCCGCGGCCTGGCGGCGATCGCCTTTGCCGACCACAATACGGTGGCCGGCTACCGCCGCATGCAGGAAGACATCGCCTTTCTCGAGCAGCTCGGCCGCAGCGGCCGCCTGACCGATGAGGAACGGCGCCGGCTGGAGGAATACCGCACGCTGCTCAAGAAGGTGCTCGTCTTCCCGGCCTTCGAGTTCACCGCCACGCTGGGCTTCCACGTCATGGGCATTTTTCCGCCCTCCAAGTCCATCCGCGAGATCGAACACATCTTGCTCGACCTGAACGTGCCGGTCGACCAGCTCGACCTGGGTTCGTCGACGGTCGGAGCCACCGCCGATGTGCTCACTGCCTACCGCCGCATCCATGAGGGCGGGGGGCTGGCGATAGCGGCGCACGCCAATTCCTCCAACGGGGTCGCATTGCGCGGTTTCGATTTCGGCGGTCAGACCAAGATCGCCTACACCCAGGACCCGCATCTGGCCGCGCTGGAGGTCACCGACCTGGAACAGCGCGGGCGCCATTCGACGGCCGCCTTTTTCAGCGGCACCAAGCCCGAGTACCCCCGGCGCATGCACTGCGTTCAGGGGTCGGATGCCCACCGCTTGCGCGCCGACCCGAGCAACCGCAAGAACCTGGGCGTGGGCGACCGGGCCACGGACGTCGCCTTGCCGGAGCTCAGCTTCGAGGCCTTGCAGGAACTCTTCGAAAGCGACGACTTCGCGCGGACGCGTCCGCATCGTGCGGCGCGCGAGGAGGCCTTCGATTTCATCCAGCAGGCGCGCAGCGAAGGGCCGTCCATCAATCAGGACTTTCACGACAGCCTGACCGTGCGCGGCGGCAAACTGTACGAAATCATCGCCGACGTGTGCGCCTTTGCCAACGCCAACGGCGGCATGCTCTACATCGGGGTCAGCCCCAACCCTCAGGAGGCACCGCTCGGGATACAAAACCCCGCCCAGGCCGTCGAGCAGCTCGAGAAAGAGCTCGGCGCCAAGATCAGCCCCGAGCTACATTGCACGGTGGATGTGCAGGAGACGGGCGGCAAAAAGGTCATCCGCATCATCGTGCCGCGCGGTGATGACCCGCCCTACGCAGTGGACGACAACAAAATCTACATCCGCGACGAATCCGAAACCGGAGTGGCGGTACGCGACGAGATCGTCGACCTGGTGCTGCGCGGCCAGCGCCGCGCCCTCACCGAGGTTGAACCCGTGGTTGCCGCCGCGCCGCCGGTGGAGGCCCCGGAGCCGCCCGAAGGCGGGGAGAAGCCCGCGCCGTCACTGGCCGCCCCGCGCACGGGCGTGGAGGTGGTGAGTTCCGAAGATCGCGATGGAACGCGTTACTACACCATGCGCGACCTGCGCAACGGCAACGTGGTCAAGAACGTCACTCAAGCCTCGGCCCGCCGACTGTGGCACTACGCCATCACCGAATTCTCGGCCCTGCCGCCCCTCGAGAAGCTGAACTGGGTGGGCGATCTGGCACTGCTCAAGAAGCGCAGCCACCGCGGCGTGAGCCGCTACGACCTCGTGCAGCGCATCCCGCAAGGCGTGCGCGCCTTCTTCGGCGTCACCCAGGACGGCATCCACGGTGAGTGGAAGCTGGTGGTCGGCCCCGAAGAGGAGTAACGTGCGGCTGCGCGAGTTCAGGTTCCCGAGCGATTACCCAGGCGCACTCGACCTGTGGCAGCGCTCTGGCCCGGGGGTCCACGTCGGCCCTTCCGATACCCGCGAGGAAATCGCCCGAAAAGTCGAGCGCGACCCCGATCTCTTCCTGGTGGCCGAGACCGAGGGACGCATCGTCGGCACGGTGATCGGCGGGTTCGACGGGCGCCGAGGCATGGTTTATCACCTGGCGGTCGACCCCGCCGAGCGGAAGCGCGGCCTCGGGCGGCAATTGATGGATGAGGTGGAGCAGCGCCTGCGCGACAAAGGCTGTTACAAGGCGTACCTGCTGGTCATGGACGGAAACGCCGCCGTCGAGTTCTACAAGAACCTGGGTTGGGAGGAGATGGCGATTACCCTCCTGGGCAAGGTGCTGCGCTGACCTGCCGCGCGGCAGATATTCGATATGCCCCGCACATACGACCTGGCCGCCGTCCGTGAAATCCTCGAAACCGATCGTCCATGGGCGGCCTATGCCCTGGGGGACCTGACTCCCGGGTTTGTCGAACACAGCGAATGGTATTGGACCGGGCCGCGCACGCCGGCCGTGGTACTGCTCTATCGGCGCGAAGCCACGCCGGTCCTCTTCTCTCTCGGCCCAGTCCCCGAGGTGCAGGCCATTCTGCGTGAGCTGCCCCGCCTTGCTTCTGCATACCTCTCGATTCCCGTCCCCCATATCGATCTGGTTGCAGAGCAAGCCCCCATCCTGGAGCGGATGGCGATGAATCGCCTGCAGCTCGATCCGGCGGCCTTCGCTCACGAAGAGGTGCCGAGCGCGTTGCGACTTGGGGCGGAAGATCTGCCTGCGCTCCACGCGCTCTTCGCGGACGGCGAGGCGAACCACGAGGTGCCAGACTTCTTCGCGCCGTGGATGGTGAAGCAAGGGGTCTACTACGGGGTCTACGAGCAGGGGGAACTGATCGCGGCCGCAGGTACCCACCTGGTGGCCGCGCAGACTGGCGTTGCGGCAGTGGGCAACGTGTACACGCGGCGCGATCGTCGCGGGCGCAGGCTGGCCCGACACACCACCGGCGCAGTGACCGCGGCGCTTCTGGCGCTGGGCATCCCAACCATCGTCCTCAACGTCAATCAGAAGAACGCCGCTGCACTCCTCGTTTACGAGGCGCTTGGTTTCCGGCAGGTCTGCCCATTCTGGGAGGGGCGCACCGGCGCGTGGAGTGGCGCGCCCGCGCCTGTGCAACCCGGCCGGTGAGCGTGCCTCTCGCCATAGGCGCGAGACGCGAGACGCGCAGCGTACAATCGTCGGCCCAAGGCGTTGCGCCAATGGGCGGCGAAGGAGAGATACACGTGCGAGTGGCCATCTTGACTGTATCCGATCGATCGGCGCGCGGCGAGCGCGAGGATCTCTCTGGGCCGGCACTGCGCGCCCTGGTGGAGGCTCGTGGCTGGCAGGTGACGCAGACGGCCGTCGTGGCAGACGATCGCGAAGCCGTCCGCGCCATGCTGTGCCGGTGGTGCGATGAAGATCTGGCCGAGGTGGTCCTTACCACCGGAGGCACCGGTTTTGCGCCCCGCGATGTGACTCCCGAGGCGACACAGCAGGCGATCGAGCGGGAAGCCCCCGGACTGGCCGAGGCGATGCGTGCCGGGTCGCTCGCGGTGACGCCGCACGGCATGCTGTCGCGCGGTGTGGCGGGCATCCGCCGACGGTCGCTGATCATCAACTTGCCTGGCAGCCCACGCGCCGCGTGTGAGAGCTTGCAGACCATCCTGCCGGTGCTCGAGCACGCAGTGGATCTCTTGCGGGAGCATCCGCAGGCTGAGGGCGGTCACCGTCGGATGTCGGCCTAGCCTGCACGGTTGGGCCACGGCATCCCCCCTGAAGCGAGGCACATGATGAAGACGCCGATCTCGCGCCGCGATTTTCTGCGTGGCTCATTGCTGCTCTCGGGCGCCGCCCTGAGCGGGTGTCGCGCGCGACCTGCTGCGGGGCGCACCCGCGTGCTGCGCGTGGCTCATGTGACCGACATCCATGTTGAAGCGCGAAGCCGCGCCCGCGTGGGTATGGCGCAGGCCTTCGGGCACATCCACGCGCAGCAGGAGGCGCCAGACTTCATACTCAACACCGGCGATTCGATCATGGACGGACTGGCAACCCCGAAGGAGTACGCCCTGGCCCGCTGGGAAACCTTTGCCACCGTGATTCGCGAAACTTGCCGCATTCCGGTCTATCATGCAATCGGCAACCACGATGTGTGGGGCTGGGGGCTGCCGCAGGCCGATACGACGGACCCGTTGTACGGCAAAGGCATGGCGTTGCAGGCCCTCGGACTCGCCCAGCGCTACTATGCATTCACCAGCGGCGGATGGCGTTTCATCGTGCTCGACAGCACCCATCCGCAGGAAATCGAATCGGAAATACCGTACACCGGCAGATTGGACGAGGAGCAGTACGCCTGGCTGGAGGCGGAGCTTGTGGCGACGGACGCGGCGACGCCCGTGTGCGTTGCCTCGCACATACCGATTCTGTGCGCCTGTGAATTCTTCGACGGCGATCTGGCCGTGAGCGGCAACTGGGTTGTGCCCGGCGCGTGGATGCACATCGATGCCGGTCGGCTGCGGCAACTCTTCCTGGCTCACCCGAATGTGTGCCTGTGTTTGAGCGGGCACGCGCATCAGGTGGACCGTGTGGAATATTTGGGCGTGCGCTATTCATGTGATGGCGCGATCTCGGGCAACTGGTGGCAAGGCGCCTATCTCGACTGCCAACCGGGGTATGTCATGGTCGACTTGTACGATGACGGATCGAGCGAAATCGAATTCGTCGCGTACGAGGCTGGCTAGCGGCCGGGAGCGCTTGCTCGCCCGCTGGAGCATGGATGAGGCGCACCGGTGGCCGCCGCTCGCGGCCTCATGCCCTGCGGCCAGGGGGCGACGTGCGCGAAAGGCCGAGTTTCCGGCCGATTCCCGATCTTGACCGTGCCGAAGGCTTGGTCTATAATCATAGTTTCAGAAGCCAACCAGCGAAATCGCGCTTGGGCACCGCCCCACGCGCCGGTTTCGCTTTGCCTGCTAAAATTGAACATGCGTTCGCCGCATCGGCGTGCGCCCAGCATCCCCGGAGGATGTAGCGTGGAATCCAAGGGCATCAGTGCGATCCGAGTGAGTTTGGCCTCCCCCGAAACGATTCGCAGCTGGTCATATGGCGAGGTCTTGCGGCCGGAGACGATCAACTATCGCCGCCTGCGCCCCGAGAAGGACGGTCTCTTCGACGAAGCCATCTTTGGCCCCACGCGCGACTGGCAATGCTACTGCGGCAAGTACAAGAACATCCGCCATCGAGGTGTCATTTGCGACAAGTGCGGCGTGGAAGTGACGCGCTCCTCGGTGCGGCGCGAGCGGATGGGCCACATCGAGCTGGCGGCGCCGGTAGCCCACGTGTGGTACACGCGCCGCGTGCCCTCCTACCTCGGGCTGCTGCTCGACATCTCGCGCCGCAACCTCGACCGCGTGCTGTACTTCGCGCAATACGTCATCACCCAGGTGGACGAGGATGCGCGCCAGAAAGCGCTGCACCGACTGGATGATGAGGTGGAGCGCGTGGAGCACCGTCAGGGCGAAGAGATCAATCAGAAGATCGCCCAGGTAAAAACCTCGCGCGACCGCCGCCTGGCCGAGCTCGACGTGCGCATCCAGCGCACGCGCGAGAAGTTCGACGAGGACGTCAGCGAGCGCCTCGACCCCCTCATCAAAGAGGGGCAAAAGATGGAAACCTCGCTGCGCGAGAAGCAGGGCTCGACCATCCGCGTGCCGATCGAGTTCGAAGCCACGCGCACCCAAATTGCCGACAAGGGCACGACCATTGGACCCAAACATCTTTCGATCCTGCAGAAGGCGGTCAAATCCCGCCTGGAAGAGATCGAAGATGAACTGAAAGAGAAGCGCGACCGCGCCATCGAGAAGATCAAAGGCGAGGTGGACAAGGTGCGCGCCGAGGCCGAAGAGAGCCTGATTGCGCTGCGCAACCAGCTCGAGGACCAGGCGCAGACGGCGCGCGAGGAGCTCGTCAAGGAGCGCGAAGAGCTGCTTGAGATCACGCCGCTCTCGTTCATCGGTGAGAGTCGATACCGCGAGCTGAAGACGCGCTGGGGGCAAGTGTTCCGCGCGGAAATGGGCGCCGAGGCGTTTTACGAAATCCTGCGCAACCTCGACATGGACAAGATGGCCGATAGCCTGTGGCGCGAGGTGCGCACGACCAAGTCCAAGCAGCGCAAGAAGAAGGCCACCAAGCGCCTCAAGGTGGTGGAAGCATTCCGCCGCTCGGGCAACCGTGCCGAGTGGATGATCCTGACCGTGCTGCCGGTCATCCCGCCCGAATTGCGCCCGATGGTTCAGCTGGATGGCGGGCGCTTTGCGACTTCCGACCTGAACGACCTGTACCGCCGGGTGATCAACCGCAACAACCGCCTCAAGCGACTGATCGAGCTCGGCGCACCGGACGTCATCGTACGCAACGAGAAGCGCATGCTGCAGGAGGCGGTCGATTCGCTCATCGACAACTCGCAGCGCGGCAAGGCCCTCTCGCGGCGCGGGCGGCGCGAACTGAAGTCGCTTTCGGACATGCTCAAGGGCAAGAAAGGCCGCTTCCGCCGCAACTTGCTCGGCAAACGCGTCGACTATTCGGGCCGCTCGGTGATCGTGGTCGGCCCCAAGCTCAAACTCTACCAGTGCGGCCTGCCCAAGGTGATGGCCCTGGAGCTCTACCGGCCGTTTGTCATCGCCAAACTCGTGGCCTACGGATACGCCAACAACGTCAAGGGCGCGCGGCGTTTCATCGAGCGCGAGCGCCCGGAAGTGTGGGAGGTGCTGGAGGAGGTCATCGGCGACCGGCCGGTGTTGCTCAACCGCGCGCCCACGCTGCACCGCCTGGGCATCCAGGCCTTCGAGCCGGTGCTGGTGGAAGGCAAGGCCATTCACATTCACCCGCTCGTGTGCGCCGCCTTCAACGCCGATTTCGACGGCGACCAGATGGCCGTGCACGTGCCGCTCTCCGAGCGCGCCGTGGAAGAGGCACGCACGCTTATGCTCTCCACGCGCAACCTGCTCAAGCCGGCCGACGGCGAGCCGGTGGTGGGCCCCACCAAAGATATGGTCTTGGGCGTGTACTACCTGACGATGGCCGACGCCCGCCTCGACGCCCGCTTGGGCAGCACGCGCCATTCCTACTCGGGCCTCGACGAAGTGGAACTGGCCTATCGCCTGGACAAGGTCTCATTGCACATGCCGATTCATGTGCAAACGGCGACCTGGTACAACGAGAAGGGCGAACGCTACCAGCGCAGTCAGCGGCGCATGATCGAGACCACCGTTGGCCGCGTGCTCTTCAACCTGATCTTGCCCGAGGCCATGCGCTTCGTCAACCAAGTGCTCGATAAGAGCTCGCTGCAGCGCCTCGTGTCCCAGTCGTACCAGGTGCTCGGGTCGGAAGCGACCATTGACATTGTGGACCGCATCAAGGACATCGGGTTCCAGTACGCCACGCGTTCCGGCACGACCATCGCCGTTTCCGATATCACCGTGCCTCCGCAGAAGCTGGAGATCATCAACAAGGCTCTCGAAGAACAAGGGCTGATCGAGCGTGACTACCGCCGCGGGCTGCTGACCGAACAAGAACAAAACGAACGCATCATCGAGCTGTGGCAGCGCGCCGTAGCCTCGGTTTCGGATGCAGTCAAGCGCTACATGGATCCCACCGGTAACCTGAGCACGATGGCGCTCTCGGGCGCGACCAAGGGCGGTTTCGGGCCCATCTCGCAGCTGGCGGGCATGCGCGGCCTGATGGCCGACCCGGCTGGGCGCATTATCCCGCTGCCCATCCGCTCCAACTTCCGCGAAGGGTTGACGGCCCTCGAGTACTTCATCTCCACCCACGGCGCGCGCAAGGGCCTGGCCGATACGGCGTTACGTACGGCCGATGCCGGGTACCTGACCCGCCGCTTGGTCGATATCGCCCAGGACGTGATCATCAGCGACCACGACTGCGGCACCGACGACGGCATCCACATCCGCCGCAAGGACGACGTGGCCGGGCAGACGTTTGAATCGCGCCTGTTCGGACGCATCGCGGCGCGCAAGATCGCCGACCCGCAAACCGGCGAGCTCATCGTGAGCCGCAACGAACTGATCACGTTGGAACAAGCAAAGAGCGTCGCGGCCACCGGTGTCGAGGAAGTGATGGTGCGCTCGCCGCTCACGTGCTCCATGCGCCACGGCTTGTGCCAGAGCTGCTACGGGCTCGACCTGGGGCGCGGGGCGCTGGTGGGCATGGGCTCGGCGGTCGGTATCGTCGCTGCGCAATCCATCGGCGAGCCGGGCACACAGCTCACCCTGCGCACCTTCCATACCGGCGGTGTGGCCGCCGGGGGCGACATCACCTCCGGCTTGCCGCGCGTCGAGGAACTTTTCGAAGCGCGCAAGCGGCCGAAGGGCGAAGCGGTGGTGAGCGAACTGGGCGGCGTGATCGAGCTGCACCGCAGCGAAGGCGGTCAACGCGCGGTGCGCGTGATCAACAGTGAAATCCTCAAAGACGAATACCAGGTGCCCGGCAACTGGTCGCTCAAGGTCGAGGACGGCATAACGGTTGAAGCCGGAGCGATGATCGCAACACGCGGCGAGGCGGAAATCACCGCCGAGCATGCGGGCAAGCTGCGCCTGCGCGAGCACAAAGTGACCGTGACCTACGAACGCCGCGAAGACGCCGAATACGACATTCCGACCGGCGCGCGCCTGGTGGCAACCGAAGGCCAGCGCGTGGAGGCGGGGCAGAACCTGACCGAAGGCGCGCTCAACCCGCACCGCATCTTGCGGTTGCAGGGCCGCGAGGCCTGCTTGCTGTACCTTCTGACCGAAATCCAGAAGGTCTACCGGGCCCAGGGCCAGAACATCAACGACAAGCACTTCGAAGTGGTGCTGCGCAAGATGCTGGCCAAGGTGCAGATCGTGCGCCCGGGCGACACCGACTACTTGCCCGGCGAGCTGGTCGAGCGCCTGCACCTGCAGGATGTGAATGAGAAGCAGCTCTCGGACGGCAAGCAGCCGGCCACGGCCGCACCGGTTCTCCTGGGGGTGACCAAGGCCTCGCTCTCGACCGACTCGTTCCTCTCGGCCTCCTCCTTCCAGCATACGATCAAAGTGCTGGCGGGCGCCGCGATCGAGGGACGCGTCGACCCACTGCTGGGGCTCAAGGAGAACGTGATCATCGGCAAGCTGATCCCGGCCGGGACGGGTTACAAGGCGGATGTGGTGCTGCCGAGCGAAGATCTGGCCGCCGCGCCCAACACCGTAGCCGAATAGCCCAGCCCTACAGAAACCTGCGCACTCGAGATGACGCCAGCGCGCCCCAAAGGGCGCGCTGGCTCTTTCTTGTTGTCTGCCAGGACGAGGCTGCGGTAGTCAGCGCTCGTGAGCCATTACCAGGGGAGCCTGGGCCTCGCCGGGGACGGAATGCAGGAGCAGGATGCCGCGCCGCAAGAAGCTCGGCCGCGGTGAGAGGTGATAACCGTACCCCTCATGCAGCCAGCCTGCAGCCTCGGCGAAGAGCCTGCGCGGATCGCGCACCTGCGTCTGGATCGCCCGCTGCCAACATGCGCTCCAGGCCTCGAAGAAGGCATCCAGCGGGCTGCCCGGCTCGAGGTGGTGGATGTAGTTCTTGGGGAGGATGGCCTGGAACTGGCGCGGAGAAAAGGGCCGCCGCAGGTTGGCGATGAGCGCCAGGCCGTCGTGCAGCAAGTGTCCGCTGCCGCGCACATAAAGGTTGAACGCCATCATGTTGCCCGGCGGGTCGCTCGTCCCCTCCAGCAGAATCCCAGCCGGGGCGAGGTAGCTGCCCAGCAGCGCAACCGAGCGGGCATATTCGTGCTCGGGATACTGGCGCAGCACATTCATTGCGCGGATGACTCCGGCCGTCTCATCCGCCCCGAGCGGCAAGTTGAACCCACCCAGCCGGAATTCGAGGCCCGCCTGCGCAAAGGGAAGTGCCGCACGCACGCGGTCGGGATCGATCTCGACGCCGATCAGCCGCAATGACGGGTTCAGGACTCGCAGGACTTCCAGGCTTTCGAGCGTGGTGACCGGCGACGCGCCGAAGCCCAGGTCGACGATGGGCGTGTGCAGATTGCGCAGCGTAAAAGGGTAGGCCAGGCTTAGGAATTGATCGGCGCGGCGCAGGCGGCCGGAGGCGGTCTTGCCGCGCGTGGGGAGGCCCAGCGGCCGGTGGGCTCGCCGCAGCCAACCGCGCAAGGCCGGCATGCGGCCTGGCGCATCGTCGTCGGTGCTCATCGCACACAAGGCGGCGGCGCCTCGCCCGGCTCGAGCGCCACCCAGGTGATGACGCCTGCGGCGACGTGCACTCGCTGTTGGCGAAGCGAGGGCGAGAAGGCTGCCACTTCGTAGTCGCCGGGCGGCAGGCCGGCGAGAACGAAGTTCTCGCGCAACAGGCTGTCGCTCCCCGGTGTGTCGGCCTCTAAGTCGTACGTGTCGAGGAAGACGGTGCGAGGCCCATTCGTTCCGTCATCCAGGCGGCGGACGGTGACCTGCTGCCCGTGGGCCTGGGTGCCTGAGCGAGTCACCGCGCGCCCCGCCAGCACCCCCGCGGCGCCTCCCTCCGCCAGCCGCGGCACAAGCCACAATTCCGGGTTGAGTGCGGAGGCGTAGCGGTTGGCGCCCGCGCGAACTTCGAAGTGCAGGTGCGCGCCAATAGCGACTCCCGAGGAGCCGACCCGGCCGAGCGATTCGCCGGCACCAACCCATTGCCCGGTGTGCACGTCGATCTGAGAGAGATGGCCGAAAAGCAGGAAGACAGGACCCTCAGCCGGCAGCGTGTCGAGCGCCAGCACGACGACGTTCCCGTAGAAGCCGGTGTAGGGGCCGAGTTGTTCCTCGCGATCTTGGCCGGCGAACTCGACGCGACCTGCGGCCGGTGCGACGACCGGCGTGCCGGAAGGGCTGGGAATCTCGACTCCGTGGTGCGGCTCGCGTTGACCCTCTTGCGTCGAGCCGAACCGGTAGGTGACATCGATCGAGGCACCCGGCTGTGAAATCGGCCATTCGAGGGACAGGAAGAAGCATGCGGGAGTAGCGACCGGCTGGATCGGCGTCACGGACGCAGGGACCGTCGCCGCGGCGGTCGGCGAATTGAGGGTGGCGGTTGCGCATTGTCCGGGCGGGCAGTTCGTGGCACCCAGCGTGCGGGTGAGCTCGGGCGTAAGGGATGCGGGAGTCGTGGCCGTCGGTTGGGCCAAGGCGCATGCGCCCAGGAGAAGGGAAGAAGCGCAGAGCGAGGCGAGGGTTCTCCTCGGCACGGGCTGAGCGAGCGGACGCGCGTGATATCCCATGGGCGTCAAGCGCTCCGTCGGCCTAGCCTGCGCTCATTCGCGCCTGTGCGGCCCGTTGCATCTTGGCCAACAGGTCGGCGCCGCGTGCCTGAAGCAGATCGGCCTCGCTCGAAAACGCATGCGCCCGCGGGTCATCGCCTAACGAGAGGGCGTTGACCCGCACATTGAGCAGCGCCGCCTGGAGCGCCGCGTTGGCCAGGTGGCCCGCGCTGCCGGCGTCGGTGATTGTGGCGACGTTGGCGCGCTCGGCAGCCGACAGTGCCAGCTCGAGCAGGCGCGCGGCGCTGCGCGCGACTTCCAACGGCACCTCGGCCGCGCGAAGAGTGGCGGCGCGCAGCGCCTTCGCGGCGGCAAGATTCTCTTCGGAGCTGCCTTTGGGGAGGCGGCGAGCCGACATCACGGCCTCGAAGGCGGCTGCATCCTCATCCACCGCAGACTGCAAGGCCGGCCGCAGACTCTCGACCTCCGCCAGCAGGCTGAGCATCTCCTCGCGTACCCCAGCATACTTCTTGCGATCGACTGTCAACCGCGCCACCATGGCTAGCAACGCAGCCGCTATGGCGGCCGCGTGGGCCGCGGCGGAGCCGCCGCCGGGGGCCGGCGTGCCGGCCGCCAGCGCGTCGAGAAACCCGGTTTCATTAGGCGCGAGGCGTGCGGCCGTTTGCGGTTCCTGCAGCCGGTGTTCGATGAGCTGCTGCGAGGAGAGGCTGTCGATCTGCATATACCAGGCGGCGGCATCCACCAGCGCGGCTTGCGGCAAGAGGCCCACCACCTCGCTGCGTACAACCCGCGCGCCGTAGCGCTCGGCCTCGCGCCGCACCGCCTCGGTGACACGCGCCATCGACGTCTGCGTGTAATCGGTGAGGTTGAGAGAGACCTGCGCCCGCCCGCCGGCCAAGAGGCCGATGGCCTTGACGAAGCGCAACCCGCCGCTGGCATGACGCACGGCGCGGGCGATGCGTTGGGCCACCTCCAGTTGATCGGTGTCGAGGTACAGGTTGTAGGCAATGAGCGGCGCGCGGGCGCCGACCACGGTAGCGCCGGCCGGGCCGATATGCGCAGGGCCAAAATCCGGCGCGCGGTCGGGGCGTGTGGAGATCTCCGTGCGCAGGGCCTCGATCTGCCCCTCGCGCACCGCCTCCAGGCTCTGACGCTCCGGGCGGCTGGCTGCGGCCTCGTACAAGTAAACCGGGATGCCCAACTCGTCGGCGATGCGCCGCCCAAGCCTGCGCGCCAATTGGACGCACTCGCCAAGGGTGATGCCCTGCAGCGGGATGAAGGGAATCACATCGGTTGCGCCGATGCGCGGGTGGGCTCCGATGTGATGGGTCATGTCGATCAATTCGGCGGCGCGTTTCGTGCCGGCCAGCGCCGCCTCCAGCGCCGCCTCGGGCGGCGCGACAAAGGTGAGCACCGTGCGGTTGTGATCGGCGTCGCTGTGCGTATCGAGAACGACCACTCCGGCAATGGTGCGGATGGCTTCACGGATGGCCGCGATGACTTCCGGCCGTCGGCCGTCGGAGAAATTGGGCACGCACTCGACCAGGGGTTGGGGCATTTCGACCTCTCGCCAGGGGGAATCGCGGGATGGTGGCGCGATTATATCGCTCGCGCCGCGGCCGCAAGCCGCCTCGGCGATGAAGGAATTCGCCGGAAGCATCGGCCCAGGAATCAAGGCATGACCGTGGCGGCTGGTATAATTGGGCGTGTTCCCATCCGCAGGCCTCGGGAGCACGCATGCGACTCCACGAATATCAGTCTAAACAAATCTTCGCTCAAAACGGAATTCCGATTCCACGCGGGAGGGTGGCCTCCACCGCCGCCACGGCCAAAGAGATCGCCGAGGAACTCGGTGGGCGGGTCGTGATCAAGGCGCAAGTCCTGGTCGGAGGGCGCGGCAAGGCGGGCGGCATCCGTCTGGCGCGCACCCCGGCCGAGGCGGAAGAGCTAGCCACCCAGATCCTGGGTATGCAGATCAAGGGGCTACCCGTGCGGCGCGTGTTAGTGGACGAGGCCGCCGCCATCACCAGCGAACTCTACCTGGCGGTCACGAACGACCGCAGCGCACGCCGACCGGTGATGGTGGCCTCGGCCGAGGGCGGGGTGGAGATCGAGCAAGTGGCGCATGACACTCCGGAGAAGATCGTGCGCGTTCTGGTGGATCCGCTGCTCGGGCTGCGCGAGTATCAGGCGCGGGAGATTGCCTCGCGCATCGGCGTGCCGCGCGATCATTGGAAGACCTTCGTGCAAGTCGCGCGCGGGCTGTATCAGGCCTATGCCGCGTGCGACGCCACGCTGGCCGAGATCAACCCGTTGGTCATCACCGACGATCAGCGCCTGATTGCCCTGGACGGCAAGATGGTGCTCGACGATAACGCTCTCTTCCGCCATCAGGACCTGGCCGAGCTGCGCGATATTGATGAAGAGGCGCCCGAGGAAGTGGAGGCGCGCAAGTACGGGCTCTCGTACGTCGCGATGGACGGCGACATCGGCTGCATGGTGAACGGCGCCGGGCTGGCCATGGCCACCATGGATATCATCAAGTTCAGCGGCGGCAAGCCGGCCAACTTCCTGGACATCGGCGGCGGGGCCGGTTCCGACAAGGTGGCCGCCGCGCTGCGCATCATCCTTTCGGACCCGGGGGTGCATGCGATCCTGTTCAACATCTTCGGCGGCATTACGCGCTGCGACGAAGTGGCGCGAGGCATCCTGGCGGCACTCGAGACGGTGAAGAGCCCGGTGCCGATGGTGGTGCGTCTGGTGGGGACGAACGAAGCCGAAGGCCGGCGCCTACTGGCCGGCGCCAAGATGGTTACCGCCGCCACATTGAGCGAGGCGGCGCGCAAAGCGGTGGAACTGGCGGCGCAGCACGCCGCTTGAGCCGTCGGCACCCGGGGTGGCATACAACCTATGAGCATCTTGGTCAACAAGAATACCAACGTCGTCGTGCAGGGCATCACCGGTCACGAAGGGTTATTCCATACCGAGCAGATGCTGGTCTACGGCACGCGCATCGTGGCGGGAGTCCGGCCGGGTAAAGGCGGCGAATGGGTCATCTCGGGCAAGGTGCCGATCTTCGACACGATGAGCGGCGCAGTGGAAGCTACCGGCGCCGATTGCTCGATCATCTTCGTGCCGGCCCGCGCCGCGCCGGATGCCATCCTGGAAGCGGCGGATGCAGGCATCGCCCTGGTGGTATGCATCACCGAAGGCGTCCCCGTGCAAGACATGATGCGCGTGGGCAAGTATCTAGAGGAAAAGAAGGTGCGCCTGATCGGGCCCAACTGCCCGGGGCTGCTGACGCCGGGCGAGTCCAAGGTTGGGATTATCCCCGGGCACATTGCCAGCCCCGGCAATGTCGGTGTCGTTTCGCGCTCGGGCACGCTCACTTACGAAGTCATCCACGCGCTCACGCAACGCGGCATTGGGCAATCCACCTGCGTGGGCATGGGCGGCGACCCGGTCCACGGGCTGGGCTTCCTGGAAACGCTCGAGCTCTTCGAAGAGGATCCGCATACCGACAAGATCGTGCTCATCGGCGAGATCGGCGGCAACGACGAGGAGCGCGCGGCGGAGTTCATCGCCGACCGGCTGACCAAACCCGTGGTGGCTTTCATCGCCGGGCAGACCGCGCCGCCCGGCAAGCGTATGGGGCATGCCGGTGCGATTGTCGAGGGGGGAACGGGCACGGCCGCCGAGAAGATCAAAGCCCTGGAAGCGGCCGGGGCACGCGTCGCGCGGCACCCGGAGGAGATCGCCGACTTGCTGTCCGGGTTGTGAGGCGGGCCGACGCCTTACACCGCCTGGCAGAACGGCCAGCGGCAAGTTGCCTCAAGCGCTTCGGCCACTCCGAACGACCTAACTCCTGAACGGGGCCGAACGCCAGCGATTCGCATCCTTGCGACAAAGTGGCCAGCTCTCAACCAAGCAGGCGCAGGCAATTGTGGAAGAGGAGCCCTCCTTTTCGCAGGCCTGTGCATTATGTCACTAATGGTGTCCGATCCTTAACGAATGCGCAACTAATATTGCACATATTGCGACTGAAGACATATTAGTTATTGACAGGTCAAAATGCTCGTGATAAACTCTACGAACTTGCCTGGGCGAGTAGCGGGCTGAATCTCAGGGAGGGACGGAGAGGGCGAATGTTCCAGGAGTACTTCCCGCTGATCGTATTATTGGTCGTGGCAACGGCGGTCGGCGTAATCGCGGTCGGGCTTGGGCTCTTGTTCGGCCCCCGCCGCCCCACTCCCATGAAAGGCCTGCCCTACGAATCGGGCATGCTGCCCATCGGCCCGGGAACGCGCCGCATGCCGGTGCGCTTCTACCTCACCGCCGTACTCTTCATCCTGTTCGACATCGAGATCGTCTTCTTCCTCCCCTGGGCGGTGGTCTTCCGCAGCCTGGGCTTTTTCGGGCTGGTCGAGATGGGCGTGTTCGTGCTGATCTTACTGGTGGGTTTGGCTTACGCCTGGAAGAAGGGAGCGTTGGAATGGGAGTAGAGGCCAAACTCGGCGATCTGGGCCTGGTGACCCTGACGCTCGAGAAGGCAATCAATTGGACCCGTACGCGCTCCATGTGGCCTATGCTCTTCGGCCTGGCATGCTGCGCGATCGAGATGATGAGCGCTCAGGCCTCGCACTACGACCTGAGCCGCTTTGGCATGGAGCTCATGCGCGCCAGCCCGCGCCAATCGGACCTGATGATTGTGGCCGGGCGCGTGACGCGCAAGATGGCGCCGGTGTTGCGCCGGCTGTACGACCAGATGCCCGATCCCAAGTGGGTCATTGCCATGGGCGACTGCGCTTCGTGCGGCGGCATCTTCAACAACTACGCCATCGTCCAAGGCGTGGATGAAGTGGTGCCGGTGGATGTGTACGTGGCCGGCTGCCCGCCGCGCCCGGAGGCGCTCATTCACGGGATCATCACGCTTCACCACAAAGTGGAAAAGGAGAAGCTCGCTGCGCACGCGTAGCGCGTGCCGAGCCGAAGGCGGGCGGCGACCGTTCCAGGCGCCGCGGAACGGTGACGCGTGCTCGGAGCCGGGCGAGGAATGACGATGAGTGGATTGGACGAAGCGCTGGTGGTGCTGCGCGCCGCACTGGGCGAGGGCGTGCGCAACGTGACCGAATTCCGCGGCGAGACGACGGTGGAAATCGACCCGGTGCGCATCGTGGCCGCCTGCCGTGCGCTGCGCGACGCACCCGCGCTCGTGTTCACGCGCCTGGCCGGGCTAACGGCGGTGGACTACTGGCCGGATGAGCCCCGCTTCGCCGTGGTCTACCAATTGCACTCGCTCGAAAAAGGCCTCAGCCTGCGATTGCTCCTCCACCTCACGGGCGACGCGCCGAGCGTGGCGAGTGTGGTGGAGGTCTTCCCCAGCGCCAACTGGCACGAGCGCGAGGTTTTCGACATGTTCGGCATCCGCTTCACGGGCCACCCGGATTTGCGCCGGCTGCTCATGCCGGCGGATTGGCAAGGGCATCCGCTGCGCAAGGATTACCCGCTGGGCTATGAAGAGGTCCAATTCTCTTTCAACTTCGACGAGATCGACCGGAAGAAGCCCTATGCCAAAGAGTGATTCCGGCCGCCGCATCCGGGGCATGCCGCCCGAAGCATCCGTGACCGAAAGCGGGACGACGCTCGAGGCGACGCCTTTCGACGATCCGCGCCTGGCCGAATACCGCCATCTGGTTTCGGAGCGCGCGCTCAGCGGCGAGACGGTCATCCTCAACATGGGGCCGCAGCACCCTTCCACACACGGCGTGCTGCGCCTGATCCTCGAGCTCGACGGCGAGCGCGTCATCACCTGCATTCCGGATATCGGCTTCCTGCATACCGGCGTCGAAAAGAACATGGAATCCAAGACCTACATCAAGGCGCTGGTGATGACAGACCGCCTCGACTATATGAACAACGTGGGCAATAACCTGGCCTACGCATTGGCGGTCGAGAAGCTGGTGGGGTTGGATGTGCCGCCACGGGCCCAGGCCATCCGCGTCATCCTGGCCGAGCTGCAGCGCATCTCCTCCCATCTGGTGTGGCTGGGCACGCACGCCCTCGATCTGGCGGCCATGTCCTTGTTCCTGTACTGCTTCCGCGAGCGTGAGATCATCCTGGATATCCTCGAGATGGTTTCGGGCCAGCGCATGATGACCTCCTATATTCGCCCCGGCGGGTTGTGGCGCGATGTGCCCCCCGAGTTCGAGCCGGCCGTGCGCGAATTCATCAAGATCTTCCCGCACCGCTTACAGCAGTACGAACGGTTGCTGACGAAGAACCCGCTGTTCCTCGACCGCACGCAGGGCATCGGCATGATCTCGGGCGAGCGAGCGCTCGAGGCCGGCCTGACCGGCGGGGCGCTGCGCGGCTCGGGCGTGAATTACGACCTGCGCAAGGCCATGCCTTACTCGGGCTACGAGCAATACGATTTCGAGGTGCCGCTGGGCAGCAAGGGCGATGTGTACGACCGCTACCGCGTGCGTATGGCGGAGATGCCGCAAAGCCTGCGCATTGTCGAGCAGGCGCTCAATGGGCTGCCGCGCGGGCCGGTGCAATCCTCCAACCGCAAATTCGTCCCGCCGCCGCGCTCGGAACTCGGCCAGAGCATGGAGTCCCTCATCCACCACTTCAAGCTGTGGACCGAGGGCTTCGATGCCCCGCGCGGGGCGGTCTACTCGGCCGTCGAGAGCCCGCGCGGCGAGCTGGGGGTCTACCTCGAGGGCAACGGCGGGCCCAAGGCGCAGCGGGTCTACTGGCGCACGCCTTCCTTTATGAACATTTCGGCGCTGCCGATCCTGGCCAAGGGCCACCTGGTGGCGGATCTGGTGGGCATTATCGGCAGCCTGGATATCGTGCTGGGCGATGTGGACCGTTAGCGACAGACAGGATTGAGACGGATGCTGGCAGACAAGTACGCGGACGAGATCCGCAGCCTGCTCGAGAAGTACCCGGCTGAGCGCACGCGCTCGGCGGTGATGCCGCTCTTGCACCTGGCGCAGCGCGAGTATGGCTACATCACGCGCGCCGCGCTCGAAGAAGTGGCCGAGCTGTGCGGCACCACGCCCACCGAGGTGGGCACGGTGGCCGGCTTTTACACGCTGTATCACGCGCAGCCGGCCGGGCGCCACACGCTGCAAGTGTGCACCGATCTTCCGTGCGCGCTGCACGGCGGCGAGGAGCTGGCCAAGAAGCTGTGCGCCAACCTGGGCGTGCGCCTGGGCGAAGTGACCCCCGACGGGCTGTTCATGGTGGAAGAGGTGATGTGCCTGGCCGGCTGCGATAAGGCGCCCGTGCTACAAGTGCAGGATGCCCAGGGCATTCACTATCACGAGAATCAGAGCGAGGCCTCGGCCGGGCAGCTGATCGAGGAGTTACGCCGCGCCTCCAAGGAGCCGAAGGCATGAGCCCCGATCGGCGCATCATCCTGGCTGCCGGGCGGCGAATCGCATGAGCGAGCACATCCTGCTGCGTCACCGCGACGTCGCCGATATCGACAAGCTCGAGGTCTACCTGGCACACGGCGGGTTCGAGGCCTTGCGCAAGGCCGTAACGAGCCTGACACCGGCCCAGGTGATGGAAGAGGTCAAAGCCTCCGGTCTGCGTGGGCGGGGCGGGGCGGGCTTTCCAACCGGCCTCAAGTGGGCATTCCTGCCCAAAGACGTCTTCCCGCGCTACCTGGTGGTGAACGCCGACGAATCGGAACCCGGAACGTTCAAAGATCGCGAACTCATGGAACGCAATCCCTTCCAGTTCCTGGAAGGCGTGGCGCTGGCGGCCTTCGCCGCGCAGGCGGAACGCGCCTACATTTACTGCCGCGGTGAGTTCTGGGATCTCACGCGCGAGCTCGACCGCCGCATCGCCGAGATGCACGCGGCCGGATGGCTGGGCGCGCATATCCTGGGCTCGGCCTTCTCGCTGGAGATCTACACCCATCTCGGCGCCGGGGCCTACATTTGCGGCGAGGAAACGGCGATGCTCGAGTCGCTGGAGGGCAAGATCGGCCAGCCGCGCATTCGGCCGCCGTTCCCAGCCATCTATGGGTTGTACGGCAAACCCACGGTGGTCAACAACGTCGAAACTCTCACCAACCTGCCGCCGATCATTTCGCGCGGGGCGGCCTGGTATCGCAGCATCGGCACGCCCAAGAGCAGCGGGCCGAAGGTGTTCTCGCTCTGCGGACATGTCAACCGCCCGGGCAACTACGAACTACCCCTGGGCACAACTTTCCGCACGCTGATCTACGAGCTGGGCGGCGGGCTGCCCGGCGGGCGCAAGCCCAAGGCGATCATGCCGGCCGGCGCCTCCTCGACCCTCTTGCGCGCGACAGAGGCCGTGCTCGACACGCCGATGGACTACGAATCGGTCGCGGCGGTGGGCTCGCTGCTCGGCTCGGCCTCGGTCATCGTCCTGGATGAAACCGTCGACATGAGCTGGCTGGCACTCAAGACCAGCCGTTTCTTCAAGCATGAGTCGTGCGGCAAATGCACGCCCTGCCGCGAGGGCACGTACTGGATGCTGCGCCTCTTGGAGCACATCCAATCCGGCCAGGCTTCAGCAGAGGATGTGAATTTGCTGGGCCAGGTGGCCGGCCAGATTCAGAACAAGTGCCTGTGCCCGCTCGGCGAATTCGCCATCGGCCCCGTGCAATCGAGCCTGGCTCTCTTCGCCGAGGATTACCAGCGTCACATCTCCCAGCCCGCGCCTCGGGCTGAGCCTGTCGTGGTGAGTGAGCATGCCTGAGCCGACGCGTTCGGAAATCCGCCTGACCATTGACGGGAAAACGCTGCGCGTCCCCGCGGGGACTCTCATCGTGGACGCGGCCAAACGCGCGGGGATCGATATCCCGGTCTTCTGCTATCACCCGCATCTCGGGTCGGTGGGCATGTGCCGTATGTGCCTGGTGGAAATCGGCCGGCCGCAGATCGATCGCGCCACCGGCAAAGCGGCGCTCGACGCCCATGGCGAGCCGCAGATCGCGTTCGGGCCCAAACTCGAAACATCATGCACGACGCCGGTCAGCGAGGGCATGGTCGTGCGCACGGCGAGCGATACGGTGCGCGCGGCACGCCACGATGTGCTCGAGTTCCTGCTCACCTCCCACCCGCTCGATTGTCCGGTGTGCGACAAGGGCGGCGAGTGCCCGCTGCAGAATCAAACCCTTGAATACGGACCGGGGCTGAGCCGCTTCATCTTCACCGACAAGAACCGCCTGGGCAAACACGTGCCGCTCGGCGATCTCATCTGGCTCGATCAGGAACGCTGCATTCAATGCGCGCGCTGTGTTCGCTTCCAGAGTGACGTGGCGGGCGACCCGGTGATCGGGTTCTATCAGCGCGGACGCAAATTGCAAATTGCCACTTTCTCCGAGCCCGGCTTCGACTCGAAGTTTTCCGGCAACACCACCGACGTCTGCCCGGTGGGCGCGCTGACCACGGCCGATTTCCGCTTCGGCGCGCGGCCGTGGGAGATGCGCAGCTCGGCCTCGATCTGCACCCACTGCCCGGTGGGCTGCAACACGGCGCTGCATACGCGGCGCGAGGCGGCCGCCGGCGGCCGCATGGAAATAAAGCGCGTCCTGCCGCGCCAGAACAACCATGTCAACGACATGTGGTTGTGCGACAAAGGTCGCTTCGGGACTGCCTACGCCACGCATCGTGAGCGGCTGACGCAGCCGTTGGTGCGCCAGGGCGAGAGGCTGATGCCGGCCACCTGGGCGGAGGCGCTCGAGCGGGTGCAGGCGGGCCTGGCGGCTGCGGGCGAACATGTGCTGGGCCTCTTGGGTGACCGCCTCTCGAACGAGGATTTGTTCGCGCTGCGCACGCTCATCGCCGGGCGCGGCGGCGCGCTCACGCTCGACTCGACCATGGCCGGCGGCGGCCTGACCGCGCGGGTGGGCGTCGGCGCGGGGACCAACCTGGCCGATCTCGGCCAGGGCTCGGCCATCCTGCTGGCCGCAACGGACATCGAAGAAGAAGCGCCCATCTGGTGGCTGCGCGTTCGCCAGGCAGCCCAACGCGGTGCCACGCTGATCACGGTTACGGCGCGCCCGACGAAAGCGGATCGAATCGCCACGCACGTCGTGCGCATTGCCTATGGCGAAGAGGCCGCGACGCTGGAGGCGCTGCGCGATCCGGCCCGCGCGCCGGCGCCCCTGCGCGATGCGGCGCGTGCCTTCGCCGAAGCCCGGAACGGTGTCGTATTCTTCGGGGCCGACGGGCTGGGCTTTGAGGGCACCTCCGCCCTGGCACAGGCTGCAGCCAATCTACTCATCGATACGCGCCACACCGGCCGCGCGAACAGCGGCCTGGTTGGCGTGTGGCCGCGGGCCAACACGCAGGGCGCGTGGGATATGGATGTGCGCCCCGACGGGCGGCGACTCGCCGAACACGTCACCGGGCAGCAGGCGCTCATCATTGCCGGCGCCGACCCGGTGGGGGATAACCCCGCCCTCGCGCCGGTCGTGCGCGCGCCGAAGATCCTCGTCGTTCAGGAATTGTTCCTCAGCGCGACGGCCAAACTGGCGGATGTGGTTTTGCCCGCGCAGTCGTTCGCCGAACGCGAGGGCAGCTTCACCTCCGGCGAGCGCCGCGTGCAGCGCTTCTACCCGGCCGTGCCGCCCGCGGGTGAGAGCAAGCCCGATTGGCAAATCGCCAGCGAGATCGGCCGCGCACTCGGCCTGGGGATGCCGTGGACATCCGTTGGGCAGGTGTTCATGGCGCTGGCCGCGGCTACGCCCGCGTATACCGGCCTGACCTACGCCGCGCTCGCGCAGTCTGAGGTGCAGTGGCCGCCCACCGGCCCAGCGGCTTATCCGTTCAGCGGAACAGCCGCGCACAATGACCAGGGCCTGGGCGTGCAATTGCCAAGTGCGGCCGAACGCGGCACGGCTGTGAGCCCTCACGCCGTGAGCTATCACCCGCCGCGCGCCGAGTGGCTGGCGCTCCCCATTACGCGCCTTTACGACCGCGGCACGCTGCTCCTGCGCTCGGCCA
>DATEAT010000114.1:0-21421 GCA_035288225.1 Anaerolineales bacterium | reverse complement strand
GAAGTATCGGCCTGCAGCCGATCGATGAGTTCCCGGCCTTCTCCTTCGTCCTGGGCGATCTTCACCCGCACGTGCTGGCGCTTCCCTTTGGGCTGGCGGTGATCGGGCTGGCGCTCGAACTCATGCTCGCCGTAATCCACGCGCGCCGCGCCGACGCCGGCCCTGCCGCAGCGCGGGCGATGCCTTGGCCGTTCGTCGTGATCGCGGGGGTGTTCATCGGCGGATTGGCCTTCCTCAATACGTGGGATTTTCCGATCTACCTTGCCGTATGCCTTGGCGCGACATGGCTGGGCTGGCGGCGGGCAGCGGATCGTGCCGATCTCAAATCCTTGGGGTTGCGCTGGGGCGCGCTCATCGGAGTGAGTGTGGCAGCCTATGCCCCGTTCTACGTCGGTTTCGCCTCCCAGGCCGGAGGAATCCTGCCGAACCTGATCTTCGTCACCAAAGCCCAACAATTATTGGTCATGTTCGCGCCGCTGCTGGTCCCGCTGGCGGGGTGGCTGCTTGTCGCCGTTCTCGCGCGAGAGGTTGTTCCAGACTGGCGGCGAGGCGCGATTGTCGGTGTCGGTGCCGTGTTGGGCTTGTTTATGGTCTCGTTCTTCGTCGGCGGCTTGTTGCTGACCGCCCCCGGGATCGAGGTTCTCGCGACAGAATACATTCAGCCTTACTCGATCCGTGAGGCGATCGGCATTGTCTTGCGACGGCGTCTCGTGCAGCCTGGGACGGCGCTGCTCCTTGGCGCACTCATCACCGTGATCGCTGCACTGCTCCTTCGCCGGCCGTCCACGGCCAAAGATGAATCCCTTGGCGACACGGCGGACGAATCCGGGATCTCGAAAGAATTCATTCTCCTCCTTGGCGGCGCCGGGGCATTGCTTGTTCTGATACCCGAGTTCCTTTACCTGCGCGATCAGTTCGGCGTACGCATGAATACGATATTCAAGTTCTACTTCCAGAGCTGGACGTTCTGGTCGATCGCCGGCAGCTATGCGATGGTTCATCTGTGGCGAGCCACCCGTCCCGACCCGTCGCGGCCAGCGGCGACCTCCAGAAAACTGGGGTCGAAGGCGGTCGCGCTTGTCCGGCCGGTAATGGGCGGCCTGGCAGCTCTACTGCTCGTTGCGGGTTTCGTCTACACGCCGCTCGCCGTGTGGACCAAGACCGCAGGGTTTCATCCGTATGAAGGCGCCACGCTCGATGCGTCGGCGCATCTGCAATTCGAGTCGCCCGACGACGCGGCGGCCATCGCCTGGGTTGATGCGAACATCCATGAGGGGCCGCTGGCCGAGGCCGTCGGCGGTCAGTATTCGAACTACGCGCGCGTCTCGACCGCGACCGGAATCCCGACCGTTCTCGGATGGCCCGGCCACGAGGGTCAGTGGCGCGGAGGCTATGCGGAGGTCGGTTCGCGCGAGGCGGATATCGAGCAGCTGTACCGCACAACCAACTGGGATGCGGCGCGGGCCATCCTTGAGCGCTACGGCATTCGCTACGTGTACTATGGCGACCTCGAGCGCATGACGTACGAGACAGCGGGGCTGGCCAAGTTCCAAGAGTATTTGCGGGAGATCTATCACAGCGAGGGCGTGAGCGTGTTTGCGGTTGACCTCGCCCAGGTGCAGGGGGGTGCGCAGCCGGTTCTGCCGCTGCCGGAGGTGAGTCCATGACGTTGGCCGAACGGTTGGATCGGGCGGTCCATGCGAACTTCCCGTGGCTTTTTGCCGTGGTCATCGCCATTGCCATCGCCTTGCATTTGCCGTCTCTCAACACCCCGCTGCTCGACGACCGCGAGGCCCGCCACGGGTTCGCCGCGGTCGAACTTGCCGCACGCCGGCCTGCGCCGTCGGGGCTGGCCGACAGCGCGGCCTATGCCGCGCTTACTGCCATGGTCTTCTCGATCGCGGGTGCGTCGACCGCCAGCGCGCGGTTTCTGCCCGCGATTGCGGGTGTGCTGCTGGCCGGTTCGGTGCTCATCCTGCGCCAGAGGCTCGGGTCGACGCTGACCCTGGGGGCCGCCGTGCTGCTTGCCCTCTCACCGGCCTCGGCCGCTCTTTCGCGAACCGCCGACGGCGCGATCTTGGGCGGTCTCGGATTCGGGCTGCTGGTTGCGTTGCTCTATGGCCCGCAATCGGGCAAGCGTTCGTGGCTGACCGGAGGTGTGATGGGGTGGATGGTCGCCGCCGGCCCAGTCGGGCTGGGCGGCATCCTGGTCGTGCTGGCAGCCTCGGCGGCAGAGCACCTGCTGGCCGGGCGCTGGCGGGGTGCGGCTGGTCGCTCCCATGCATGGCAGCAATTGGGGCAGGCCGCTCGCGCCCCGGGTTTTTGGGTGGGGAGCGTGGTGGCGGGCGTCACGGCTTCGACGACTCTCATCTTTCCAGGCGGCGTGGGAACGCTGGGGCAAGGGCTGGCTGTCTGGGGCCGGTCGTTTGCGTTCGCCGGACCAACCGGCCTGGGGCAGGCGTTGCTGCTCGTGATCGGCTACGAAACGTTGGCTCTTGCATTTGCAGTTGCCGCGGCGCGTGTCTTCCTCAAATCGCCCGACCTAGGGCTGTTCATTCCGCTGCTCGCGGTGACGGCGCTGGTCTACTTCTTTGCCCGGCCCGGCCGTCTCGCGGGCGATGCGCTGCTGGTCGTCATCCCGCTCGCCATTATGGCCGCGGTTGGCTTGCGCGAAGTGCTGACTTTGCTCTCGCCCGAAACGCTCAACGGCGTCATCGTGCTGGAGATGGCGCTGATCCTCGGCCTGGGCGTGTTTGCCTATCAGAGCCTCACCGCCTACGCCGTGCAGCCGGACGTGCCGACCTACGGCACGTTGCGCCTGGCGTTGGGTGGCGTCGCTATTCTGGGCATCTTCCTGGTTGCGGGGCTGTTCGCGACGGGTTGGTCGGGAAACGTGGCCGGGGCGGTCGGCGGGTTGGGCGTCGGGCTGGCCGCCATGCTGCTCGTCGGCGAACTCTCGGCGGTGTGGGGTGTGAGCTTCTCGCGCCGGGCGAACGGCAACGAGCTGTGGTGGGAGTCCAGCTCCCCGCGTGAGCTCAACCTGCTGGTCGCTTCTGTCGAGGAGATCTCGGTGCACGTCACCGGCACGCCCAATGAAGTAGCGGTGATCCTTCAAGGAGAACGCCACACCGCACTCGGGTGGGCTTTCAAGGATTTCATCCACCTCCAATTCGTGGATCAGCCCTCGCGCCTGTCGGACCCGATGGTGTATATCGCACCACTCCTCGGCGATGCGGGAAGTGAGGCCATGCCGGAGTTGGCCGCTAATTATGCGGGTCAGGGGCTGACCGTGCGCGAACGACGCGCGTGGCACGGGCTGCCTCCCGAGCCCATCGGCTGGTGGCTGTACCGCATGGGCCCGGTGACGCGCGACCGGGTAATCCTCTGGGCGCGCGAGGATGTGCAATTCCCTCCTGCGCAACCGTAATATCGGAGAGAGGTGCAGGAGCGTGGAGTTGGCAAGGCGCAACGCCAAGTGGGTGAGGGGACCCACGCGCTTTTCGAATCGATGTTGGAACTCGTATTCGCCGACCCCAAGGGGCACGGTCTATTGCGCGGTTGATCTCCGCTGTTGGATCCTTGGCTCTCACCCGGCGACTGCCCTGCAAGAAAAAGGCCTCGACCTCCGTGCATGATCATCGCGATTGATGGGACCTCTGCCTCGGGCAAAACCACTCTCGCCCGCCGGTTAGCTGCACGCCTGGGCTACCTGTATTTTGACACGGGCGTGATGTACCGCGCCCTCACCCTGGCTGCTCTTCGCCAAGGGCTGAGCATGAGCGACGAGTCCGCACTGTCGTCGCTGGCCGCGGGCATTACCATCGACGTGACGTCGCCGACGGCCTCGGACGGGCGGCCCTGTACGGTCTTGCTGGACGGGGAAGACGTCACCTGGACCATTCGCTCTCCCGAGGTGGATGCCAGCGTTTCGCAAGCCTCGGTCTATCCCGGGGTGCGGTCGGCGCTCAGCCTGCAGCAAAGGCGCATCGGCCTGCGCGGCCGAGTGGTCATGGTGGGACGCGATATCGGTACCGTGGTCTTGCCCGAAGCCGAGTTGAAGTTTTTCATGACCGCCTCCCTCGAAGAGCGCGCACGGCGGCGGCTTGCAGAATTGAACCTCCTTGGGGAGATCGTTGGGCTTGCGGAAGTCGAACGCTCGCTCGCGGAGCGCGATCGCATCGACAGCCAGCGCGCCGTGGCACCCTTGCGAGCCGCGCCGGATGCCGTCGTTGTTGACACGACCCAACTTTCAGCTGAGTCGGTTCTGGATTTGGCTCTGGATCTGGTCGCCCAGCGAGAACGGGAGGCCCGGACGAAGAACGCGCGTGGTCCTGCGGGCCGGGGAGAAGGCGGCGGAGTTGAGGAAAAAGAATGAAGCCTGAGTGGACCCCGCCCGCCCGCGAGCGTCACGCGTGGGGCCGGCGGCCATATCGCCACGCGGATTACGCTGCGGTGCGCCGCGTCATGCGCTTCTTGCTGCGCGCGGTTGCCTGGCGCATCCTGGTGCGAATTGAATCGGTCGTGGGGCTCGAGAATATCCCTCCCACCGGTGCTGCCATCATTGCCATCAACCATATCGCCCTGGTCGACCCAATTGTGGTGCTGGGGCTCGTCCCGCGCGTGATCGTGCCGCTGGCCAAGATCGAAGTGTATTCGTACCCCGTCGTGGGCATTCTGCCTCGCATGTATGGTGTCATCCCGGTGCGGCGCGGCGAGTTCGACCGCCGGGCCCTGGACATGGCGCAGGAGGTCCTGCGCTCCGGAGAGATCGTCCTGGTCGCTCCGGAAGGCACACGCAGCACTGCGATGCAGCCCGGCAAGGAGGGGCTCGCTTTCCTCGCGGCACGGACTCAGGCGCCGATCATTCCGGTGGGTGTGGATGGCACAGTAGGTTACCCCTCGATCAATCCGCGCCGATGGCGGCAGGGCGGGGCGCGGATCATCGTCGGCGCTCCGTTCCGCTATCGGCCGGCAGAGGGCCGCATGACTCGCGAGCGCCTGCGGCTCATGACCGATGAAGCCATGTACCGCGTCGCCGAGCTCCTGCCGCCCAATCGGCGCGGGGTGTACGCCGATCTGACCCGCGCCAGCACCGAGACGATCGAGCCCATGCCGCGCGTCTTACTTAAGGCGCCGGGCCCACGCGAAGCTCCCCAGGCGAACGCCGGATGAACGGTTTCGCGCACGCCACAACCATCACACCTCCTTCATCACCCGCCAATTCCGAAGGACCTCTTCGCGCCGCCGGAGCCGACGAATGACTGAGGCTCCCCGGTCGACGGAGAAGGGAGGCCGGGTTGCCGCGGTCGAGCCCGGCAGCCTGGGAGCCCGTTTGGGGCTGCGCCCGGGCGATCGGATCTTGCGCGTCAATGGCCAAGGGGTCGAGGATGTGATCGACGTGCAGTTCTACGCGGCGGAAGACCGAGTCGAGATCGATTGGATGCGCGGCGAGGAAGGGAGGCAAGCGAGCGCGGCGCGCCGGGCAGGAGAGGCGCTGGGGATCGAATTCGAGCATCCCACGTTCGATACCGACATCCGCCGCTGTAACAATCTGTGTCCCTTCTGCTTCGTCTTGCAGACCCCGCCGCGCATGCGGCGTACCCTGTACATCAAGGACGACGACTATCGCTATTCATTCCTGTATGGCCATTTCGTCACGCTGACCAATTTGTCGCTCCACGATTGGGAGCGCATCCTTGAGCAGCGCTTGTCCCCGCTCTACGTCTCCGTGCATGCCACCGAGTTGGCAGTGCGCCGTGCGTGCCTCTCGAACCCAGCCGCGCCCGACGTGCTCGACCAACTGAAGCGGCTAGCGGAGGCGCACATCGAAACGCACACGCAGATCGTGCTGACGCCCGAGCTCAACGACGGCCCGCATCTCGATCGGTCGCTGGATGACCTGGCCGGGCTCTTTCCGTGGGTGCGGTCGTGCAGCGTAGTGCCTGTCGGGCTCACGCGCCATCACAAGTACGGTCGGCGAGTCTTTAGCGCCAGCGAATGCCTAGAGGTTGTCCATCAAGTCGAATCCTGGCAGAGCCGCTTCCGCGAGCGGCTCGGCTCGCGCTTCGCCTTTCTCACGGATGAGTGGTACCTGGCCACCGGGCTGACGGTGCCCGCCGCCACGGAGTACGAGGACCTCGACTTGCGCGAAAACGGCTTGGGCATGGTGCGCGCCGTGCTCGACGAGTGGGCCGGCGTGCGCGAGACTCTGGCGGCCCAAGCGGCCGGGTTGCGTGGGCGACGCGCCACGCTGGTGACTGCGCCACTTTTTGCTCCGACGCTGCAGCGCATGGCGGAGGAGTTCAACGAGCGGGCTGGGACGCAGCTCGAGGTCGTGGTCGTGGTCAACGAACGCATGGGTCCGTCGGTCACCGTGGCCGGTTTGATGATGGGCGAAGAAGTCTTGGGCGCGCTGCACGCGAGAGAGTTGGGCGAAGCCGTCATTCTGCCTCGCCTGATGTTCGATCATCCGCTGGTTGTGAGCCTGGATGATGTCTCCCCGTTGCGCGTCGCCCGCCAGCTCGGCGTGCCGGTCGTACTCGTCGACGGCATGGGCGATGTGCTCGACGCGCTGCGAGGTGAGAGCCCCTTGTTCATCCGCCCCGAGTACGAGACGGTTCCACCGGCTGTGCTGCGGGCAGGGGGCTGGGCGGTCGAGAAGTACCTGCCTCCGGAGATTGGATCCTGATTCAAACGGCCCCCGTGCCGGGGGCCGCCTCTTCAAGCGTGGAAGATCTCATTGATAGCGCCGTGCTCAACCGGGCAGGCGGCCGGCGACGTTCGCCAGCGGAAGAACCACTCGGAACTCCGATCCTTGGCCCGGGCGGCTTTCGACCTCAATCCGCCCCCGATGGCTTTCCACGATGTGCCGGGCGATGTACAGCCCCAGCCCGGTCCCCTGTGCGCGTTGTTCGCCTTCCTTCGCCCGGTAGAACCTTTCAAAAATGTGCGGCAAGCTCTCGGAGGCGATTCCCGGTCCGCTGTCGGCCACTTCGATAGAGCAACTCTCGCCATCGCCTTGGGGTGCGCCCGCATTGCGCCGGGCGCGCAAGGTCACTTGCCCGCCGGGCGAGTTGTACTTTACGGCATTGCTCAGCAAGTTGAGTACCACTTGCTTGATACGCACACGGTCGGCGTACAGGTCCAATCCTTCCGGGTCGAATTGGCGAACGAACTTGAGCCCGTTGCCATGCATGAGGGGCATGACGATTTCCGCGCACTCGGCCAGGAGCGGGGTGAGCGAGAAGCGGGTGGGTTGAAAACGCGCGCGTCCCGCTTCCAGGCGGGCCAGGTCGAGGAATTCATCAGCCAACTCGTTGAGCCGCGCGATCTCCTGGCGCAGGCTGCTCAGCACCGAGTGGCGCTGGATTTCGGCCAGGTCGGATCGGTCGAGCAGGGCGGCCGCGGTTCCCAGGGCGGTGAGTGGTGTGCGAATCTCGTGCACCAGCTCGGCGATCAGGTCACTCTGCTCGAACAAGCGCATGTTCTCGACCGCCACCGCGGCCTGCCCCGCGAGGGCCTCGAGTGTGGCCATATCCTCCGGGCTGAACTGACCTCCCGAACGGTTGATGGCCTCCAACACGCCGATGCATACGTCCTTGCTCACCAACGGCAGCGCGGCGAAGGATTGCGGGTAGGCGGGAGCCAGAAGCGCAACTTCGTAGTAACGCAGGGAACTCTGCGTCGTGGGGCGCTGGAGCGCCTCACTCGAGAGAACGATCGGCTCGCCGCGCGCAAGCACCTGTCCTGCCAGGCTGCTTTCCACAGGGAATTCGCGGACGCGCAAACGGGCCAAACCGGGGTGGGTGGTTGCGCCCACCTGCAACTCGCCCGAAAGCGGATCGCGCAAGAGAACCACGGCGCCTTCGCATTCGACCAGCCGAGTGGCGGCCAACGCCACGCGCTCGAGCAGGTCGTTGAGATGCAGGGCCGAGGTCAGATCGCGCACCAGGTCCAGCAACTGGGCGTAGCGCCGCACGAGCACCTGATAGTTGCGGATGGCGGTGTCGTGCCCGACGGCAGAGGCATCAAGCGTTGTCATGGAGGGCCAGGCGGACCAGTGTGGGCAAAGCAAGGGCAACGTCCTCGTGTAGGACCACATCTGCCCGCTCGTCCAGATAGGTGGGAATGCGATTGAAAACGATCAGATGCGCACCGCGCTCGATTCCCTCAAGCGGCAGCGACGCGGCCGGAACCACTTCCAAAGACGACCCGGCGACCAGGATGAGTTCTGCGCGGCGGAACTCGCGGCGCGCCGCATCGAGCGTGGCGCGCGGCAGTTGTTCACCGAAAAGGATAACGTCTGGCTTGAGCACTCCGCCGCAGCGGACACACCGCGGGAGGGCGCCCGGTGTTCGCAGCGCCGTGAGAACCTCCTCGGATCCGGTTTGGCGGTAGCAGGATCCGCAGGTTGCACTGTCCAACGTGCCGTGCAAGCAAAGAATGCGACGCGAGCCCGCACGCTGGTGCAGCCCGTCGATATTCTGGGTCACGAGACTTTGCAGGCGCCCTGCGCTCTCCAGTTCCGCCAGGGCGCGGTGGGCCGGGTTCGGTTCAGCCGCGATCCACTCGCCCATGAGGGTGCGCACCCACTCATAGAACTGGTGCGGGCTGTAGCGGAAGGTGGTCAGCGAGGCGGCTGCCGCCGGATCGTAGCGCTCCCACAGGCCGCTGCCCGGGGTGCGAAAATCGGGGATCCCCGATGGGGTGGAAATGCCCGCCCCGGTAAGTGCAACCGTGTAGTGCGAGGTCAAGATCAGACGAGCGGCCTGACGATATGCGAGTTCGGTCCGCTCCGTAGTGGCGGAGCCAACGGTCATTCCGCGCCTTTGGCAATCAGGCGGTCGGTCAGTTGGCGCAGTTGATCGGAAATGAGCGCGTTCGGGTCGCGCACTACGATGGGCACGCCCGATTCGGCCGACTGGAAGGCGAGCTCCGGCGCGGGCGTGATCGTGACGATGGCCGGCTTGCCGATCATCTCCTCGATCTTGGAGCGGGCCAGTTGCAGGCTAGAGCGTTCTCGATTGGCGAGCAGGAAATCGACCTTGTTGCGGGCGATCCCCGTGGCTTCCATATCGGCCATGAGCGCGCGCGCCATGAGCACGGTGTAGCGAAGAGGCTCCACCAGGATGAGTATCTGATCGGCCACCGCCAGGACGCGCAACGTTGCAGCGGAGAAGCCGCTGCCGCAATCGAGGATCAGGTGGTTGCACATGGTCGCCAGGCGGCGGACGAGGGCTTCTACCCGCTCGGCATCCTTGAGCAACACGTAGTCGTGGGGTTCGGCCGAGCCCAGCAGCACGCGCGCGCCGCTCGAATGTGTGACCAGCTCTTTTTCAACCGTCCGAGCGTCAAGTTCCTCGCGCGGCTTCTGCAGCAGCACCGACAGGCCGGAAGGGCGAGTAATGCCAAGCAGAAAGCCGGCGATGCCCTGCCCCGGCCGTAGCTCGCACAAGATGACATCCTGGCGCTTGGCGGCCATGCCGACCGCGACATTAACCGCAATGGTGGTGGTCCCGAGCCCGCCCTTGGCGCCAATAAAGGCCGTGACCCGGCTGCGCTTGGTCCCGCCGGCCGGCGCCGCCGGCCGCGAACGGCCGAGAAGTGCTTTCACGTGTGCCAGGAGTTCGGCCGGATGGGTGGGTTTGGGCAGGTAGTCGTCGGCACCCGCCTCGAAGCCCTGGACCTTGTCGTCCACTTGGGCCTTGGCGGTGAACATCAGGATGGGGACTGAAGCGAAGACCGGGTCGGCCCGCAGCCGACGGGCGACTTCAAAACCGTCGAGGTCGGGCATCATCACATCGAGCAGGATCAGGTCCGGGCGATCGCTGGCGGCCTTGCTCAACGCCTGGGTGCCGTTGATGGCGGCCACGATCGAGTACCCCCGCCGCTGGAGCATCATCCCCACCAGCTTGAGGGTGTCGAGATCGTCGTCGACGATGAGGATTTTCTCGGGCATGCCTGGCCTCCCGGCGAGAGTTTTTAGTCTAGCATAATCGTCTGCGCCCGACAAGTCGGGGCGGCCGCGCCGATGGCATCCGAGTCGTGGTCTTATAATCAAGGTCGCACGGCGCGCACCGCCTCAAGACCCTACGGCGGCTCACGTCGGCTGGAATTCCAGGGAGCGTTGATGGGGTTTGAAGCCTGGATCGCAGGATCCATTCAGGTACCACTCATCCCGTTTCAGCGGTGGGGGCTGTTGACCGAACTCGCGCTGCTCCTATTGGCGGCGGCATTCGCCCTGAGCTCTGCTCGTCACATGGCGGCGGTGCGCTGGCGAGTGTGGGCGGTGCTTCTGGTCGTGGCTCCGGTGGCTGGTGGCGCATTGGCCATTCGTCTGCCGGCGGTCGGCTTGAGCAGCCTGCCCGGAGTGCCGCTCAGTGTCCCAGCAGTGGCAGCCGGCCTGCTCACCTTTGTTCCGGTGATGCTCTCGGCCGGACTGGCCGGCACGTTCCCGACTCTCCTGCTCGGGTTGGCCATCGGTCTCACGCGTTCGCTGCTCGATACCCACCAGGTCTTGACCATCTTTGAATACGGCCTCGGGTCGTGGTGGATCGCGCTGCTCATGCACAATGATTACGCGGGTGGCTTCTTTGGGTGGCTGCGCCGGCCTTGGGGCGCAGCCATCGCTGCGCTTCCGGTGGCTCTCCTGCTGCGCGCGGTTGGGGATTGGAGCCTGGCGCGTGGCGATGTGCTGGCGACCATCGACTTTGTCTCTTCCCGTCTGCCGGTCCATCTCCTGAGCGTGGGCCTCGAGCTGCTCGCGGCAGCGGCCATCTGCGAGCTTCTGCGGCTTGGGCTGCCGTCCATTTGGCCGGAGCCTGCCGCGCTCGTCACGACCCGCTTTCAACGCTCGCTGGTGTGGCACCTTAGCCTGTGGGTCACCGTGCCACTGACGCTCATGGCGGCGGTCATCCTCGCGGCTGTTGTGATTCAGACGCGCCAGCAGGCGCGGGGTGAGCTATTGACCCAGGCGCGACTGGCCTCCAGCCATGCCGCGGAAACACTTCCGGCCGCCATCATGACCGGGCAGACGCTGCTCGAGGATATGGCGGGCGACGTGGCACGCCTGGCCGATCGTCCGGATTCGCTCGCGGCGTACTTCGCCGACCGGCTGCGCCAGCCGCCGTACTTCCAACAACTCGCCTTCCTGACCGAGGCCGGCGTGGCGAGCGCCAGCGTGCCTGCCCTGGCCGACCCGTTCTGTAGCTCGTTGGTCGAGGCCGAGGGCTGCAGCGTGGCCCTTGGCGGATCCCCCTGGCTGGGTTGGGTCGACATCAGCGGCTCATCGAATCCGTGGCTGGAAATGATTCAGCCTGTGGCGATCCCGCCGGGACGTCCGCTGGGCATTCTCGTTGGACGCACATCCTTCGACATCAATCCCTTATTGGCGCCGGTCCAGGCGGCTCTCGCCAGCCTGCCTCACTCGAGCGGCGTGTTGCTCGATCGCAACTACGTCGTCCTGTATCCCTCAACCGCCGAGCCGTGGGCGGAGGAGCAACCCGCCGGGGAGGATGCGCAGGGCGGAGCGTGGTATTTCGGCACGACCTCCGACGGCCATCGGCGGCTGACCTACGTCCTACCGCTCAGCTATCCGGAGTGGCACGTCGCGCTGCGCGTGCCGGAGGCAGCCGCGCTCAGCACCTCGCTCGCCGCAGGGGGGCAGATCGGCCTCTTGACCCTGCTGGTCACGCTGGTCACTCAGATGATCGTGATCCTCATCGCCCAGCGCATCACGCGCCCGTTGCGGCAATTGGTGCACGCCGCCAGTGCACTCGCGGGCGGCGACCTCGACCGGCGCATCGCGGTGAGCGGCGACGATGAATTCGCCGCGCTCGGGCGCACCTTTGAACTCATGCGTCAGAACCTTCACCGCCAGATCCGCGATCAGGACTTGCTGCTGCAGGCCAGCCAGGGCGTGGCCACGCATCTTGAACTCCTGCCGGCCTGCCTACCCATCCTGCAAAGCGCGCTATCCTCCTCCACGGCCCAGGGCGCGCGCATCGTCGTGGCCTGGGGCCGCCGCCCGCCCGAAAAGTATCCGGAGGTGGCGGCCGGCGAACTGGCGGGCACCATGGCCTCCCTCGATGAATACGTTCTCTCGCGCGTTCGAGATCGATCGCCGTGGTTGGTGGCGGATGTGACCAAGGCGGAGGACTTCTTCCCGGCTTCGTTGGCCGGTCAGATCGGTGCGTTGATCGCGCTGCGCCTCTCGCATGCCGATAAGTTCTATGGGGCGATGTGGCTCGCCTTCCGCCAGCCGCAGGTCTTCGATGCCGGCGTCGTCGAATTGTTGAGCGGGCTGGCCGGCCAGGCCTCTTTGGCCGTCACCAACGCCGGGTTGCTCGAAGCCACCGAGGGCGAGCGGCAGCAGCTGGCGACCATCCTGGCCGCCATTCCGGACGGCGTGCTAATGACCGATGCCGAGGGGCACGTGACGTTTGCCAATGCCGCGGCGCGATCGATGTTGGGGGCGGCTCTCCCTGGGGCGGGTGAACTGGTGGGCCGCAGCCCGCACGGCGGGTTAGCCGAGGCACTCGCCGAGGCCGGTCCGGAGGGCCGCACGGTTGAGTTTGCGGCGCCGAGCGGCATGCGCCTTCTGGCCACAACGCGTCCGGTGCCCGGGCCGCACTCGCCTTCCCTCGGCCAAGTCTGCCTGTTGCAGGATGTAACCCGATTCCGCGAACTCGAAGACCTCAAGACCGAATTCGTCAATACTGTGAGCCACGACCTGCGCCGTCCACTGACGCTGGTCGACGGCCATGTCAACATGCTCGAGATGCTCGGCCCGCTGAATCCCGCGCAGAAGGAATACGTGGGACGCATTCGGGATGGCGTGCGTGGAATGGCGCGGCTGGTCGGCGATCTCCTCGACTTGGGCCGAATTGAAAAGGGGATCGAAGCCCATGCCGCCGCCATTGACGTGCGGGCTTTGCTCGAGGCGCTGCTGGAGGAGTATCGCCCGGAGGCGGTTAGCCACAACGTGCGTCTCGAGCTAGACATTCCCGAGAGCGTACCGAGGCTGACGGCAGATGCTTCGTTGCTCGAACGCGCCCTGGGCAACCTGATCGACAACGCCATCCGCTACAACCGCGCGGGAGGCGTGGTGCACCTGCGTGTCGAAGCGGCGCAGGGCCAGGTAGCCTTCGCGGTGGAAGACAGCGGCGCGGGGATTGCAGCGGCCGACATGCCGCGCCTCTTCGAACGGTTCTACCAGGGGACCCGCCCGGAGCTCGATGAAAGGCGCGGCTGGGGTCTGGGGTTGGCCATTGTTCGTTCGGTGGCCGAGTGGCACCACGGGCGGGCCTGGGCCGAGAGCCAGTTGGGCAAGGGCAGCGTGTTCAGGCTGTCCCTCCCCAGCCACCCCTGAAACGTGCGAGGCGCGCCCGCAGCCCCGATGCCCATGCTTCTCGATCGATGACGGCCGGGTACGCGAGTCTTGTCGCCAATCTCCCCAACGGTTAGAATGCCTTCCATGAGCCGCATGACGTACGACGACGCGCTCGACTATCTGTATTCATACGTCGACTACAGCTTGCAGCGGACCTACCGCTACTCGCCGCAGACCTTCGACCTGAACCGCATGCGCGTGTTGCTCGACCTGCTGGGCAATCCGCAAGAGGCGTATCCGGTCATCCACGTCGCTGGCACCAAAGGCAAGGGGTCGGTGTCGGCTCTCACCGCCTCCGCCTTGCGAGCGGCCGGGTACCAGACGGGGTTTTACACGTCCCCGCACTTGGTGGATTTCTCAGAGCGTATCCAGTTCAATGGGCACGCCATTCCACATGAGCGGTTGAGCGAACTGACCGAGCAGATACGTCCTGGGGTGGCCAAGGTGCCGGGGCTGACGACATTTGAGATCACCACCGCGCTGGCCTTCATGTTCTTCGCGTCGGAAAAGGCCGAGGTGGCGGTCATCGAGGTCGGCCTGGGGGGCCGGCTGGATGCGACCAATGTCGTTCAGCCGCTGGTGTCGGTGATCACCTCACTCTCGTACGACCACACCCATTTGCTCGGCCACACCCTGGCGGAAATCGCGCGTGAGAAAGCCGGCATCGTGAAACCCGGGGTGCCGTTGGTTAGCGCACCCCAGGAGAGCGAGGCGCTGCGTGTGCTCAAGTCCATTGCCGAAGAACGTCAATCGCCGTTGGTCCTGGTCGGCCGCGATTGGCTCTTTGCGCCACTGCGTCACTCGCTCGACGGGCAATCGCTTACCATTTGGTCGGCGGCCTCCCAGGAGCGCGTCAACGAATATCTGGAACGCAGTCAGCCCCAGCAGTGGGAATGGGTTCCGCCGCGCTTCGACATCCCGCTCCTGGGATACCACCAGGTGATCAACGCCACGGTGGCCTATGCCGCGCTGCAGGTGGCCAACGGGCGGGGGCTGCACGTTTCCGAGGAAGCCATCCGCGAGGGATTCCAAACCGTTGAATGGCCGGCTCGCTTCCAAATCCTGCACCGGGCGCCCTTCGTGGTGGCCGACTCGGCCCACAACCGCGATTCGGCGCGGCGCCTGCGGACCGCGCTCGATGATTACTTCCCCGCGCGGCGGGTAATTCTGATTTTCGGCGCGTCGGCCGACAAAGATATCAACGGCATTCTGGACGAACTGGTTCCGCGGGTGTCGCTCGTCTTCGTAACTCACGCCGAACATCCGCGCGCGTCGGAGACGGACGACTTGGTGGAACGCATCCGCGCCCGAGGCTGCCCGGCTGAAGCGGTTGTTCCGGTCGGCGAGGCTCTGGCGCGGGCGCTGGAGAACGCCTCCGATGAGGATGTGGTGCTCTCGGCGGGGAGCATGTTTGTATCGGCCGACGTGCTGCGCGATTGGCCGCAGGTCTGGGAGCGTGAGGCGCAGCGCCGCGCAGCCCGCAGGGAGGAGAGGCGTGTGCCTCTGACAAGCAGTGACGATGACTGGGCATGAATTCCGCGAGTGGCAAATGCGCACCGAGTTCGCCGAGGTGCTGGGACACCGCACCGAGGAACTGCAGCGCATTCGCGACGCCACCGTTGACGCCGAGGGCCTGATCAGTTGCGCTGTGCTTCCCCTGCGCGACATGGTGCTCTTCCCGCGCATGGTGACGCCGCTCTTCGTTGGCCGCGAAACGACCTTGGCCGCGCTCGAGGCGGCCCATGCCGCGGGGGAGACCCTGGTGGCGCTGGCTCAGCGCGACGCGGAAATCGCGGAGCCCGGGCCGGAGGACCTTTACCCCGTCGGCTGCGAGACGGCCGTTGGCCGGGTGCTACACATGCCGGATGGCTCGACCACCGTCCTGGCCCAAGGCCGCCGCCGTATCCAGGTGGTTGAATTCACCCAGACTCAGCCCTACCTGCGCGCCCGTGCTCGGCCGATCTTCGAATCACAGCAGCGAACGCGCGAGACCGAAGCCATGATGCGCGCCGTGCTGGCCCTCTTCGAAAAGGTCGTCCAGCTCAATCGCAGCCTGCCCGAAGAGGCTTACGTCTTCGCCATGAACGTGGACGAACCGGGCTGGCTGGCGGATCTGATCACCTCCGCGTTGGGCGTGCCGCTTTCCGACCGCCAGGAAATGCTCGAGACGATCGACCCTAACACGCGCCTGCAGCGCCTGAGCGTCATCCTTGGGCGCGAGCTGGATGTGCTCGAGCTTGAGAGCCGCATCCACACCCGGGTGCAAAGCGAAGTTGACCGTTCGCAGCGCGAGTACTACCTGCGCGAGCAGATGAAGGCCATCCAGAACGAGCTGGGCGAGGCCGACAGTTGGACTCAGGAGTTGACCCAGTTGCGTGAGGCGGTCGCCGCCGCGCACATGCCCGAGGAAGTCGACAAGAAAGCGCGCAAGGAAATCGAGCGTCTCGAGCAAATGCCTTCCATGGCGCCCGAGGTAGCTATCGTGCGCACCTATCTCGACTGGCTGATCGAGCTTCCGTGGGAGAAAGCCAGCGACGATAACCTCGATGTTCGCCATGCGGCGGAGGTGTTGGATGCGCAGCACTACGGCCTGCCCAAAGCCAAGGAACGGATACTCGAATACATAGCGGTGCGCAGCCTCTCGCCCGAGAGCATGCGTCAGCCCATCCTGTGCTTTGTTGGGCCGCCCGGAACTGGGAAGACCTCGCTCGGGCGCTCGATTGCCGAGGCGCTCGGGCGTCGCTTCGTGCGCGTCTCCTTGGGCGGCATACGTGATGAAGCCGAGATTCGCGGGCACCGCCGAACGTACATCGGCGCGCTCCCCGGGCGCATCTTGCAGACGATGCGCCGCGCGGCGATCGTCAACCCGTTGTTCATGCTCGACGAGATCGACAAGCTGGGTGCCGATTTCCGCGGCGACCCGGCCGCCGCGCTCTTGGAAGTGCTCGACCCGGAGCAGAACCACGCATTCGATGACCACTACCTCGATGTTCCCTTCGATCTCGCGAAGGTTATGTTCATTACCACGGCCAACACCCTGGGCCCGGTGCCCTCCGCGCTGCTTGACCGGATGGAAGTGATCGAGTTCCCCGGTTACATCGAGGAAGAGAAGCTGGCCATCGCCCGTCAGTTCCTGCTGCCACGCCAGATCAGCGAGAATGGACTGAGCGGCGAACGCCTCACCATCCCCGACCTGAGTGTTCGGCGCATCATCCGCGAGTACACCTGGGAGGCGGGCGTGCGCAACCTCGAGCGCGAGATCGCTCGCGTGTGCCGCAAGATCGCGCGGCAGAAGGCCGAAGGGCATCGACTGCCGACGCGCGTGTCGCCGGCCAGCCTGCCCAAGTACCTCGGTCCGCCGCAGTACTTTCAGTTGGAGGCGGAGAAGCGCGACGAGGTGGGCGTGGCCACCGCCTTGGCCTGGACCGAAGCCGGGGGCGACACCATGCCGGTCGAGGTCATTCTGGTGGAAGGCAAGGGCGGCATCCAAATCACCGGTCAAGTGGGCGAGGTGATGCAGGAAAGCGCGCAAGCTGCGCTGTCGTACCTCAAATCGCGGGCCCGCGAGTGGGGCATCGAGGCCGCGCGCTTCGAAAAGACCGACGTTCACATCCACGTCCCGGAAGGGTCCATCCCCAAGGATGGGCCGAGCGCCGGCATCACCATGGGGACTGCGCTCATTTCGGCCTTCACCGGCCGGCCGGTGAGGAAGGAAGTGGGCATGACCGGCGAGATCACGCTGCGCGGGCGCGTCTTGCCCGTGGGAGGCGTGCGCGAGAAGGTGCTCGCCGCACACCGGATCGGGTTGAAGACGGTCATTCTTCCTGCGCGTAACGAGAAGGACCTGGTGGAAGTGCCTGCCAAAGTTCGCCAGGATATGGACCTGCGGCTGGTGACGCACATGGATGAGGTCCTGGCCGTGTCGGTGCGCGGCCCGCTGCGCGCCAAGGCGGAGGCCAAGCCGCGCGAGGTAAAACGCAAGGCGACCACGCCTCGCCGACCGCGAGTGCGCCGCGCGCCGCGTGCAGCGCGAACCCGGGCAGGCTAGAGGTGCTTGTGCCCGACGCGCTTTCCGCCCCAGAAACGCTAGCGCGGGGTTCCTCCCCTTGTGACCATGTGGCACGTTTGCCTGCGCCCGGAGAGCATGAGCCCGTCTGCGCGGCGCGCTCGAGCCGTTCTCGAGGATCGTGAGAGATAGCAGCGTGCCTGGCATGTCGTCCCTCGACGGGAAAGTCGTTCTCATCACCGGGGCATCGTCTGGGATTGGAGAAGCGGCGGCGCTGGCGTTCGCTGCGGCCGGCGCGCATCTAATTCTGACGGCGCGCCGCGAAGACCGGTTGCAGGCGCTGGCGGAACGGCTGCGAACCTCTTCATCCCGTTGCGAAATCCTCGTCGTACCCGCCGACCTGTCTCAGATGCGCGAGCTCGAGGACCTGGCCGCGAAGGCGCGGGACTGGCGCGGCCGCATCGATGTCCTGGTCAACAATGCAGGCTTCGGACGGTTGCGTTGGCTGGAGGAACTCGACCCTGCGGATGACGTGGTGGCGCAGATCATGCTCGACCTGGTTGCGCCACTCCTGCTCACGCGGGCCATCCTGCCCACGATGATCCGCCAGCGCAGCGGCTGTATCATCAATGTGGCCTCGGTGGCGGCGCTCATCGCCGCGCCGACATACACGGTCTACTCGGCAGCCAAATTCGGCTTGCGCGGGATGAGCGAGGCGCTGCGGCGCGAGGTGCGACCCTTCGGCATCGCAGTCTGCCTGCTCTGTCCCGGACCGGTAGCGACCGAATTCGGGCTGCACCTGCGGCGCGACTCGCGCACCGAAATCGCGATGGCCCGCCGTCTGCGGCGTTCGGCGCAGGAGGTCGGTGATCGCATCGTCGGCCTGGCGCGCCGGCCGCGGCGGATGCTGGTGATTCCGTGGTACATGGGCTGGCTGGCCGTCATCAATGCCTCCATGGCCGGCCTGGTCGATCTACTCATCGATCGCTTCTACATGGCGCGGTTGCGCCGCGACGATCAGAGTGGCGGCGCGGCTCCGCCCGCGCGCCAGCCGTGATCCATCCGTCTGCCTCATCCAGCGTACGGGGAGGAACACAGCCATGACTACGACAGCGCTGACCCAGGAGGCCAAGCGCGCCTACACACGCGTAGTGAATGCGTGGTGTCTGTACGACTGGGGCAACTCGGCCTTTTCCACAACGGTGGAGGCGGCCGTGCTGCCGGTTTATTTCGCACGCGTTGCGGGCAGCCAGTTGGGCGGCAACACGGCCACCGTCTATTGGGGCTACGCCGCTGCCATCTCACTGCTGGTGAGCGCGCTGCTGGCGCCGTTGCTCGGCAGCATCGCCGACTACACCGGCAAGAAGAAGCGGCTGCTCGGCCTTTTCGCCGGGCTGGGCATCGTCACCACCGCGCTTCTCTTCTCGGTCGAGCAAGGCGATTGGCTGCGCGCGCTGATCCTCGTTTCTCTTGGCAGCCTGGGTTTCGCTGGCGCCGCCATCTTCTACGATTCGCTCCTGCCGCATGTGGCCAAACCGGAAGACATGGACTTCGTCTCCTCCAAGGGCTACGCGCTCGGCTACCTGGGCGGTGGATTGCTGCTGGCGGTGAACGTCCTGATGATTCAGTTGCTCCCCGGGACGCTGGGCGCGCGGCTGTCGTTCCTGAGCGTGGCTGTCTGGTGGGCGGTGTTCACGATCCCGCTGCTGCGCTTAGTTCCGGAGCCCGCCGCCAATACCAGGGGCATCGGCCAGGGAGTCAACCCGCTGACCGCCGGGTTCCGCCGGCTGGGGCAGACCTTCGGCGAGATGCGCCGCTACCGGCAGTTGTTCTTCTTCCTCATGGCCTTCTGGCTTTACAACGACGGCATTGGAACCATCATCAAGATGGCCACAATCTACGGCGCCGAGATCGGCATCGGCGATACATCGCTCATCGGTGCGCTGCTGATGACCCAGTTCGTAGGCATTCCCTTCTCACTGCTTTTCGGCAAGATGAGCAAACGGCTCGGCACCAAGCGCTCGATCATGCTCGGTCTAGGGTGGTACACCCTGATTGCCATCGCCGGGTACTTCATCAGCCAGGCCTGGCACTTTTGGGTGCTGGCGTTCGCGGTCGGTATGGTGCAGGGGGGCACCCAGGCGCTCTCTCGCAGCCTGTTTGGAGTCATGGCCCCCAGGGCGCGCAGTGCGGAGTTCTTCGGATTCTATGATGTCTCGAGCAAGCTCGCCGGCATCGCCGGCCCGTTTCTGTTCGCCTTCGTGGGCCAGCTGATGGGCTCGAGCCGCCTGAGCATCGTCTCGCTGATCATCTTCTTCATCGGCGGCATTCTGATCCTTTCCCGGGTGCGCGAGGCCGAAGGAATCCGGGTGGCCGACGAAGAGAACCGGCAGACGGTCGCCGCTTAGCCGGACACGCGGCGCTTCGCGCTGGCCTCCCCCAGGTCACAATCGTCCAGCGGCGCTGAATGCCCGCTGGACGATTGCCTCTCGGGTGTCCCCCGCCAGCGAACCGGGCTTCGCCGCGAGGTCGAAAGCTGTGCCGCGGGTGGTATAATCCGCGGCGTGCCACGGTAGCTCAATCGGTAGAGCAATCGCTTCGTAAGCGATCGGTTAAGGGTTCGATTCCCTTCCGTGGCTCTCGCCCGCAAGGGCGTTTTTTGTTTCGATGCCGGCGCGGGTGACGCCCCTCGCGGGCCCATCGTGGGCGCGCCTCAAGCTGGGTATAATCACCGCATGAAGAACTCGTCGTGTCTGACCATCGGCATCGCCGGCGGCACTGGGTCGGGCAAGACCACCGTGGCGCAGACGATCCTGGGTGACGTGCCGGAAGGCAGCGTGGCTTACATTGCCCACGACGCGTACTACAAGGACCTGGCCGACCTGCCTCCCACCCAGCGCGAGAGCCTCAACTTCGATCATCCGGACTCACTCGACACGCCGCTGCTCGTCACCCATCTTCGCGAACTGCAGGCGGGGCGGTCGATCGATATGCCGGTCTACGATTTCACGACCCATGCGCGACGGGTGGAAAAGCGCCAGGTCGGCCCGCGGCGCATTCTGCTCGTCGAGGGCATCCTCATTTTCGCCGACCCGGAACTGCGAAGCTTGTTCGATATCAAGATCTTCGTCGACACCGATCCCGACTTGCGCTTCATTCGCCGCCTGCAGCGGGATATTGCCGAACGCGGGCGGACAATCGAGTCGGTCATTCGTCAATACCTGACGACGGTTCGGCCGATGCACCTCGAATTCGTTGAACCCTCCAAGCGCTACGCCGACCTGATCATTCCCGAGGGCGGTTTCAACCGCGTGGCGCTGGATATGGTCGTCGCTCGGGTTCAAGAAAGCATCCTGCGGGTGACTCGCGGCTGACGCGCACGCCCAGCGCGCCCCGCCTGCCGCCTGGCCCCTCTCAGGCTGGATCGCATGCTCGTCTTCCTCAAACTTGGCGGCTCCTTGATTACCGACAAATCCAGCCCGCGCACGGCTCGCCGGGATGTCATCCAGCGTCTGGCGGCTGAGGTCGCGCAGGCGCGTGAACAGCGGCCGGACTTGGCGCTGGTGCTCGGCCACGGTTCGGGCTCGTTTGGCCACGTCGAGGCCCAGCGCTACGGGACGGCCCGCGGCGTGAGCACTCCCGGCGAGTGGCGTGGCATGGCCGAAGTATGGCGCGTGGCAGATCTCCTCAACCGCATTGTCATTGATGTGTTCGCCGAAGCCGGCCTCCCCGTCATGCGCTTCTCGCCCTCCTCGGGAGGCATTGGCCAATCCGGGCGGGTGATGGCCCTGCCCAGCGAGCCCCTGCGCATGGCGCTGGAGGGCGGCCTCATTCCCGTGGTCTATGGCGACGTCATGCTTGACCAGGAGCGAGGTGGGATGATCGCCTCGACCGAGGCCACCTTCGGCTATCTCGCGGCGCGCCTGCAGCCTCAGCAGATACTCCTGGCGGGTCTCGAACGAGGGGTGTATTCCGACTTCCCGCGCGACCAAACCGTCATCCCCATTCTGAGGCGTGGCGATTGG
>DATEAT010000113.1:0-7561 GCA_035288225.1 Anaerolineales bacterium | reverse complement strand
GCGCCTTGCCCAGCATCTGGCTTACCTTCGTGATCGCCGCCGTCAAGGTCGTCTTCCCGTGGTCAATGTGCCCCATCGTCCCCACGTTCAGATGCGGCTTGTTGCGTACAAACTTCGCCTTCGACATGTTACGTCCTCCTGCTCGACGTCGGTGCAGCGATGGCCGCTTAGGCCTTGATAACCTTGTCGGCGACCTCTTGGGTCACCGCCTGATAATGGTCGAACTCCATCGTGAACACCCCGCGTCCCTGAGTGGAGGAGCGCAGCTGGGTGGCATAGCCGAACATTTCCGCCAGCGGCACTACGGCCCGCACCGCCTGGGCCGCGCCCGGACGAGGCTCAATGCCCAGGATGTTTCCGCGCCGGGCCGCAAGGTTGCCCATGATGTCGCCCAGATATTCCTCCGGCGTAACCACCTCGACCCGCATCACCGGCTCGAGCAACACCGGCGCGCCGCGCTGCACGCCTTCCTTGAAGCCCAGCGAGCCGGCCATCTTGAAAGCCATTTCGCTCGAGTCCACTTCGTGGTACGAGCCGTCGATCAGCTTGACGGCGATATCCACAACCGGATACCCGGCCAGCACGCCGGCCTCACCCGCCTCGCGCACACCCTTCTCGACCCCGGGGATGTATTCGCGCGGGATCGACCCGCCGATGATCTTGTTTTCGAACGTGATGCCCGAGCCGGGCACGCCCGGTTCGAGCGAGAGCACCACGTGCCCGTACTGGCCATGTCCGCCGGTCTGCTTGACGTAGCGGTACTCCAGCTTGGGCACCGCGCGGGTAATCGATTCCTTGTAGGCCACGCGCGGCCGGCCGACATTGGCCTGGACGTTGAACTCGCGGCGCATGCGATCGACCAGCACGTCCAGGTGCAGCTCGCCCATGCCGGCGATGATCGTCTGGCCGGTGTTCTCGTCGACCCGCACCTGGAAGGTGGGGTCCTCTTCCGAGAGCTTCTGCATCGCCTGCGCGAGTTTGTCCTGGTCGGCCGCGCTGCGCGGCTCGATCGCCACCATGATCACCGGGGTGGGGAAGGAAATGTTCTCCAAGACAATCGGGTTACTCGTGGCGCACAACGTATCCCCGGTGAAGGTGTCTTTCATGCCCAGCACCGCGGCGATGTCGCCTGCCAGGATCTCGGTCATTTCCTCGCGCCGGTCGGCATACATGCGGATCAGACGCCCGACGCGCTCGCGCTTGCCCTTGGTCGAATTGAAGACCGTCGTACCCTGGATGATTTTTCCCGAGTACACGCGGAAGTAAGCCAGCCGCCCGACATACGGGTCGGTCACAATCTTGAACACCAGCGCGCTAAGGGGTGCGCTCTCGTCGGCCGGGCGAATTTCTTCCTCACCGGTGGACGGATGCACGCCGCGCACGGCCGGGATGTCGAGCGGGGAGGGAAGGAAATCCAACACCGCGTCGAGCACCGACTGGATGCCTTTGTTGCGCAGCGCCGACCCGCACAGCACGGGCGCCGCCGTGCCGGCAATCACCGCCCGGCGCAAGGCTGCCCGCAGCTCGTCCGCGGCGATGGGCTTGCCCTCAAGGTACTTGAGGGTCAGGGCCTCGTCCGTCTCGGCGATTTTCTCGACCATGCGCGCATGCTGCGTTGCCACGAGCGGTTCCAGTTCCGGCGGGATCGGACCACGCTCGGGCGCCGCACCCAGTTCGTCGGGGTACAGAATGGATTCGCCGGCCAAGAGATCGATCACGCCCCGAAACGAGGATTCCGCGCCGATCGGCAATTGAATGGGGATGGGGTTCGCGCCCAGGCGCTCCCTGATGCTCTCGACCGAGCGCTCGAAGGAGGCCCCTACCCGATCCATTTTGTTAATGAAGCAGATGCGCGGCACACCGTAGCGGTCGGCCTGGCGCCAGACCGTTTCGCTCTGGGGTTCGACGCCCTGCACCGCGTCGAACACCACCACCCCGCCATCCAGCACCTGCAACGAACGCTGCACTTCGGCGGTGAAGTCGATGTGCCCCGGGGTATCGATCAGATTGACAAAGTAGCCGCGCCACTCGGCGCTGACCGCAGCCGCCACGATGGTGATGCCGCGCTCGCGCTCTTGTTCCATCCAATCGGTGACGGTCGTGCCTTCGTCGACCGAGCCCAGGCGGTGCGTCCGCCCGGTGTAGAACAGGACTCGTTCCGTAGTCGTGGTCTTACCGGCATCAATGTGAGCGATGATGCCGATATTGCGGACTCTCTCGAGCGGGATCTGGCGTGGCATCTACGTCTCTTTCGGCGACCCGTGCAGCGCATGTTTCCGGTCGAACGTGCTGCCTGGCTCTCCCTGCGAGCCGCGCTGTCCGCCAGATAATTCGCTTGCCCTCGTTACCAGCGGTAATGGGCGAAGGCGCGGTTGGCCTCCGCCATCTTGTGCACTTCCTCACGGCGCTTGACCGCCGTGCCTGTGTTGCCGGCCGCATCCAACAGTTCCCCGGCCAGCTTCTCGCGCATCGACTTGCCGCCGCGCGCCCGGCTGGCGGCGATGAGCCAGCGCATGGCCAGGCTCTCGCGCCGCCCAGGCTCCACCTCGACCGGCACCTGGTACGTGGCGCCGCCCACCCGCCGCGGCTTGACCTCGACGCTCGGGGCGACGTTCTTCAGCGCTTCCTCGAAGATTTCCATCGGCTCGCGCTTACTGCGTTCCTGCACCAGGTCGAAGGCACCGTAGACGATCGAGGCGGCGGTGCTCTTCTTGCCCCGCCGCATGACCAGGTGAATCATCCTCTGGACGACGAGGCTGCTGTAGCGAATGTCCGGCGGGGTTGGCCGGTTGACTGCCCGTTCACGTCGCGCCATCGTCTTTGCTCCCTAGCCGTGAGTCCACCCGGCAGCTTACTTGCCGGATTCCTTCGGGCGCTTGTTGCCGTACTTCGAGCGGCTCTGGCGGCGCGCGTCGACACCGGTGGCGTCGAGCGTTCCGCGCACGATGTGGTAGCGCACGCCGGGCAAATCCTTGACGCGTCCGCCGCGCACCAGCACCACCGAGTGTTCCTGCAGCGAATGTCCTTCGCCGGGAATATAGGCGGTGACCTCAATGCCGTTGGTCAGGCGCACGCGCGCGATCTTGCGCAGCGCCGAGTTCGGCTTTTTGGGAGTCATGGTGCGTACGATCGTGCACACGCCGCGCTTCTGTGGCGCCCCGCGCGGTTGGCGAATGCGGCGCTGGCGGCGTGAGTTGAGCGTGTACAGCAGGGCGGGCGCCTTGCTCTTGGCCCGCTTGGTGCTGCGCCCCTTGCGCACGAGCTGGTTAGTCGTCGGCAATTTCAGCCTCCCTAACAGCCACGCCGGGCATTCCGTCCGGCCGTGGGCCTTTCCGAGCTTGTCCTTGGCAGTAGGGGAGGCCATCGAGAGTACGCGATGGCCTCGCCCCAGGCGATTCGCTATTCAATTCGAGAGGGCCGACGAACCCGCCCACTCGGCCAGATTCATACGACGGGCATCAATTCTACCACGTGGCCTGGCACGCGTCAAGCCAACGGGCCGGGCTCCGCGCCGAAGGGTCAGTCCCCATCCAATGAGAGCAAGCCAAATCCGATACGCGGTGGGCGGGCCTTTTCCTCGTCCTTGCCGAAGCGCACGGTCTCCCCGCCCTCGCCTACGGCCTCGACCGAGAGCCCGAGGCTCTGCAACTCCTTGACCAGCACGCGGAAGGAGGCCGGAATGCCAGGCTCTTCTATCTTCTCGCCCTTGACGATCGCCTCATAGGCCTTGACCCGGCCCTGGACGTCGTCCGACTTGACCGTCAGCATTTCTTGCAGCGTATATGCGGCGCCGTAGGCCTCCAGCGCCCACACTTCCATCTCGCCGAAGCGCTGGCCGCCGAATTGCGCCTTGCCGCCCAGCGGCTGTTGCGTGACGAGCGAGTACGGGCCGGTCGAGCGGGCGTGGATCTTGTCTTCCACCAGGTGATGCAGCTTGAGCATGTACATCACGCCCACGGTGACCGGTTGGTCGAAGGCCTGGCCGGACTTCCCATCGCGCAGGGCTTGCTTGCCGAGGATGGGGGAGGGCGTGCCGGTGGCCAGGGTGTGCTCCTCCGATTTCTGGCGCAGCCCGGCCAAGTCGGCCCCGCCGGCATCGACCCCCAGGCTGGCCAGCCACAAGCGCAGCCCGACCGCCACGGCCTGTTCGTCCACCGCAGTTTGCGCCAGTCGCGGCAGTTTCGAGTCCTCGTACACCAGCACATCCTCGGCCTTGATGTTCTTTTCGCGCAGCCATTCGGAAAGCGCCGCGCGGCGGGCATAGGTCGCGTCCGTCGCAATCAGGTCCGACTTGAATCCGCGGCGCGGCAGCCAATCTTCAAGGTACAGTCGCCGCACCTCGTCGTCATCCATCATCGTTTCGCTGTCGACACCTTGCTTGGCCATCCATTCCCACGCACGGCGAGTCATTTCCGCCCAGGATTGATCGATAAGCCAGGCTCGCGCCAGTTCCGCCTCGATCTCGATCTCGTCCGCGCCGTCGAACACGGGCGAGGTGGCGCGGAACCCGAGATGGGTGGCGGCCCAGCCGAGGTGCGTCTCGAGGATTTGCCCGATGTTCATGCGTCCGGGAACGCCCAGCGGGTTAAGGATGATGTCGACCGGCGTCCCGTCGTCGAGGAAGGGCATGTCTTCAACCGGCACGACTTTGGAAACCACGCCTTTGTTGCCGTGGCGCCCGGCCATCTTGTCGCCCTCGGTGATCTTGCGCCGCTGGGCGACGGCCACGCGCACCATTTTCTCCACGCCCGCCGGCAGGTCGTGGTGCTCGTCGCGCGTGAAGACCCGCACATCCACCACCTTGCCGCGCTCGCCGTGCGGCAGACGCAGCGAGGTGTCTTTCACATCGCGCGATTTCTCTCCGAAGATAGCCCGCAGGAGTTTCTCCTCCGGCGAGAGTTCCTTTTCGCCCTTGGGGGTAATCTTGCCGACCAGAATGTCGTTGGGCCCCACCTCGGCGCCGATGCGCACGATGCCGTGCTCGTCGAGGTCTTTGAGGGCCTCTTCACCTACGTTGGGGATGTCGTAAGTGATTTCTTCCGGCCCGAGCTTGGTGTCGCGGCTTTCCACCTCGTGCTTTTCGATGTGGATCGAGGTGAACTTATCTTCCTGAACCAGGCGTTCCGAGATGAGCACCGCGTCTTCGTAGTTGCCGCCCTCCCACGAGAGGAAGGCCACTACCACGTTTTGGCCGAGGGCCAGTTCGCCCAATTCGGTCGACGACGAGTCGGCAATGACGTCGCCGGAGCGAACGCGCTGCCCCTTGACCACCGCCGGGCGTTGGTCGATGCACGTGCTCTGGTTGGAGCGGGTGTACTTCCGCAGCTTGTAGGTGCGCTTGCGGCTGCCGGCCTGGACGACGATTTGCTCGCTGGTGACCGAAATCACCTGGCCTTCGACATCGGCGAGAATCACCTGCCCGGAGTCGAGCGCCGCCTGCGGTTCGATACCCGTGGCCACCACGGGCACCTCTGGGCGGATGAGCGGGACAGCCTGAGCCTGCATGTTCGAGCCCATCAGTGCGCGGTTGGCATCGTCGTGCTCGAGGAAGGGAATCAGCCCGGCGGAGATGCCCACGATTTGGCGCGGGGCAACGTCCATGTAATCGATTTGCTCGGGCGAGGAAAACAGGAAGCGTGAGTGATTGCGGCATGAGGCGCGCTGGCGCACGAACTCGCCCTCCGGAGTGAGCGGGGCGTTGGCCTGGGCGATGATGAACTTATCCTCGGTGTCGGCCGAGAGGTAAACCACCTCGTTCGACACCATGGGCACGATGAGCACTTCGCCGCCGCGCGCGGTCAGCTTCTTGGCCACATCTGCGCTGATCATCTCCCCGGCCCGCCCGATCGTCTTGCCATTGGCGTCGGCCACATCCTCGCGCAGATGGCGACCGATGAGCTGCGGGTTGCCGGCCGGGAGCGTGCGATACACCTTGCGGTAAGGGGTTTCGATGAAGCCGAAGGGATTCACTTTGGCGTACGAGGCCAGGCGCCCGATCAGGCCGATGTTCGGGCCTTCGGGCGTCTCAATCGGGCAGATGCGCCCGTAGTGCGAGTGGTGCACGTCGCGCACGTCGAAGCCGGCCCGCTCGCGCCGCAGGCCGCCCGGGCCGAGGGCCGAGAGGGTCCGCTTGTGGCGCAGTTCGGCCAGCGGGTTGGTCTGATCCATGAACTGCGAAAGCTGGCTCGACCCGAAGAACTCACGCACGGCGGCCACGATCGGGCGGATGTTGATCAGGTTCATCGGCGAGACCGATTCCTGATCGCGAATCGACATGCGTTCGCGCACCACCCGTTCGGTGCGCCGCAGGCCGATGCGCATCTTGTTCTGAATCAGCTCGCCCACCGTCTTCACCCGGCGGTTGCCCAGGTGGTCGATGTCGTCCGGCTGCTCCAGCCCGTTGTTAATGAGGATCAGGCGCTCGATAAGGCGCACGATGTCCCAGGTGGTTATCGTGCGGTGGCTGAGGCGCACGTGGCTGTGCAAGTCGAGCTTTTGGTTGAGCTTGTAACGCCCCACCCGCTCCAGGTCGTAGCGGCGCTGGTCGAAAAGCTGCTCGCGCAAGTACTGGCGCGCGTTGTCGAGCGTCGAGGGATCGCCCGGGCGCATGCGCTTATAGAACTCGATCAGCGCCTCGTCGGCGATGGTGCGCCCCTCTTTCACTTCCCAGGTCGGTTCCTGCTTGAGGGTGTTTTCAATGTAGGAGCGGTCGGGGTTGGAATCGGCGTCTTTGAAGAGCTCACGGATGGCATCCTCCGATCCGTCGCGCAGCGGCGATTCGCCGATGCCGTCGGAGATGGCGGTCATTGCGCGCAAGAGCATGGTGACCGGAACCGTGCGTTTGCGGTTGAAACGCAGGGTCAGGTAGTCGGACTTTCGCGTCTCGAATTCCATCCACGCGCCGCGATCGGGGATGAGCTTGGCCGAGGCCAGGCGCCGCCCGCTGGTGCGGTCTTCGGCCGCTTCGAAATACACACCTGGCGAGCGGATGAGCTGCGACACCACCACGCGCTCGCTGCCGTTAACAATGAAGGTGCCCTTCTCGGTCATCAGCGGCAAGTCGCCGATGAAGATGTCTTGCTTGATCGGCTCGGGCACTTCCGGCCCAATGAGCAGGACCGAAACGTAGAGCGGCGCGGCAAACGTGATGTCGCGCTCGAGGCATTCCTCGATGCCGTACTTGGGCGTTTCGAACCAGTACTTCAGGCCCCATTCGCGGGCCTCCGGGCTGTTGCCCGGAAAGTACAGGCGCATCCCCTTATTGAACGACTCGATCGGGGAGATCTCGTCGAACAGTTCCGCCAACCCTTCCTTCTTGAACCACTCGAAGGAATCGAGTTGGATTTCAATTAAATTAGGCAGCGGGTGCAGATCCGGGATGCGGGCGTATGATTTCCGGCCCCATTGCGGCATAGGACACTCCTAGACTTCGGGCGCAGGAAAACGCTTCTCCCCTGGCTCTAGGGGAGAGACGAAAAGTGGCCAATTGGGTGGACGCGAGTTCAATCCAGACGTAGGCGAATGGGTATTATAGCGCCCACATACCAGGGAGTCAAGTGTC
>DATEAT010000112.1:0-2457 GCA_035288225.1 Anaerolineales bacterium | reverse complement strand
ACCACCGTGGCGGGCGGGTAGTGGGTCAGATGCGGATAAGTGTATTTCTCGGCAGTCTTCCACTCAATTCGCGGTGAGAGTAAACTGCGAATGATTTGGCAGCGCGGGGTTCCGTGGCACGGCGCTGCAATCAACCCCTCGCCGCAACCGACGGAGGTGATCGTAAAATGAAATCTGCGCAGCCAGCCCGCGGCCGGAAAGCCCGCAAGACGGACGATGCGATCTTGCGCGAGCACCTGGTGAACCTTCTGCGCGGCCGCAGCGCCCACGTGAATTTCGACAAAGCCATCGCCGGGCTGCCCGCGGCGCTGCGAGGAGCCCGGGCTGCGAACCTGCCGTTCACGCCGTGGCGCCTGCTGGAGCACATGCGCATCGCGCAGTGGGACATCCTGGAGTTCTCTCGGGACGCGAAGCACGTCTCGCCCGACTGGCCGGAAGGCTACTGGCCCGCTGGTGACGCGCCCGCCAGCGCCGCTGCCTGGGACGCCAGCGTGAAGGCCTTCCGCCGGGACCTCACAAAAATGGAGGCGCTGGTAAAAAATACGGCGACGAATCTTTTTGCGCGCATCCCCCACGGCACCGGCCAGACCATACTCCGGGAAGCCCTGTTGGTCGCCGACCACAACGCCTACCACCTGGGTCAATTCGTTCTGCTGCGGCGCTTGCTCGGCGCGTGGAAAGACAACTGAGGGCGCTCCCTCAGATGCGCTCCTGAGGAATCCCTGGGCACATGCGGGCTGTCGCGCGGGCAGTACGGAACAGATGCGCTATCCGACTACCCGTGGTGAGAAATCCGGGTTAGAGGTCGAAATCGCGGACTGGCTTTTCCACCGGCTGGTCCTTGGCCTTCTTGAGCGCCTCTTCGAACTTGCGCGCCAGTACGTCTTCTTTGTTACGTTCGGCTTCCCAGGAGTCGCGGAACTTGTCTTCGCGGCGCCGCGCCTGATCGGCCAGGATGCGGTCGGCGTCGGAGATGTTCACGTCGGGAGCGACACGAGGCGGCGGTACGTGCGCGAGCACAACGGCGAGCTGCGGGTCCACGGTGAGCCGCGACTGGCAGCACGGGCAGGTGAGTTCAATTGCCGGGGCCGGATCGGTCTTCTTGGCCATGCGGGTATTGTACGCCTCGGAAAGTCTCGCGGAAATAGGGCGGGTTGGGAGTGAGACAGAAGGCAGAAGGCAGAAGGCGGTAAGCAGAAGGCAAAATACGGCGGAAGAGCGGTTGACCTGTGCCGTCCGCCACGGCGGACTCGGCTCCTGTGTTACCGCGATGATGTCCCACCGCTGCCGCGGTGGGCTACGGTGTTTCGTCCCTGGCGTGATTTAGGGCGTCACTAGCCCTTGCTGAAGCCGGGGGCCGGGCGCAGCTCGGGGCGCGGCGCGGGCTTGGGCTCGACGCTGGGCACGGGCGATGCCGGCGGGACGGGGGCGGGCGGTGCGGGCCGGACCTTTTCCGGCAGCGGCTTGCCCTCGATGAGCAACTTGAGATCGTTGGCATCGAGCACTTCCCTGTCGAGCAAGGCCATGGCGATGCGTTCGAGTGTGTCGCGATGGGTTTCGAGGATGTTGCGCGCCGTCTCGTAGGCGGCGGTCACGATCCTGCGGACTTCGATATCAATTTTGATGGCCGTATCTTCGGAGTAGTCGCGATGCTGGGCGATCTCGCGGCCCAGGAAGATGGCTTCTTCCTTCTTGCCGAAGGCCAGCGGCCCCAGGTCGCTCATGCCCCAGTCGCAAACCATTTTGCGGGCGAGATCGGAGGCGCGCTCGATATCGTTGCCGGCGCCGGTGGTGATGTGGCCGAGAAAAATCTCCTCGGCCGAGCGGCCGCCCATGAGCACGGTGAGAGTGCCCACGAGGTAAGTCTTGGTATAGGTATGCTTGTCGTCAATGGGGAGCTGCATGGTCAGGCCCAGGGCCATGCCGCGCGGGATGATGGTGACCTTGTGCAGGGGATCGGCGCCGGCGGTCATGGCCGCGACCAGGGCGTGCCCGGCCTCGTGATAGGCGGTATTCCGCTTCTCCTCTTCGGAGAGGATCATGGACTTGCGCTCGACGCCCATCAGGACCTTGTCCTTGGAGCTTTCAAAATCGGCCATGGTCACCGTCTTGTTGCGGCTCTGGCGCGCCGCCCACAGCGCGGCTTCGTTGACCAGGTTGGCCAGGTCGGCGCCGGAGAAGCCCGGAGTGCCGCGGGCGATCAGGGACAGGTCCACGTCGTCGGCGATGGGCACGCGGCGCGTGTGGATGCGGAGAATCTCTTCGCGGCCCTTGATGTCGGGGCGTGGCACGACCACGCGGCGGTCGAAACGGCCCGGGCGGAGAAGCGCCGGGTCGAGAACGTCGGGGCGATTGGTGGCGGCGATGAGGATGACGCCTTCATTGCATTCGAAACCGTCCATCTCGACCAGCAGGGCGTTGAGGGTCTGTTCGCGCTCGTCATGCCCGCCGCCGAGG
>DATEAT010000111.1:0-2680 GCA_035288225.1 Anaerolineales bacterium | reverse complement strand
CTCGACGCGCACAAGCTGCGCATGCAGAAGCAGGGCGCCGAGCTGGTGGACGTGACCCTTCCCTTCGAGTGCGAGGGGGGCACCTATGTGACGCCTGCGGTGTTCGAGATCGCCGATGCGCACGTGCTCAAGGAGGAAGTGTTCGGGCCCATCCTGCACGTGGTGCGGTTCCAGGGCGGGCACCTCGACAAGGTGATCGAGGCCGTCAACGCCAGCGGCTACGGTCTCACGCTCGGCCTGCACAGCCGCATCGCCTCGGTTGCCGACTACGTCGCCGAGCACGCGCGCGTGGGCAATCTCTACGTCAACCGCAATCAGATCGGTGCGGTGGTGGGCGCGCAGCCCTTCGGCGGCGAGGGCCTGTCGGGCAGCGGCCCCAAGGCGGGCGGGCCCAACTATCTGGCGCGCTTCGCCACCGAGCGGGTGCGCACCACCGACATCACCGCCACCGGCGGCAACGTAGCACTGCTCGGGATCGCAGGTCGGAGCGACGCCAACTGAGGCGCTGCACAAGAAGAAGCCACACGCCAGCTCACCACCAGCGTGTGGCCTGCTACGCCCCTGGGCGTCAGCCCTTGTTTTCCGAGTTCTCGAACAGGCGCTTGCCGCAGGCAGCGTCGAACTCGGCGCGGCTGATGCGACCGTCGTTATTGGTGTCGACCGATTTCATGGCCGCGGGGCTGAGCGGCATGCGGCCATCCTTCACGGATGCATCGTAGCCCTTCGCGCAAGGCCCCTGCGCCACGGGGACATTGCCGCCTGGCGGGTTGGTCTGGGTCTGGGCGAACGCCGCGGACGAAGCGGCGATAAGGGCGGCGGCACAAACTGCGATGTGCTTCATGGGTGTAGACCTCCTTTGTAGTTGCGTGAGAGGTCAACGGAGGCTCGCGAGATTGGTTCCTGGGCGAAATGGCCTGCATCGAGCGCGAGCCTAGCCGCAACGGCGGCATTACATAAGCGCAGCCGCAGCGGCGGCAAGACATCGTCACGAGCCTCCCGCCTGGCTTTCCCGGCGCGTGCTGCAAGTCCCCTCTCCCCTCGGGGGAGAGGACGTGAGGCGGTCCGAACCGGCATGATGGGTAACAGAATAGACCGGGAGGATGGGTAACAGGTCAGTGTGGTTGCTCGAAGCATGGAGGTTCGGGCGATGGCTTGGGCGGAGACCTGTTTGATGACGGAGAAGGCTCGGTTCTGCATGGCGTATGAGGCGGGCGAGGCATCGATGTCGGAGCTGTGCCGTCGGTTCGGGGTGAGCCGGAAGAGCGGTTATGCGGTATTGGCGCGCTGGCAGCAGGCAGGAGCAGCGGGACTGGCCGAGCGGAGCCATGCGCCGCATAGCTGCCCGCATGCGCTGAGCGCGGAGGTTCGAGAGGCGATCGTGGAGTTGCGGCATCGTCATGCGACGTGGGGCCCCAAGAAGCTGAAGGCTCGGCTGGAGCAGACCCGTCCGGACGAGGTGTGGCCGGCGACGAGCACGATTGGGGACCTGTTGGGGCGCGAGGGCCTGGCGGTGCTGCGCAAGCGGCGCCGGCATGCGGCTGCGCGCACGGCACCTCTGGCTGCGGCGTGCTGTGCCAACGACACCTGGAGCGTGGACTTCAAGGGCTGGTTCCGCACCGGCGACGGGCGGCGCTGCGATCCGCTGACGCTGCAGGATCAGGCGAGCCGCTATCTCATTCGCGTGGTTGCGGTTGACGGTATGGATACGGATCATGTCTGGCCGGTGCTGGCTGCGGCGTTCCGGGAGCACGGGCTGCCCAAGGTGATCCGCTCCGACAACGGACCTCCGTTTGCCTCGACGGGAGCGGGCGGGCTCAGTGCGCTGTCGGTGCGCCTGATCAAGGCGGGTGTGCTTCCTGAACGGATCGATCCGGCGAGCCCGCAGCAGAACGGCCGGCTGGAGCGGCTGCACCTGACGCTGGCACAGGAGACGGCGCGCCCGCCTGCAGCATCGCTGGCTGCGCAAGGGCGGCGCTTCCGGGCCTTCGTGCAAGTCTACAACGAGGAGCGTCCGCACGAGGCTCTGGGCATGGCTGTGCCGGCGTCGCTGTATGCGGCCTCGCCGCGGCGCTGGAGCGGCGGCTTGCACTCGCCCGAGTACGGCGGCGGCGTGGTTGTCAAGCGTGTACGGACCAACGGCGAGATCAAGTGGCGCGGCGGGCTCGTCTACATCTCGGCTGCATTGGCCGGTGAGCCGGTCGGCATCGAGGAAGGCGAGGACGGGCTGTGGCAGGTGCGCTACGGCCCGGTGCTGCTGGGTTCGATTGCCGCCAGCGGCCGCCTGCGGCGGCCGCGCGCCGCTCGCGCTGCGAGCTCGCCGAGGGCTCTCCGCCCGAGCGGCGCGCCACCAGAACGGATAGAGAATTGTGTTACCCATCATGCCGGACAGATCTGTTACCCATCATCCCGGTTGCACAAGGCCATGACTTGCGAGCGCGTGCTCGCCGAGCTCAACTTGCGCCACCGCTCGAGGGCGCGCTCGTAAGTCATTTGGCCGAATTGGTGAGGGGCGACTTTCTCTCAGACGTCGACGAAGGCCCCCTCGTCCGCCCTTCGTGCCGGAGGCGCGTCTTCGACACGACGGGCACCTTCTCCCCAAGGGGAGAAGGGCCACCGTGGCGAGCTTGGAGTTGGCACCCGCAGACATTCGGCCGCAATGCGCCTGTGCGGCATGCGCGAT
>DATEAT010000110.1:0-39713 GCA_035288225.1 Anaerolineales bacterium | reverse complement strand
GAATATGCCTTCCAGGCGCGCCAGCACCTCCGGCGTGAGCTGCGGCACGAGTTCGGCCGCGGCCAGGTTCTCGTGCACCTGCTCGACGCGCGAGGCGCCGGTGATGACGCTGCTCACCGTCGGCGTGCGCAGGCACCAGGCAATCGCGAGTTGTGCCGGCGAGAAGCCCAACTCGCGCGCCAGAGCTGTAAACGCGCGCGCCTTGATCAGGCGCTCCTCGGTCAATGTTTCCTCGCGCAGCCATTCGTAACCCTGCAGCGTGGCGCGCGAGCCCTGCGGGATGCCGTCGTTGTACTTGCCGGTAAGCAAACCGAAAGCCAGCGGGCTCCAGGTAGTAAGCCCGATGCCCAGCGTCTCGACCACCCACTGGAGGTCGCGCTCGACCCGCGCGCGGCGGTACAGGTTGTACTGCGGCTGTTCCACCGTCGGCGGAACGCCGCCGATCTCGCGCCCCAGGCCGTGGGCGGCGGCGATCTGTGCCCCGGTCCATTCACTGGTGCCCCAGTACAGCACCTTGCCCTGGCGCACCAGGTCGCTCATGACGCGCACCGTCTCCTCCACCGGCGTCTCGGGGTCGAAGCGATGGCAGAAGTACAGGTCGACGTAATCGGTGCCCAGCCGCTTGAGTGAGGCGTGGATCGATTCGAAAATGTGCTTTCGCGAAAGGCCGCGCGCGTTCGGGTTCTTGCTGCCCGCGAAGAAGACTTTAGTCGAGATTACGAGGTCGGTGCGGGGTAGACCCTTGACCGCCTTGCCCACCACCACCTCGGCATTGCCGTTGGCGTACATATCGGCATTGTCGAAGAAGGTCACCCCGCGCTCGAAGGCGGCCTGCACGCAGCGCGTGGTCACCTCTTGATCCACTTGACCGCCGTAGGTGACCCAGGCGCCCAGCGAGAGTTCGCTCACCTTGAGCCCGGAACTGCCCAGGCGACGATAATTCATACCGTGACTCCTCAGGAGTGGCGGCGGGCCGACCCTCACATGGAAGGCGCGGCCGCCGGCGGGGGGAATGCGGTGATTATACTTGCCGCCCCGCCAGCGGCTTGACCATGTGGTGAAAGCCGGGGTAACCCGCCATGCGTGCGTAGCGCGCCGAAGTGAACGTGGCAGCCACATGGTAGCCCAGGCGCTCGTACAGGCGCTGCGCGTCCGGGTTAGTGAGATCGACCGAGAGCGAGCATGCGCGCAGGCCCAACTCGCGCGCCTGGCGTTCAGCCTCCCCCAGGAGGCCCGTTCCCAACCCGCGATGGCGCCAGGCCGGCGTAACGCTCAATGTGTCGATGTACAACTCATCGCTCGCGGCTTCTGGGCGCAGGAGGAAGGGCAGCCAGCGCGAGACGAAGCGCAGCCCATTCGCAAGGCCCGCATGCCGGGTCACGGCGGGCACGAGACCCCAGGTGAGACGAAGCAGGCGGCGGCCGGGGAGGGTGAGCAAGAGCCCCGCCACCTCCTTGCCGCCTTGCGCGACGGTCGCGAACACGTGGCTGAAGCGATGGCGACGTTGAGAATAGAGCGCCGCCATGAGCGCCTCGGTGCGGGGCTCATCCGGCTGGCAGAACATGTAGTTAGCGAAGCTGCCCCAGGCGGCGTAAATGAGTCGCGCCGCATCGTCGGCATCCAGTGCATTGGAAGGCCGATACGAAATCCCACTGCTGATTGGCGAGCGCGTTAACGAGTCTGCTATGAGCATGGTAGTTTCGCGCAGGGCGCATGCCGGAGCTGTTTGCTGCATCAGGCGGCGGCCTCAGGATTATACGAGGGGCCGGGCTTGCCCCTGCGCTTGGTTCAAGACGGTGGAACCTGGCCCGCGCCTTCGACGTCTAAGGCACAGGGGCACAAACACCTCACGCGGGGAGGAGTCATGCCAATCTTCCGATGGACCGCTGTTCGCGGGATCGCGGCACTGGCGCTTGTGGCAGGATGCACGCTGACCAAGCCGGTTCCGCGCACCTTCGAGGAATGCGTGCAGGCAGGCTACCCGGTGATGGAGAGTTTCCCGCGGCGCTGCGCCGTGCCGGGCGGGCCGACGTTTACCGAGCCCTATGCCATGCCGCCCGAGGTTACCGCGGTGCTGCAGATGCCTGAACTCATCGGGGAGCCCTCTGGCGCGTGGGCCAAGGGCTACGTCGCGATCGAGGCGATCACCGCCGAGATGATGGGCGGGAACCCGACGCGCGTGGGTGTGCGCCTGCACGGCTCGCTGGGCGACCCGTGCACTCGGCTCTTCCCCATCCGTCAGGAGTACTCCGACCATTATGTGTCGCTCGATGTGCGCGCCTGGCAGGATGCGGGCATGGCCTGTATCACGGTCATCGAACCGCTCGACCTGCTGGTGATGCTTGAGCAGCCGCTCACGGCGGGTATGTGGACAATTGAGGCCGGCGGCGTCTCGACCGTCTACCAGGTACCGGGGTTCGACGACTAGCCCGGCCCTCGATCGTCTCGAGTTCCTTGCTCCCGTGAGCCGGCGGATGCCCAATTACTGCCAGATCTCTCGGAGGAATTGCCTCTGGTAGGCTGCCGAAGAGAGATCATCGCCTTTGAACCCCCACCCCTGACCCCTCCCCCGGCGAGCTGGGGTGTCAGCGCGAGGTGACCTTGCCCCGATTCAGTGGACACTAAACATGGGTGAGTTGAGCCGGTGCTCAAACTCGGCTGGGCTGAGGTAGCCCAGGCTGGAGTGAAGACGTTGACGGTTGTACCAAAGCTCAATGAACTCAAAGATGTGCCGGCGCGCCTCGCCACGGGTGGAGAAGCGATGCCTGGCGCATTCGCCCTTCAGTGTGCCGAAGAAGCTTTCGATCACGGCGTTGTCGTAACAATTCCCGGTGCCGCTCATGCTCACGCGTGCCCTGATCTTGGCCAGGCGATCCTGGTAGGCCTGACTAGCATATTGGGTCCCTTGATCCGAATGATGCAGCAACCCATCGCCGGGACGTCGGCGCCCAATCGCCATCTGCAGTGCATCTCCAACCAGGCTGCTCTCCATGTGATCAGCCATCGACCACCCGACGACTCTCCGGCTGAACAGGTCCAGAACAGCGGCCAAGTACAGCCAGCCCTCGCGCGTGTCGATGTAAGTGATGTCCGCAACCCACTTCTGGTTCGGCCTCTCCGCTCGGAAGTCCTGGGCCAGCAGGTTCGGCCTGGCGGGAGTCTCCGCGCGCCCCTGGGTTCTTCCCGGCCGGCGTCGATGCGGCGGAACAGCCACAATCCCGCCCAAACGCATGAGCCGCGCCACCCGGTGACGGCCACAGGCCACCCCACGCTGCACAAGCCTGGCATGCACGCGCGGGCTGCCGTAGGTCATCTTGCTCTCCGCGTGAACGTCGCGGATCTGCTCCAGCAGCCCCTGGTTAGCTTGCGCGCGGGGGTTGACCGCCCGCTTGCGCCACGAATAGTAGCCACTCGTCGAGACCTCCAGCACTTCGCACATGCGCATCACTGGGAACTCCTCGGTGTGCCCAGCCACGAACTCATAGATCATCCCCCTTTGCTCGAGAAGATGGCGATGGCTTTTTTTAGGATGTCACGCTCCTGGCTCGTGACCTCCAGGTCGCGCCTCAGGCGGCGGATCTCCGCATAGGCTGCTTGAAGATCGCTTGGTTCCAGCGTCTGTTGCTGGCCATTCATCTTGTACCGTTGGCGCCACTTCAGCAGCATGCCGTTGGTGATGCCCAGCTCCCGCTCCAACTCCGCGGCACTCTTCCCGCCTTTGGCGAGCAGTTGCAGCGCCTCAATCTTGAATTCCCGCGTGTATGTGCGATATCGACCGCCCATAGCCCATCTCCTGGTCCCAGTGTACAGGACATTTTCTCTGTCCACGAAACCAGGGGAAGGTCAAGGTTGTCAAGCCGGGGGAGGGGCGAGGTCTTCAAGGAGGCGGGGTGCCTCTGGCACCCCGCCTCCTTGGGTTTCTCCACCCCCTCTCCGCAGCGCCCAGAAGGTCGAAGACATGCGAGGCGGAGAGCCTGCCCTGCAAGGGGGGGCAAAAGGGGTGAGGTGGGAGATAGTTTTTCCGCAACCCGCTAGTATTCGAGGCTGTCCTTGTTGGAGCACGCCATGGCGTGCTCCAACGGTCATTGCCAGCAGGGCTGCGCGCCCGAACCCTCTTGCTCGTCATTCCCGCGTGTTCCTGGCGGGAATCCAGGAAAGTCACTCGCCCTCGGCGCCACTCCCGCCTACAAACGCCGGTAGCCCTAATCCCCTTGTTCGTCATTCCCGCGTGCTCGTAGCGGGAATCCAGGTGATCGAGCGATTCAGGAATACAGAATTGCCTCTTCGTGTGCCAGTTCTCTTCCCTTCGTCCATAGAGACGTGGGAAGTCACACCTACGTCCTGGGTCCCTGCCTTCGCGGGGACGACGTTCCTTACTTCAAACTCATCTGCATCCCAACACGTTCGTCATTCCAGGTGGCCATCGGATGCACATGGCTGATCGCTGATCGCCAACTGTCATGGATCAGCAATTCCTCCCAACCTATGCAAATCCCGTCGCGGGCGATAGAATGCCCGCACCCCGGTGCCAAGCCCCGGGCCTGAGGTGCAATGAAGGATCCCACCCGCGATCGAATTCATCCACCGGTCGAAGGCAGCCCAGACGCTCCCGCACGCCCGCTGCGCCGGCCGGAATGGATCAAAGTGCGCGCGCCCAGCGGCGAAACCGTCGACTGGCTGCGCGGGCTGATGCGTTCGAAGACCCTGCACACCGTGTGCGAAGAGGCGATGTGCCCCAACATGGGCGAATGCTGGGGCTCGGGCACGGCCACCTTCCTCATGATGGGCGACGTCTGCACCCGCTCGTGCGGCTTCTGCGACATCAAACACGGCCGCCCTGGGCCGCTGGATATGCTCGAGCCGGAACGCGTGGCCCAGGCCGTCAAGGCGATGAACCTGCGCCATGCGGTCATCACCAGCGTCAACCGCGATGAACGCAAAGACGGCGGCGCACCGATCTTCGCCGCCGTCATCCGCCGCATCCGCGAGGTCCATCCCGGCTGCTCGGTCGAGGTGCTCATCCCGGATTTCAAGGGCAGCCGGGATGCGCTGCGTATCGTCGTCGAGGCGCGCCCGGAGATCCTCAATCACAATGTCGAGACTGTGCCGCGTCTGTTCCGCAAGGTGCAGCCGCAGGACCGTTACGAATGGGCGCAGGCGACGCTCTCGAACGCTAAGCGCATCGATCCGGAGGTGCTGACCAAATCCGGCATCATGCTCGGGCTGGGCGAGACCCTCGATGAGGTGGTCGCGGTGATGCGCGACCTGCGCACGTGGGGCGTCGAGATCCTCACTCTTGGCCAGTATCTCCAGCCCTCCAAGCGCCATTTGCCGGTGGAGCGCTTCTACACGCTGGATGAGTTCGCCGAATTGCGGCGGATTGGGCTTGAGGAATTGGGCTTTCGCTGGGTTGAATCGGCGCCTCTGGTGCGCTCGTCGTATCACGCCGAAGCGCAAGTCCGCGCACTCTCGACCGTGCATCGCAAGCTGTGGGAGACGCCCGCAGCGGCGAGTGCGGCAGGATGAGCCGGCCGAATGGAATCACAAAGCGCACACCGAAAGGTGTGCGCTTTTCATTTGAGTTCCTGCTCGTCGTCCCCGCGTGCTCGAGACGGGGACCCAGAAAACCGGGCGCACCTGGATGGCCGCAGCCCGGCAACTATCCAGGTTTTGGCGTCGAGTGGTTCCTCAGGCTACGCATTGCGGGATGGGAGAACAAGAACCCTGGATTCCCGCTGCGATCACGCGGGAATGATGAGCCTAATCCGCCCTACGCGGAACCCCCTCGTCTGGGGCCTGGGGACGATCTTCGCCCCCAGGCCCCAAGGAAGAAGAATATCCCCTCCCCGCGGAGTGGGGAGCCTGTCCTGCGAAGCGGGATGGCAAAGGGGTGGGGTTGAACGAGCAGTTCATACGCACCCCATCGCTTGCATCGCGCGATCGGGTCAGCAGTACAACCCAACTCGGCATCCTTGCGCATGCCATCCGCGTGCGGTCAGGCGTAAGGCATGCTATGCCCTCGTCCTCGTCTCCTGCTCCTGTAGCGAGCGCGCCACCTGCCGGTCGAGCTTGCCCATCGGGTAACGCCCGAGGTCGCGCACGCGCGCCCAGCGTACATCCGCCGCCTGGATCGCGCGCGGCGAGCCGCCCAGCAGCGCGCACTCGAACACGTGCAGCGTCACGCTGAAGTGACTGTACGCATGCTCGAGCGCGGCGCGCTCCCGTCCGACGCGTACGCGAATTCCCAACTCCTCGCGCAGCTCGCGCCGCAGGCACGCCGTGAGCGTCTCGCTGAGCTCACGCTTGCCGCCCGGGAACTCCCACAGGCCGCCCAGCAGCGCCCTGATTGGCCGCTGGGCAATCAACACCCGGTCCACGCGGCGCACGATGCCGCAGGCCACATCCAAGTGCGGCACACGCGCTGTGGCTCGCGCCCGCGGCCGCAACGCCTGTGTGCCTCGCGCGTTTGCTTTGCATGCCTTGCGCAGCGGGCAGTGCGCGCATTGCGGCGCGCGCGGCGTGCACAGCGTGGCGCCCAATTCCATCAGCGCCTGGTTGAACCCGCCGGGATTGCGCGCAGGCATCATCCCGGCCGCGATCCCAAGCAGGTGCGCCTCGCCCCGCGCCGATCGCGCATCGCCGGCGTAATCATCGAGCCGCGCGAGCACGCGGCGCGTATTACCATCCAACACCGGCACAAATTTGCCGAACGCGATCGAGGCGATCGCGCTGGCGGTATATCGCCCGACGCCGGGCACGCGCCGCCAGGCCTCGGCCGTGGTGGGCCACGCAGCATCGGGCAACATCGCCATCGCGCGCGCCGCGCGATGCAGGTTGCGCGCCCGCGCGTAGTAACCCATGCCCTCCCATGCGCGCAAGACCTGGCGCAATGAGGCCCGCCCCAGCACCGCGCGGGTCGGGAAGCGTTTGAGAAATCGCGTGTAGTAGGGGATGACTTTGGCGACCTGGGTCTGCTGCAGCATGACCTCGCTGACCCAGATGGCATACGGGTCGCGCGTGCGCCGCCAGGGCAGGTCGCGCGCGGCGCGCGCGTACCAGCGCATGAGACGTGCGGTGGCGGCGCGCGATGGTTCGCGGGGCGCCATCTAGACCAGCCTCAGTTGCGAGCCCTCGGGCGTCTTGGTCACTTCGATGCGGGCGGGGAACGCGTCGCGCAGCTCGTCGAGATGGGTGATGACCAATATGCGGTCGAAATCATCCTGGACCGAATTGATCGCCGCCACCAGCCGCTCGCGGCCGAGCGCATCTTGCGAGCCGAAGCCCTCGTCAATGAAGAGTGCGCGCAACTGCGCGCCGGCGCGCCGCGCCAGGAGCTTGGAGAGCGCCACGCGCAGCGCGAAGTTGATGCGGAAGGCCTCGCCGCCCGAGTACATCTCGTAGGCGCGCGTTCCCAGCCCGTCGGAGATGATGATCTCGAGCGTCTCGCGCGTCTCGCCGGCCTTGGTCTCGCGCTGCGACTCGAGTCGCAGCATCATCTGGCCCTCGGTCATCTTCGCCAGGAGCGCGTTGGCCACCTCTTCCACCTCGGGCACGACTGTCTCGATGATCATGTTGGGGACGCCGCGCCGCCCGAACGCCTCGCGCAATTCCTCGAGCAATGCCATCTCGTCGCGCTGCGCGTGCGCTTCGGTTTCGAGCGCGCGGCTCTGTGCTTCGAGGGCATCCACCGCGGCGAGTCGTTGGCGCGCGCCGCCCACGCGTTCATCTGCCATGCGTTTGGCGAGCCGCGCCTGGTCGAGGGTTGCACGCAACTGGTCGGCTTCGGCTAGGCGCTTGCTCAGGTCGCCCGCTTCGCGTTCGCGCGTCTGCCCCTGCGCCTCGGCCTCAGCCACCGCCTTCTGCCATTTGGCGGCGCGCGCCTGCGCGGCAGGCAGCTTCTCGGCCGCCTCCTGGGCCGCGCGCGCGGCCGCCTCCGTCTCTGCGATGCGCCGCTCGAGCGTGGGCAGCCCGTCCATCTGTCGCCGCAACGTGGCCATCTCGGTCTGCAGCGCACCGAGTGCGTTCGTCACCTCTTGCAGCCGCGCCTTGTTGGCCTTGAATTTCTCGCGCCGTGCCTCGACCTCGTCGTGCAGGCCGGCCAGGATCGCCTCGCGATGCGTCTCGTCGAGCGACTGCCCGCAGGTGGGGCAGTGCGGTTCGCGCGCCGCCATGAGCGTTGCGATGCGGGCTTTGATCGGTTCGGTCTCGGGCGCCAGGCTCGCATTCTCCCCGCGCAATGTGCCCGCCAGCTCGCCGAGTTGTTTGGACTTCTCGTTCGCCTCTTCCCATTGCGTGCGGGCCGCCTGCGCCGCCTTACGTTGGCGTTCAAGGTCGTTGCCTTGATTCTCTATCGCGCGGCGGTCGGCCTTCACGCGCAGCGCTTCGGTTTCGCGGGTCGCTTCCTGCAACTCGTGCCGATCCGCCTCCAGCCGGCGAGTCAACTCAGCCTGCTGCTTCTCGAGGTTGGCGCGCATGAGCCCCACTTGCTCGACCGCGGCCCAGGCTTGCTCGAGGCTCGCCAGTTGCGAGGCCTTGGCCTCGGCCTCGTGCTGAGCCGCGTTCAGCTCGCCTAGGAATTCGGTGCGGCGCTCGACCTCGCGCCGAATCTCCTCGAGCCGCTCGTCGATTCGCGAAGCGGCCTCTTTCGTTGCGCGCAGGTGCACCTTGGCGCGCTCTTCATACTCCTGCCAGCGGTCCAATCCGAGAATCGTCGCAAGGATTTGGATGCGTTGCACCGGGGGCTTGGCGGTGAACTCGTCCGCGCGGCCCTGCGCAAGGTAGGCCGAGTTGACGAACGTGTCGTAGTCCAGGTGCAGGAGGCTGGTGAGACGGTCCTGTGTCTGGCGCATCGTGTGCTCGGAGAGGCTGCGCCAATCGCCGGACGAAGAATCCAGAGCTTGCAGCTCGAGGAGCGATGTGCCCACCTTGCCCTCGGCCCGCCGCTGGCGGATAACCCGGTAGCGCTGGCCGGCGAGCTCGAAGGTGAACACCACACGCATTTCGCGCTCGCCCTGATGGATCAAGTCGTCGGGCGATGAGCTGCGCGCCTTGCCCCACAATGCCCAGGTGATCGCATCCAGCAGCGACGACTTGCCCGCGCCGTTCTCGCCTGAGATGCACGCAATGTGCACGCCCTCCAGGTTGAGCGGGTCGGGATCTTTGTAGGCGAGAAAGTTGTGCAGCTCGAGGCGCAGCGGGATCATGCTTCAACCACGATGTTCAAGAACGTGTCTGGAGAGGGCATAGCACGCATTACGCTTGACCGCGTGCGCGTGGCAGCCGCACTATTGCCGCGCGCGGATGAGCCGTATCGTGAGCGCACGATTGCATCTGGCGCTGTCGGCAATTCTGCTCCAGCGGTGTATCGGTCTGCCTGCCCCTTCGCAACGACGAGCCCCATGCGTTTTCGAAATCCCTCTGTGGATGTGGGGACGCGAAGCGTCCCCACATCTAAATATAACTTCCTCCCCTCCCCGATAGCCGGGGAGCCTGCCCTGCAAAGGGGGTCGGGCCAGGAGTCCACTTCATCCAAAGACCAGACTGTCGGGCCATTCTGTCTGTTCCGTGGGCACCTCAAGAGTTGCCGTCAGGGTCCGCCTCGATCAACGGCTCTGCCGCGGCCAAGAGGCGCGCCAGCCGCTCAGGCGGCGTGTTGCGCAGCGCGAAGTAGCGCTCGAGCAACTCGCGCGGGGTCAGGCTTTCGGCGGCGTCACTCCCCAGCCGCGCGCGCACCGGCGAGGTGATGTCCTTTTCGATCGAGAGGTGGGAGGCGGCTGCCAGCAGCCGCTCGACCTCGCGTGCATCGAACTGCGCGAGTTGGTCGTGGCGCAGCGTGACGATCGCGCGCACGACGGCGCCTGCCACTTCATCTGCGTGCGCGGCGAGCGTGGATGTGGCCTGCGCGGTCGGGTCGTCCGCTTCCTGCAGGTTCGCGCGCAGTGTGATGAACGGCCGGGCGTGCACGGCCACGAAGGTCATGTGCGTCGCGCCGCGCGTGAGTTCCACCCAGCAGAAACCCTTGGCTTCCTTCTCCTCGCCGAAGTCGATGCGCTCGAGCGAGCCGGAATAGGCCAGGATCGGTTCGCCGGGGGGATTGCCTGCGAGAACCTGGTGGCGGTGGATGTGGCCGAGCGCGATGTAATCCCACGCCGGCGCGGCGAGCGTCGAGCGCGCCACGCTCACATCGCGGCCGAGCATCACGCTGCGCTCTGAGCCGTAGCGCGCCTCGCCCACCGAGAAGTGGCCGGCCAAGACGCGCGGCATGTCGGCCGCGCCGGCAGCCTCGGCCAACTCGTCGAGCGTCTCGATCACCGCCGCGCGCAAGGCCTGGTCGAGCTCCTCGACCGACTTGCCACGGTGCTCCTCGTCGCTCAGGAGGCGGTTGCGTGTGGGGTACGGAACCCAGGCGAGGAAGACCGGTCCGCGCGCGGTCTCGACCACCCGGCTCTCGGGCTTGTGGCCGACGATGATGTTAGGCACATCGAGCGCGCGGAAAATGTCGACGGAGGTGGCCTTCTGTGTCGAGCCGGGGAGGTCGTGGTTGCCGACCAGCAACAATGTGGGCACGCGGTCGGCCAGGCGTTTGATGCGCCGGGCGAACTCGCGCTGTTGGGTGGGTTCGGGGTCGCGTGTCTTAAACGCGTCGCCGGCGAAGACGGCGAGGTCCGCGTCGTGCGCCAGCGCATACTCAATGACCTCATCCAGCCGATCGAGAAAATCGCGCACGCGGCTGGAGGTGCCGGTGGCGGGGTCGAGCTTGCCGTAGTTTTCCATGCCGACGTGCAAGTCGGCGAAATGCACGAGGCGGATGGGGGCAGGCATGGGGAGATTCTAACAGCGACCTACGGCTAGGTTGTAGTCGATGTAGTTCGAGAGCATCATGGCGACAGCGTCAGCACGCTTGGGCGAGGTCGGTCTCCCGATGGCGGGATGCTGTCCTGCGCGACAGCTTTGGGAGGAACGTGCCTATCCTTGACCCGCAGAGAGAAGGGATGAGCGTATTCTTCGGAACTCCGCCAGCTTGCCCTCAGCCTTCGACCATCGGGCTACTTCGTCCAGGTCGATTGTTTGGGCTTGAGCGACGAGGATAGCCTGCCTTAGGGCTTCCTGGTCCCCCCAGTGATAGTAGGATGCCAGTCGATCTTTTACACAGTCGGTTGGAGATATGATGCGCAGTACTCCGGTGGCAACGGCTATTTCGGCAATTGAGGCAACCGGTTCCGTACCGACCGCGAGAGGGCCAGGTGGAAACTCAACCAGGACAGTAGATTGCGGGTGCGTGAAGTACCTTCCCTTCTCGCGAAAACCAGCCTCACCCATCGCCGCCTTGATTTCCCGGTCTGAAGCTGAATGGACGTTGACCAGATCGACATCATTCGAGACGTAGGCATTAGCACTGTAAATGGCGACCGAGGCACCCCCAGAGAGAACGACCTCTATCCCTCGTTGCCGCAAGTGGGCTTGAACGAAGGCGCCAACCTCGGCTTGTGACATCTCGCGGATTGGCTTCAAAGCGGCTTGCCTCGCCGTCTTGGCCTGCGTCGATTTAGGAGCAGCCTGTCTCTCTCGCGCTCGGGATAGAACTGCAGGGTCTTGTCGAGCAGCGCGACCAGTTCGCGCAGGAATGGGTAGCGCGGATTGAAAACATACAACCTTGTCCGGCCCGCGGCGCGGCCTGCCAGGACCCCGGCGAACTCCAGGCGGTCGAGCTGCTTCTGGATCTGGACAAGATCGGTTTCATAGAATCGCGCGATCTCGCGGGCATAGCCTTCATTCCGGGCGCGGAGGAAGACGAGGACTCTCTCTCGGCTCTTAGAACCAAGGATGGGTTCCAGCATGGCGGTCTCCTGGGGTAGACTGGGCCGACCTACTAAGTAGGTCATATGACCTACTTAGTAGGTCATTATAGCGCGGCCGGGCCGCCAGGGCAACAGGGGTCAGACTGGTGGGGCTATGCGTCTCCGCCCTTCGCCTTGAGAAGTTGCTCCATCTCCCCATTCCCCCTCTCCATCGCCAACTCCTCCGCCGTCTTGCCGTCATCCGTGCGCACGGACGGGTCGGCGCCATGGTCGAGCAGCGCGCGCACGAGATCGAGGTTGCCGTTCTGGGCCGCGGCGTGGAGCGGCGTGAAGCCCCCTTCCTGGCGGGCATTGACCTCTGCGCCATGTGCGATGAGCACCAGCGCAATCTGTGTCTGATCGGCGGCCGCGGCCGAGTGCAATGGACGCACGCGCATCTTGTTCCGCGCCTCGGCGTTGGCGTCGGCGCCCGCGGCAAGGAGCATCTCGGCAACTTCGGGCTGCCCGAAGAAGGCTGCGAGATGCAGCAGCGTGAAGCCATCCGGCGTGTAACGCCCAATAAGGTCGCGGTCCGCGGCGAGCATTGCCTTCAATCGATCCGCCTGCCCGAGCACGCACGCCTCGAACGGGCCAATCTCAGCGCCCATCTCGGCCATGAGCCGCGATGCGTCCGCGTGCCCGTGATACACCCCAAGCATGACCGCGCTCACGCCGTTCGCATCATGCGCGTTCAGCAGCGCGGGTGCCTTACGCGCAGCCTTGCGGAGCGCCTCCAGATCTCCGGCGCGCACGGCATCCAGGAACTGCTGCGGCTCGGTCACGCGGCCATCTCCGCCAGCGCATCGCGCACGTAGCGCGCGGTGAACGAACCCTCCGCCTGCGCCACGTCCTCCGGCGCGCCCTCCGCCACGATCCGCCCGCCGCCCTCGCCACCCTCCGGTCCGAGATCGACGATCCAATCTGCCGTCTTGATCACGTCCAGGTTGTGTTCGATGACGATCACCGTGTTGCCCGCGTCCGTCAGCCGGTGCAGCACGTCGAGCAGCTTCTGGATATCTGCAAAGTGCAGGCCGGTCGTCGGCTCATCCAAGATATAGAGCGTGCGACCGGTCGCCACGCGCGCCAGCTCCTTGGCCAGCTTTACCCGCTGCGCCTCGCCGCCCGAGAGCGTCGTCGCCGATTGGCCAAGCTTGACGTAGTCGAGCCCCACGTCGTGCAACGTGCCTAAGAGGCGCTTCACCGTCGGGAACGCGCCGAAGAACTCAAATGCCTGCTGCACGTCCATGTCGAGAACCTCGGCGATCGAGCGCCCCTTGAACTTGATCTGCAGCGTTTCGCGGTTGAAGCGCGTGCCCTTGCACGCGTCGCAAGTGATCCATACATCCGGCAGGAAGTGCATCTCGACCCGCTTCTGCCCGTGGCCCTGGCAGGCCTCGCAGCGCCCGCCCTTCACGTTGAAGGAGAAGCGCCCGGCCGCGTACCCGCGCGCCTTGGCTTCCGGCACCTGCGCCAGGATCGTGCGGATGACGTCGTACACGCCGATGTAGGTGGCCGGGTTCGAGCGCGGTGTGCGCCCGATCGGATCCTGCGTGATGTTGACCACTTTGTCGAAGAAGTCGAGCCCTTCGATGCGGCGGAAGGGGCCCGGCCGGTCGATCGCGCCGTGCAGCCGTGCGGCCAGCGCCGGGTAGAGCGTCTCCGCAATCAGCGACGATTTGCCCGAACCCGAAACACCGGTGACGCAGGTGAACAGCCCCACCGGGAAGCGCGCGTTGATGTTCTTCAGGTTGTTGTGGCGCGCACCGTGCAGCACCAGCCAGTGATCGTTCGGGCAGCGCCGCCCGTTGCACGCACCGGCCTGCGCCGTGCCCGCAGCCACCTTGAGCTCGCCGCGCAGGTAGCGCCCGGTGAGCGAGGCCGGGTTGCGCGCGATCGCGGCCGGCGTGCCCGCGGCCACGATGCGCCCGCCCTCCACACCCGCCCCTGGGCCGATATCCACCACCCAGTCGGCGGATTGAATCGTCTCGCGGTCATGTTCGACCGTAATCACCGTGTTGCCCAGGTCGCGCAAGCGCAAAAGCGAATCCAGGAGGCGGCGGTTATCGCGAGCGTGCAGCCCGATCGAGGGCTCGTCGAGGATATACATCACGCCTACCAGCCCGGAGCCGATCTGCGAGGCCAGGCGGATGCGCTGGCCCTCGCCGCCCGAGAGCGAGGGCGCGATGCGCTCGAGCGTCAGGTAGTGCAGGCCGACGTTGAGCAGAAACTCGAGCCGCGCGCGGATTTCCTTGATGACTTCTCCCGCGACCTTCTCCTGATCGGGCGTGAGATGCAGCGCGGAGAAGAAGTCCATGGCCTGGGCGATCGACATGGCCGATATCTCAATAATGGTCTTGCCCGCAAAGCGCACCGCGGCCGCCTCCGGGCGCAGGCGCGCGCCGTGACACGAGGGGCACGGCTGGTACGACATGAAGCGCGAATACCACTCGCGCATGCTCTCGGATTGCGTCTGGTGATAGCGGCGCTCGGTATTGGCAATCGTGCCGGCGTACGAAGAGGTCCATGACCCCTGCCCGCCGTCCTCGTTGCCCCATTCCCAGCGGATCTTCACCTTCGGGTCGCCGTACAGAATGCCTTCGCGCACTTTCTCGGGAAGTTTTTTCCAGGGCGTGTCGAGGGAGAATTTGTAATGGCTGACGAATGACTTGGCCACCATGCGTGCGGTCTTGGAGGTCTTGGTCGACCCCCAACTGAGCACCGCGCCCTCGGCAATGGACTTTTCGCCGTCGACGAACTTGGCCTGGTCGAAACTGTATTTCTGGCCCAGGCCGTTGCAGTCCGGGCACATGCCCAGCGGCGAGTTGAACGAGAACATCGGCGGGGCCAGATCCGGGAAGGAGAGCCCGCAGTGCGGGCAGGCGTTGTGTTCGCTCATCTCGAGCGTCTTGCCGCCGGCCACCTCCACCACCACCGCCCCGCCGCCCACGCGCAGCGCCGTCTCGACCGAATCTGCCAGCCGCGAGCGGAAGTCATCATCCGGCGTGGCGGGCAGCACCAGCCGATCGACCACCACGTCGATGTCGTGCTTGCGTGTCTTGGCAAGGCTGATCTTTTGGTCGAGGTCGACCACCACGCCGTTGACCCGCGCGCGCACGAATCCCGAGGCGCGCGCCTCGGCCAGCACGTCCTCGTGCGTGCCCTTGCGCTTGCGCACGACCGGCGCGAGCAACATCAGCCGCGTCTCCGGACGAAGCGATAGAATCTGATCGACGATCTGGGTCGAGGTCTGGCGCGCCACCGCCCGACCGCAATTGGGGCAGTAGGGCGTGCCGCTGCGCGCGTACAGCACGCGCAGGTAGTCGCTGATCTCGGTGACCGTGCCCACCGTCGAGCGCGGGTTCTTCGAGACCGCTTTCTGCTCGATGGCGATGGCCGGGGAGAGCCCGCCGATGTAATCGACGTGCGGCTTTTCCATCTGGCCGAGGAACTGGCGCGCGTAGGCGGAGAGGCTCTCGACGTAGCGCCGCTGGCCCTCGGCGAAGAGCGTGTCGAAGGCGAGCGACGACTTGCCCGAGCCGGATACGCCGGTGAAGACGATAAACTTGTAGCGCGGCAGCGTGAGGTCGAGGTTCTTGAGATTGTGCTCGCGCGCGCCGCGAATGACGATTTGATTGGCCGACATAATCGTGTGGTATCGCTCTGGTTGCGGGATGAAGTGGGTGCGTCCCTCCATTCTACCGACTCCTCGCAACCGTGGGGAGGGGGAAATCCGAGCTGCGAGTCGGTAGCGCGAATCGTGCGGCAGTGCGCGGCATTCTGGCTGGCGAGGTGATGGATGAAGGTCTACTTCTCGTGTTCGCTCACCGGCGGGCGCAACGACGAAGCTATCTACGGCGCGCTGGTCGACCACTTGCAGGCGGCAGGCCACGAGGTGCTCACCGCACACCTGGCGCGGCCCGAAGTCATGCGCGCCGAGCGGGTGGTCGACCCGGGCGAAGTCTATCATCGCGATATCGCCTGGATCGAGGAATGCCGCGTACTGGTGGCGGAGGTGAGCACACCGTCACACGGCGTGGGCTACGAGATCGCCTACGCGCTCGAACGGGGCAAGCCGGTGTTGTGCCTCTACCGCCGCGACGCGCGCGTCTCGAAGATGATCACCGGCAATGATTCACGCACGTTGCGTGTGGTGGCCTACGCCTCGGCGGATGAGGCGCTCGCCCTGGTCGACAAATTCCTTGCGGGGGCGGGCTGAGGGCCACTCGCTACCTAGTTTCGCGCGCGAAACAAGCACTGGGGCACGCCAGGGCGTGCCCCAACAAGGAGCGCCTCTCTGTCATTCCGAGGGCGCAACGCGCCCTCGGAATCCTGGCCTCGAGATACACAAGCGGCGTGCGTGGCTACGGAGATACACCAGTGGCCTCATCCGTGCGCGGCATGCGGGCGAGTATTTCGCGTGCGCGGACAATCGTAAGGCATGCTATGCCCTCTCCCTATGCTTCTTCGGTGAAAGAGACACGACCCAAAGGATGACACGTTGAGTGAAACCGATGTTATCGAGCGCACCCCGTTCGTGCGCACAACCGACAGCCTGCGCAACGATCTTGCGTGCCTCGGCCTCCCGCGCGAGGGCGCGCTGCTCGTGCACTCCTCGCTGAGCGCACTGGGCTGGGTCAACGGCGGCGCGGTCGCCGCTATCCGTGCCTTGCTTGCTGCCCTCGGCCCAAAGGGCACGCTCGTGATGCCCGCGCACTCGGGCGATTGCTCCGACCCGGCCGTGTGGCAACACCCACCCGTGCCGCAGGCGTGGTGGCAGACAGTTCGCGACACGATGCCTGTCTTCGATCCACTTGTCACGCCCACCCGCGGTCTCGGCCGCATCGCAGAGCTCTTCCGTACCTGGCCCGGCGCGAAGCGCAGCGTGCACCCCGCCTACTCGTTCGGCGCGCTCGGCCCATTGGCCGAATCCATCACCGCAAACCACTCGCTCGATTTTGGGCTGGGTGAAAACTCGCCGCTGGGTCGACTGTACGAAAGCGCGGCGTGGGTGCTGCTCCTCGGCGCTGGATACGACAGCAATACATGCTTCCACCTCGCCGAGTACCGCATCCCGGATCCCAAGATCGTCACGGAGGGCGCACCTGCGTTTGTGGATGGCAGGCACACGTGGCAGCCGCGCCGCGAGGTCGTCCTCAACAGCGAGGTCTTCGCCGCCCTGGGCGAGGACTTCGAACGGAGCGGCGCCGTGCGCACCGGCGTGGTCGGCTCGGCCGCCGCGCGCCTCTTCCCCATGCGCGGGGCGGTGGATTTCGCGGTCGGGTGGCTCAGCCACCGCGGAGCGTAAACGCCGGGACGGATTGATGAGGCAGAGGGCATAGCATGCATTACGCTTGCCCGCGTGCGCACGTCATGCGCATGGATTACCGCGCACGGCACACGCTGCCGGTGTGAATGCGCTTGTTGACGGGCGGCTCACGAAGACTGAAGCCGAAAGTCCCGCGGGGCATTGCCCCCTCGGAATGGCGTTCAAGGCTTGTGAGGCTCAGCATTCCGAATCAATCCTTGCACGGCATGCGATCAGCCTGCCTGGATTCCCCCGACGACCACGCGGGAATGACGAACTGAAACACCGAGCTGAAACACCGAGCCCAAAGTAACACCTGTCAGGGGAGTTGGGGGTTCTTCCCCCAACTCCCCAAGAAAAAACCTCCCCCTCCCCATGCAATGGGGAGAGGGTAGGGGTGGGGTCGACATTCCCGCACAGACCAAGCGGGTTCATCACACGCTAGGTTCGCGGCTTGCCCTTCTGCTTGAGTTCCAGCCGCGCCATGCGATGCTCGATCAGCTTCAGCATCTCGGCGCGCTGCCACGTACCGCGGGAGCGGCGCGCAGCGCGCTCGGCGGCGCTCGCCCACTTCACTGCCGCCGCGAGATCGCGCGCTTGCCACTCGTAGTACTTGGCCAACTCAATGCACGGCAGCGGGTCGCCGGGGGCCAGGTCGTGCCAGGCCTGCCAGTGCTCGACCGATTCGGCCGCGCGCCGGGCGTGCTTGAGCAAAGCGGCCAGCATGCCGTGGGCGCGCAACTGCCACGCCACATCCAGCGTTGCACCCAGCGCAGCGCGCAACGCGCTTTCGGCGTGCGCCGCCTCGCCGCGCGCCGCATACACCCGCCCCAGCGCAATCCCATCCGGCGGCTCGAGCGGATCCTCCGGCGGACGACGGTAGCGCTCGAAGAGGTCCGCGGTCAGCGCCACCATCGAGAGAATATCGCACGCGTTGTGGTAAATCACATCCTCGAGCGGCGCGGCGTCACCCGCCTCCAAGTAGCTTCGATACATGCCCGGGATCAGGTAGCTCTCGACGTCGCGCGCCTCACGCACGATCCCAAGCGCCTGCTCTTCGAGGGTGCCCAGCGAGCACGACTCGAGCCGCCCTCGCCAGAAACGGCGTGCGTGGGGCAAGAGATCCAGATGCGGCAGATCCGCCAGCGAAACGCGTCTGCGCAGTCGGATCGTTCCGCGTGCTTCGAGGATCGGCACATCGAATCCGCGGCCGTTGAACGTGACCAGGCCGGCTGCGGTGGCAAACTCTCCCAGCACGGCCTCCAACATTGCCGCTTCCTCAGATGGATCGCGCAAGAAGTACTGGCGCAGCACGTATCGATCGCCTTGCATGCGGCCCAGCCCCACCAAGAAGGCAAAGGTTCCCGCCCCGCCCGAAAGGCCCGTGGTCTCGGTATCGAGAAAGACGAGCGTGTCGAGTGTGCCGCGCGGTTGGAAGCCTAAGAGAGTGCTTTCGGGTATGGCTTGCCGCGCCAGCGCGCCGAGCTGGATGCGTCCGTGCTGATGATCGGGCGCGTAGCTCGTTTCGAGGAAGTAGTAATCTCCGCGCGAAGAGGAGGCAGTGTGCCCATTCCAATGCGCAGGGATGCGGCGCGGCGCGGCGGGTTGCGGCGCACGCGCATGCGTTGTGCTGCCTGCGCGCTTCAATCGCGCGCGGAGCGAGGCCATGTCACTCATAATGTGCGCTTATCCTATCGCCATACGGGAAATAGTATACCGTGGGCAGGTACGGCGACAGGGGGATTCGAAATCGAGTGTGGCGTTGGATGCGGAGCGACGAAAGTCATCGGGGAGAGGTGACGGGTGGCCTGGGCGCGGTACGAGTGCCGGGATATAGTGAACGAAGAGACGAGAGAGTGATGGGGGAAACCCCATCGCTCATCGCTGTCTCCTCCTTTGGCGAAGGCCTCCACCAGGCTCCCCCCTCACCGCCCTGGTGGAGGCGCCATTTAACCCCCAGATGCACTCACTTCAGGTGGCTCGTCCTGCTTGGCCTGCGCGGTCGGCAGCACCACAGTGAAGGTAGACCCTTCGCCCACGGTCGACTCGACCCAGATGCGGCCGCCGTGCACTTCCACGATCGACTTGACAATCGAGAGGCCCAAACCGCTGCCTGTTCCATCTTCGACATTGGAGGCACGGTAGAACTTGTTGAAGATGTAGGGCTGCTCGGGGGTGGGGATCCCCACACCCGTATCCGAAACAAGCAGCAGCACCTGGTTCTCCTCCAGATGCGTAGACACCGTCACCCGCCCGTTCTCGGGTGTGAACTTGATCGCGTTGTCGATCAGGTTATTGATCATTTGGCGCAGGCGCACCGGGTTGCCGGCCACGGCCGGCAGGTCTGGCGGCAAGTCCACTTCAAGATGGATACCCTTGTTCTCGCTACGCAGGCGCAGGCTGTCGGCCGCGTAGCCGGCCAGCGCCGAAAGGTCGACCAGGTCTTGCTGCGTGTCGAGGCCGGCCTCGATTCGCCCCAGATGCACCAGATCGGTGATGAGAGCCGTGATGGATTGCGTGCTGTCTTGCACGCGGCGCAGGAACTCGTGCTGCTGTGGCGTGAGCGGGCCGCCGCGCTCGATGAGGTCTACATAACCAAGAATCGTCGTGAGCGGCGAGCGTAGGTCGTGTGAGACGGTAGTGACGAATTCCGACTTGATGCGGTCGAGTTCTTTGAGGTGGGTAATGTCGCGCATCACCACCACGTGGCCCACGCCCTCGATCGGCGTGAGGTGAGTGTGGAACACCCGCCCATCGGCCAGGGTGACCTCGGCCCGCCGCAGTTGGGGGCTGGGCGTGTCACGGCGCGCGTACAGCGCGAGCAACTCGGGGTGCGGCACGGCCTCGGTCAGCGGATGCAGCAGAGCCGCGTCCTGGTTGAGGCCGAAGGCTTCTTGCGCCGTGCGGTTGATGAGCAGCAGCCGGTCCTGTGGGTCGGTGATCAGCACCCCGTCTTCGGTTTGCTGCAGGATGGTTTCCAGTTGGCGGCGCTCGGACTGCACCTGGCTGTAGAGTCGTGCGTTCTCGAGGGCCACCGCGGCATACTCGCCCAGGGCTTGCATCAGCGCCACGTGATGCGCGTTGAGCGGCCGCCCGGCCTGGCGGTTATCGACGCCCAGGAGACCCACCGAGCCGGTCTCGCCCTTGAGCGGAACGAAGATCAATGAATGCACGAGGAAGGTGGTGGTGATCTTCTGCGGGCTGTGCTCGTCGATGAGCACCGGCTCGCCCGAGCGCAGTGCCTCGCCGGCCAGCGAATCCTGCACTCGTGCGCGGAAGGTGCGCACGAACTGCTCGTCGAAGTTCTTGGCCGCGCGCATGTACAGGTCGCCGCTGGCCTCATCCAGCAGCATCAGGCTGCCCTCGTCGGCTCCGGTGAGAGCCACAGCCGCTTCGACGATGGCGGTGAGCACCGCGTCGAGGTTGAGGTGGCGCAGAATTCCTTGGGCCAGGCCGGCCAGCGTTTCGAGTTCGCGCACGCGCGGCGAGGCATCCGCAGCCGGCACGTCCGCCGGCGGCGCACTCGGGCCGGGCGGCGTGGTCAGCGCTGTTTGTGCCTCGCGAACGAGGCCGGTCAGGGCCGCCTCTTGGGCCATCAAGCGGGAGACGTGCTGGCTCAGGCGAGTGAGCGGCAGCGAAGCCAAACGCGGCCGCAATTCGCCGGTGCCGGGCTTGGGCCGGTGGGCATACTCCGCGGCCAGGCGCTCGAGCGCGGCGTCCACTTCGGCGGGGCGCGGGTTCACCAAGAGGTCATTGGCCTTGGCCTGTCGGGCTGCTTGCACCAGCTCCGGGCTGTCGCTGTCGAGCAGCACCAGCACCGGTAGCCGCGGCTGCGCAGCGCGTAGCGTGGCAATGGCTTCTTGCGTGAATTCGGGCGTGGCCGGCATGGCCACCACACCCAGTGAGGTGGGGAACTGTTTCACCAAGCCGATGGCCTCGGCCAACGAATCGCATGCCAGCACGCGGTGGCCGCGTGGACGAAAGGCCGCTTCTTCGAACTGTGGGGTCAGGGTATGCTGCGGGTCGAGGAGGAGTATCGTCTCGCTGGGCATCGCGCGTTAAGAGGACGGCATGCCGTCACCGGCCAGGCGCGCTTCCAGCGAGCGGAAGAGGCGCGCATTGATCAGGGCGATCGAAGCGTAATCCGCCACCGCCTCGAGCAAGGCCTGATCGTGCTGGGTGAAATCGCGCGGGCGCCGGTTGGCTACGGCGATGACCCCCAGCCCCTCGCCGCGGGTGCGAATGGGTGTGAGCAGCGCGGTCTGGCACGCCTGGCCGATCGCCAGGCGGCGCAGCCCGTCGCCCGACAGACGCATGCCCTCGCCCGAAACGAGGACCGAGGGCGAGAGCCCGTCATCCCAGGCCTGGCCCAGCCGTGCCACAATCGGCGTGGGCAGGCCGTGTTGCGCGCGCAGGACCAATTGGCCGCTATCATCCTCGCGCAGCATGAGCCAGCCCATGTCGGCTTCAGTGGCGAACCGCGCGCCCTCCAGCAGACGCCCGGCCACCTGGTCCATCTGATCGAGCGAAGTGATCGCTCGTCCAATGCCATGCAGCAAAGTCAATTGCTTGACGCGCTGCTCGAGTTCCTGGTTGGTCTCGGCCAGACGCGAGGCCAGCGCCTCGCGTTCGCGGCGCAGTCGAGCCTCGACCAGCGCGCGCTCAACCGACGAGACCACCTCCGCCTCGCGCAACGGCTTGCTCAAGTAATCGCGCGCGCCCAGGCGGAAGGCGCGCAAGGCCATGCTCTCCATGCCCACCGGCGCGGTGACAATGACCGGCGCCTCCAGGCCCTGGGCGCGCAACGTCACCAGCACGTCCTTGGCCGTCAGGCGCGGCAGGGTCAGGCTGGCAATAACCACATCCGGATGGAAGGTGACGATGCGCTGGATGGCGGTGGGGCCGTCGGCGGCGGTCGCGACCTGATAGCCCATGGGCAAGAGCGTCTGCCGGGCGAGGCTGTCCAGGACTTCCGGATCCTCGTCGGCAATCAGGATCTTCTCCGCGCCGCTGTTCAATGAGGTTCCCATGGTGGGTAGCCCACCCCCCTCGGTGAGCCGTGCATGAGCCATGCCCGCGTTTAGCGCGCCGGGGGGCCGGGGTCTGGTGCGTCATCGCCGGCACGCACAGTGCCTGCCAGCGACCGCGTCATACTATAGCACAATTCGATGCGGCCAGCCCGCGAAACGCGCCTCTTCTTGACGCCACACCCGAGGCGTTAGAGGATTGTAAGAACCCGATGAGCCGTATTGACTTGTCGCCGGTCTCGTGACTAGAATCCTCGTACACCATCCTTCAAATGACCATGGACTACCGCGACTACTATCAAATCCTCGGCGTCTCGCGCGAATCGAGTGCCGGCGAAATCAAGAAAGCCTATCGCAAGCTGGCCCTCAAGTACCACCCCGATCGCAACAAGGGCCAGCGCGAGGCCGAAGAGCGCTTTAAGGAGATCAACGAAGCGTACGAGGTCCTCGGCGACCCCCAGAAGCGCGCCAAGTACAACCAGTTGGGCCACGCCTACAAGGAATGGCAGCACGCCGGCGGCGCGCCGGGCGGATTCGACTGGGGTCAATGGGCGGGCGCAGCACCCGGCGGCACGCGGGTGGAATTCGGCGACCTGGGCGAAGCGTTCGGCGACTTCTCGGATTTCTTCCGCGCCATCTTTGGTGACATGCCGCGCGGAACGTTCACCCAAGGCGGCTCCCAGCGTGGCGGCGGGTCATTCGCGGCGCAGGGGCGCGACGCCCAAGCCACGGTCGAGATTAGCCTAGAGGACGCCTATCGCGGGACCTCGCGTTTGCTGCAACAAGATAACCGCCGTCTCGAGGTGCGCATTCCGCCCGGCGCCCAGACGGGGACGCGCATTCGCCTGGCGGGTGAGGGTCCGCGGGTGCGCAACGCAGCGGCGGGCGATATTTATCTCGTCGTTCAGGTCAAGCCTCATCCTCGCTTCGAACGCCAGGGCGACGACTTGCACACCGAAATGGCCGTTGACCTTTACACCCTGGTGCTCGGAGGCGAGGTGTCGGTGTCCACCCTCGACGGGCGGCAGGTCTTGCTTTCCATCCCGCCCGAGACCCAGCCCGGCCAAACCTTCCGCCTCACCGGGTTGGGCATGCCTCGCCTGCGGTCGGGGAGTGAACAGGGCGATCTCTACGTGCGGGTGCGCGTGGAGTTGCCCACCCGCCTCGCGGCGGAGGAGAAGCGCCTGTTCGAAGAACTGGCGCGCCTGCGCCGAAAAGCTTGACCGGCCCGTGCCGGCGGCTCACTCGCTGCGGAATATTGCCAGGGAGAGACGAATGAAGCGATGGACGATGGTTGTTGTGGCCGGCGCCCTCCTGGCGTTGGCCTGTTCCAGTTTGCCGCAGTTGACTTTGCCCGATCTTGCCACCTTGACGGTCGTGACGCCCCAGCCGCAGGTCGAAACCACCTCGAGGCCGAACCTGCCGCCGCTGGCTCCGGCCGTTGGCCTGCCATCGGAATCGACCAGCAGCGCGTTGAGCGACCTCTACCAACGAGTGAATCCGGGTGTGGTCTCGCTGCGCGTGTTCACCGCGGAGGGCGGCGCGCTTGGATCTGGATTCGTGGTCGACAAGCAGGGACATATCGTCACCAATCTGCACGTGGTCACGGGGGCTACCGGTCTCGAGGTGGACTTCCCCTCCGGGCAGATGGCGCACGGCAAGGTTATCGCTGAGGATCCAGACTCAGATCTGGCCGTGATCCTGGTGACCGTGCCCGAGGCGGAGCTCGTGCCGCTCTCGTTGGGTGATTCCTCGACCCTGCGGGTGGGCACCCCGGTGGTGGCGATCGGAAACCCGTTTGGCCTCTCGAGCACCATGACCCTGGGCATCGTTTCCGGGTTGGGGCGCACACTCGATTCAGAACGTGCCTCCCCCGGCGGGGGCGTCTTCTCCGCGGCCGACCTCATCCAGACCGACGCCGCGGTCAACCCGGGCAACTCGGGCGGCCCGCTGCTCGACCTGCAAGGGTATGTGGTCGGAATCAATCGTGCCATTCGCAGCACCTCGGTCACCACCTCGGGCGACGTCGTGAACTCGGGCGTGGGCTTTGCCATCTCGGTCAACGTGGTGCGGCGTGTGCTGCCCTCGCTTATCGAAAAGGGTGCTTACGACTATCCTTACATCGGCATCACCGGCATGAGCGAGTTACACCTGGCCGAACAAGAAGCGCTCGGTCTGGCACAGAGCACCGGGGTCTACGTGCAAGAGGTGACGGCTGGCAGCCCGGCCGAACAGGCCGGTCTGCGGGCCGGGTCGCGGCCGACCACCCTCACCGGGTTGCAGGCGGGCGGCGACCTGATCATCGCCGTCAACGACATACCTTTGCGCAACTTCGCCGATCTACTTTCTTACCTGGTTCTCAATGCCTCACCAGGCGATACGGTGAAGCTCACCCTGCTGCGGGATGGTCAACAGAAGGAGGTCAGCCTCACATTGGCCGCACGCCCCTGAGGTTTGGCCGGCGTGGGCGGCCGGCGCACACAATTCATGAGGAGGCTGCGATGCTCGGTGAGCAGAATCTCAAGAGTCTCCTGAAGTTCGACGCGGGGCACCCCGTGCTGAGCGTCTACCTGAATATCGAGCCGGCGGAGCGCGGTGGAGAACCCGTGCGCCGCCGGCTGCGTGCTTTGTTGCGCCCCTTGCCGCACGAGGCGGCCGCCGACATCCAAGCCGTCGAGAAGTTCTTCGAGCACGAGTACGATGGGAGTGGCCGCAGCGCGGTGGTGTTCTCGTGCGCCCCAGCCGCATTCTTCCAGGCCTTCCACTTCCAACTGCCGCTGCGCAGCCGCGCCCGCTGGCTGCCGCAGCCGTACGTGAAGCCGCTGGCCCACCTCCTGGATGCCTACGGGGGCTACGGCTTGGCGCGCGTCGACAAGCAGGGCGTGCGCTTGTATGCCTATCATCTCGGAGAGATGGTCGCTTCGCAGGAGGTGACGGGCGAGGCGGTGCGGCGGACCAAGAGCGGCGGGGCCTCAGCCTTGGCCGGACGGCGCGGGGGCGAGGCCGGACAGTCGCACCACGAACAGGAAATCGAACAGCGCAACCTGCGGGAGGCGGCCGAAGCCAGCGCGGCCTTCTTCCAGGGCCATCAGGTTCGGCGGATCCTGCTCGCCGGCACAGAGGAGACCCTGGCCCAATTCCGGGCGGTGTTGCCAAAAGCTTGGCAGTCACTGGTCGCCGGCAGCTTTTCGCCGGATCGTGACGCCGCACCGGCCGATTTGTTGGCGCGCGCGGTCGAGGTCGGCCGCGTGGCGGAGGCCACACGCGAGGCGGGTCTGGTAGAGAGCGCAGTCACTGCGGCGGCAAAGGGCAAGGCCGGCACGACCGGGCTGGAGAACACGCTGCGCGCGCTGCACGACGGCCGAGTACTGACGCTGATGATTACCGAGGGCTACCGCGCACCGGGATACGTCTGCACGGGGTGCGGCCTGATTTCGGCGCAGGATCTTCCGGCGTGCCCCTACTGTGGAAAGAAAGCTGCGGCCATCGAAGATGCCGTGGAGCTCGCGGTGCAGAAGGCGATGCGCAGCACGGCGGAGGTCGAGGTCATCAGCGGCAACCCGCGCCTCGAGCAGGCAGGCCACATCGCTGCGATCCTGCGCTACTGAGGGCAGCGGCCGTGCCGGCGGCCGTTGGATATAATCATCCGTCTCGAGGTGAAACACATATGCGGGTGATGGGGCTCACATTGATCGTCCTGGCCTTGGCCGTGCTCGCGCCGCAGGTGGCGCGGGCCGAGGCGCTTCCCCCTGCCTCCGACTCGGGCGAGGTGTGCACGGTAGGTTATCAGATGTATCGCCCGGCCGACTGCCCGGCCAACGGACCGGGCTCGCGCGCCGTGCACTACTGGGAGATGGGCCTCCTCCCGGCCCGGCCGCTGCCCGCCGCCTCGCCAGACCCGGCGCTGGCCGCGCCGGATTTCGGTTTCGCCCGCGTCTCCAAGGACAACGAGCTCCATCTCTACCCCAGCGTGGCAGATGCTGCCAGTGATAACCGGGCGGTCGTCAAGTTCCCCGGATTCGTCTTTATCAGCTATCAGGACGTGGTCGAGCGCGACGGCGAACGCTTCTACATTACCGGCGGCTCGGAGATCGTGCGCCGCGACGACGCCGCACCCATCAGCGTGCATCGCTTCCAGGGTTTGCTCTTCGAGGCCACACCTCTCCGGCCTTTTGGCTGGATTGTCGAGAGCACCAACCCGCGCAGCGCGCCGGGGTCGAAGGGCGTGGAATTGCGCACATGGCTGCCGCGCTACACCGTGGTCCAGGTCTACGACACGCGCCAGGTGGATGGCTTGAACTGGTACATGATCGGGGTGGACCAATGGGTGGATCAGAGGAAGGTCGGCCTGGTCGAGCCCAGCGCCGTCCCGCCGGCCGACGTGCCCATCGGCACGCGCTGGATCACGATCAACCTGTTCGAACAGACGTTGGCCGCCTACGATAACGGACGGCTTGTGTTTGCGACGCTGGTGGCCAGCGGCATACCCCCGTGGCATACTCGCCCGGGCACCTTCCAGGTTTTCAAGAAGGTCGATCGCCAGCCGATGAGCGGCTCGTTTGCCGCCGATCGCTCGGACTACTACTACCTGCAGGATGTGCCCTGGGTGCTTTACTTCGACCGGGCGCGCGCGCTCCACGGCACCTACTGGCACGACGGCTTCGGCTATAAGCGTTCGCACGGCTGCGTCAACATGTCGATCGGCGACGCACGCTGGATCTACGAGTGGGCCGACCTGGGCACGTGGGTCTACGTCACCGATCCCTCCGGGCAGACGCCCAGCGACGCGGCGACGTATGCCAACGATGCCGGCGGCCCGTGAGGCCTGCGGCCTCTTGCATCGCCCAACGGGGGATTGTAGGCGCCCCACCGGTATGCTAAACTCATCATCAAGGGATGGCACCCGCCGTCCGTAAGGCCGCGTCGCCTCACGCGCGCCGTTCAACTTAGGGGGACTCATGCCTGGACTCAACCGAATCCAACTCATTGGCCGTCTGGGCCGGGACCCGGAATCCCGGACCACGACAGGCAACCGCAGCGTGGCAACCTTCTCGCTAGCGGTCGACCGCCGCTGGAAGACGGACGGCGGCGAGTCGAAGGAAGCGACCGACTGGTTCACGGTCGATGCCTGGGGCCGTCTGGGTGAAATCTGCCAGAAATACCTGGCCAAAGGTCGTCTGATCTTCGTCGATGGGAGAGTGCAGACCGACCGCTGGCAGGACGACAAGGGCGAGACTCACTACCGCACGAAGGTCGTGGCCGCCAACATGCAGATTCTCGACCGCAAGCCCGATGAGCCGGAGGGCGCGGAAGCCGAGGAGGAAACCGTCGCCGCAACCGCCTGAGCCCACACAAATTTGGCCATCCATCCAAGACAGGGCTGACCCGTAAGGGGCAGCCCTGTCTCTTGGGCAGGCGTGAAAGCGCGCGCCTCTGGGGCGTGCAGTTCCACCGTCACGACCAGCCGCGCTGGCCGGGGAGATGCGCGGCTTAAACGTCGACTTGCTACGCGGGAGCTCTCATGGCTGGCGATGCGACTCTCCCTTGCGCGGCATTCTGTGCCCATGCCATACGTTCGCGGTTGAGGGCAATGCATGCTATGCCCTCGACGGTCCCCAGCTCTTGATCTGCTGCGCGTGTCACAATCAGAAGGGCGACACCCTGCGAACGTCCATCTACACCGAACACTCACGCCACAGGTGGTGCCGACCAGCGACCTCACCCCCACCTGTCTCGAGGAAAGAGGGCGGGCGCGGAACTCAGTCTTGCCTCGGTAAGGCGAAAGCAACATGGGTCACTTTGTCAAAGCCCGGATTTCGGGTACCATACGGGCATGCAATCCCCGAATGCTGCTGCGAACGGGACGGGACCTCGCGCCCCGGCCGCGAGTCGTTATATGGCCTGGACGATGGGATTGGCGCTCGTCCTGGCCACGGGTTTTGTCACGTTCGCTCCCTCCACCTTGTCGCCCGAAGTGTTGCGGGCCTCGCTGGCCCGGCTGGTGCGCCCGACCAGCGCCCCTGGCGCAGCCGGGGCGGGCCTTTCGCTCAACCGCCGCATCGGCCTGGTGGCTGGCCACTTCGGAAACGACTCAGGCGCGGTGTGCGCCGACGGCCTGACCGAAGCGGCGGTCAACAAAGACATCGCCGACCGGGTGGTCACGATTCTGGAGCGGCAGGGCTATCAAGTGGACCTGCTGCAGGAGTTTGACGAGAAGCTCAAGGACTATCGGGCGCTGGCGCTCGTCTCAATCCACGCCGACTCGTGTGAGTTCATCAACGATCAGGCCACCGGGTTCAAGGTGGCGGCCTCATCCGCCGGGACCGCACCGGAGGATTCGCAGCACTTGCTCACCTGCCTGGTCGCACGTTACGCGGCGCGCACCAACTTGCCCTTTCACGCGGGCAGCATCACCCGCGACATGAACTCGTATCACAGCTTCAGCGAGATCGATGAAAACACCCCGGCGGCGATTGTCGAAACCGGATTCCTGTATCTCGATCGGACTTTCCTCACGCAGCACGCCGACCAAGCAAGCCTGGGTATTGCCGAGGGCGTGCTGTGCTTTGTGCGCAACGAGCCGCTGCAGGCAGAACCGGTGACGCCGTGAGCCAGCCCTCCGCGAACGCGAAGGACGCCGTGTCGTTGGCGGTTGAGGCGCGCGCCGCGTTGGCGCGCGGTGATCGCCCGACAGCCCGCCGCCTGGCGTTTGAGGCGCTGCGCAACGATCCGGCCTGCGAACTGGCCTGGATGGTCATGGCTGCGCTGGCGTCTCCCGCGCAGCGCAAAGCCTATCTCAAACACGCGCTGGCCCTTAACCCGCACAGCCAGGCGATTCGATCCGCCCTGACATCTCTGGAGTCGCTGCCGCCGTCACCACCTAAGAGGGTTGAGGACAGCACGGCTGGCGCGCCGCCGGCCTCGGCGACGCAACCCGTGAGAGTTGCGCAGAAAGCTGTGGCCGAGCAGCGTGTGGCCCCTGCAGTGGCGACTCGCCCGAGCAAACCGCGTCGTCGAATCGGCTGGGGCTGGGCCACCACGGGCGTGTTGCTCTCGTGCATGCTGGTGGTGACAGCTACTGCCTTTGCCCGTGCGGCCAGCGCCGCCCAGAACCCGATGGTCTTCGGCGAGATCGAGAAAGACCGCGGTACGGCCACGCCCACGTTTACTGCCACCTTCACGCCAACCGTCACGCCTTCATTCACCCCGTCACCCACGCCGACCTTCACGCCCTCGCCCACGTCGACCCCGCGGCCCACCTCCACGCCACTGCCGCCGATCAACTACGACCTGCCGCCCTCCACCGGCGGTGTGCGCTGGATCGACGTCGATCTGTCGTCGCAGCGTGTGTTCGCCTACGAGGGCGACACACTCCTGAGGACGTTTGTCGTTTCGACCGGCACCTCCGCGCATCCGACCGTCGTCGGACGTTTCCGCATCTACGTCAAGTACCGCTACGACGATATGGCCGGGCCGGGGTACTACCTGCCGAATGTGCCCTACGTGATGTACTTCTACCAGGGCTATTCACTGCACGGCACGTACTGGCACAACAACTTCGGCCACCCGATGAGCCATGGCTGCGTCAACATGCGTACCTCCGAGGCCGGGTGGCTCTTCGATTTTGCCTCCGTGGGCACGCTGGTCAACGTCCACTACTAGGGCCTGCAGATATGGCCGACGAAACCTCCATGGCGCTCGACGCGCTGATAGCCTCGGCGCCGCAGGTCACCTCCACTCTCTCGCGACGCGGGTTCCTGCATCTGGCCAGCCTCGGTTTGCTCACCGCGGCCGCGCCCGTGGGCGCGCTGCGGGCCGCCCCGGCCGAGGCATGGCAGGCGCGCGTGGCCTACTCGTACGGGGTCAAGGTTCGCCGCGAGCCTCATCTCCAGGGCGAAGAACTGGAGACCCTCGGCCACGATGTCCTGCTGAGCGTGCACGAGGTGGTCGTCTCCGAAGAACCGGCCCACAACCGCATCTGGTACCGCGTGGGCGAGGCGGAGTACATTCACTCCGGCGGGTTGCAGCCTGTGGCCACACGCTTTCAGATGCCGCTCCTTTCGCTCCCACTCAACGGAGCACTCGTGGATGTGTCGGTACCTTTCACCGATGTGCGCACCCGCCCCGGGTATGGATTTTCGCGCACCTATCGCTACTACTATGGCTGCACCTTCTGGGTCGGCGAGATTGCCGAGGCCGAGGACGGCAAGGTCTGGTACCGCATCGACGACGATCGGACACGCCTCAGCCACTGGGGCCTGGCGGAGCATTTCCGTCCCGTTCCAGAGCATGAGATGGCGCCGATTGCCCCTGAGATGGAACCGGAGCGAAAGCGCCTGGAGGTCGACCTGGCTCGCCAATGGGTGGTGGCTTACCAGGACGACACTCCGGTTTTCATGAGCCGCGCCTCCACGGGCCTCGCCATGGGCAACGGGGAATCGATGACGCCTCGCGGGCGTCACAAGGTCTTCTACAAGCGTCCCTCACGGCATATGGCCGCCGGCGACTCGGCCAGCGATGGCTACGATCTACCCGGCGTGCCATGGTGCTCCTACTTCACCACGACCGGAGTGGCCTTTCACGGAACCTACTGGCATAACGACTTCGGACGCCCGCGCTCGCACGGCTGCATCAACTTGCCCTCGGAAGCTGCGCGCTGGATCTATCGATGGACAATGCCGGTGGTACCTTCCGGCGAGCATCTCGTCCAAGGCACCCCGGGCACGCGCGTCGTCGTCAGCTGACTCGCAGCGCATCCATACCTCCCCCCTCCCGGCGGGCCCGCCGAATGACCGCGGTTGTCTCACCCTGCGCCCAAGGCCATTGCCATACCTGGACACTCACGAGCGGGGTGCGTATACTCGGGAGCAACCGAGAACGCAGCGTGCGCGGTCCGCGTTGGACGAAACATCGGCCAGCGCAGAGTGCCCGCATCGGCAAGGTGAAATGTGGCCAAGCCGCTCTTTGAAGGATTGGTGTTCTCCGAGGCCGGCGAAGCGCTTACCGTCGTCGAGGTTGGAGCGGAGTGGTTCTACCGCCTCAACGATCAAGGCTTTCTTCGCCATATCCCTGCGCGTCACGTGGACGAGTCGGTGCTGCGGACAATCTGGGGCATGATGCGCGGCCACGAAAAGGAAATCGCCGACCAGGCCATGAAGATGCTCGGGCAGGCGGACGTGTTCTCGGCCGCAGTGATGAAGAGCCGCCTCGAACACCCGGAGGCCCATCTGGCAGAGGTCCTGGAACATGGCCTGCCCGAAGAAACGCGCTTGTGGATGGGGATGATGGGTTTTCGAGTGATTGTCGACTTCCACGGCGAGGTGGTGCGGGTCGAACAGCCTTCCGCACCGGCCGAGGGCGAAGGGTAGCCGACCGCGCGCAGGTTGCACCCCTGAGCTGCGGTTCGAAACGAATAGGCGAGGACAGATGGACTCAAGCATTATCGACGTGAGCGAGGCAACCTTCGAATACGAGGTGATTGCTCACTCCCACCAGGTTCCGGTGGTTGTAGATTTCTGGGCGCCGTGGTGCGGCCCGTGCCGCACGCTCGGGCCGATGCTGGAGAGGCTGGCGCGCGAAGCCAACGGGGCCTTCCGCCTGGCCAGGGTGAACGTGGACGAGAACCCGCGTTTGGCAACGCGTTTCGGCGTGCAGGGCATCCCAGCAGTCAAGGCCTTCAAGGGTGGGCAGGAGGTTGCCCAGTTCGTGGGCGCTCAGCCGGAGAGCATGGTGCAGCGCTTCGTCCGCGAGCTGGCACCGCGCGTCGCCGATCGCGCGCTGGTCGAGGCCCGCGGCTTTCTCGTTGCGCGCCACTGGCCCGAGGCGGAAGAAGCTGCACGGCGCGCGCTGACCGACGACCCGGCCTCGAGCGCGGCCGCCTTGTGCCTGGTCAAGGCGCTGCTCACTCAGGGCAAGGGTGCGCCCGCCCTGCAGGTGATGGACGCCTTTCCCGGCGGCAATGAGGTGGTCGCCGTCGAGCGACTGCGGCCGCTGGCCCAACTCATGCTGCGCGCGGCAGAGGCCTCGCCCGCAAACGGTGACCCGGCGAAAGCCGAGTACCTGCAATGCGCGCGGCTCATTGCGCGCGGCAATTTCGCGGCCGCGCTCGATGGCTTGCTGGACGTCCTGCGCCGCGACAAGCACTTCGCACAGGATGAGGCACGCCAGGTGTTCCTCGCCGTGCTTGAACTCATGGGCGAAGAAGATCCCCAGACCCGCACCTACCGCGACGAGCTGGCCTCGGTTCTCTTCTGAAGAGAGCATGGCGCGAGGGAATTAAGAAACCGCCGGCGAACTCCGTGTTCGCCGGCGGTTTGCTGTTCTGTGAAGGCGCCGCGTGCGCGGGCGCGCCTCAGATCATCCGCAGTCGGGCGCGAGGCTCACGGACCTGTTTCGGTCTCCATCTGGATCGTGCCCCAGGTCATCGGGTTGGTGAGCACGCGCTTTGGATCCGACGATATCATGCTCTCTTGGTCGCTGGTGCCGCCGTCGTCGTTGTCGCTGACCGAGAACGCGAAGCCGTATTCCTCGCCGCCGGTGGGCGTGATAGCGAAGATGGTCCACGGGATGCGGGCTTCGATCTGGTAGCCGGAGAACCCGGGCGCCGCGACCTGCACCGCCCTGACCATCGCCACCGGCTTGAGGCCGGCCTTGTCGGTCGGGTACCACAGGTAGGCTTCGGGTTCTTGTCCGGGCGCGACCAGGAAGCCGCCCGAGACGCCCAACTGGAAGTCGTCGCCGCTGAGCGAGGAGCTGCAGTAGTCGCTCTTCAACGCCGTGTCGAACAGGATCTCCAGGCTGTCGCCGTTGTACATGTTCGAGCCGCTCGACTCCTGGACGTAGTTGTCGTCGCGCACCTTGGCGGCCAGGTACAGGTAGGTGCCGTCCCACTTGAAGTGGTAGGTGGCCGAAAGGTCCTCTTCGTCATCCCACTCCGACTTGCCGAAGACCACGCTGGTCGCGCTGTACTTTAGCGTGGCTGGCCACTCATCGACGAAGCTGTCGAAGTATCCGTCGATCGCCGGCGGGTTGGTCGTCCAGTACGACTCGACCATGCCGCCGTTGCCGTCCGGCCGGCGAACGGGCGAGGGGACGACGCAGGCGGGAACCGCTGGAGGCGGCGTCCCGGCATAAATCTTCACCCAGAAGGCGGTTGTGCCGCCGGTGCCCACGCCGAAGCGCGTTCCAGCCGGAGTGCTCAGCTTCCAGAGGCCCTGGTAGCTGCCAACCGTCGAGGGCGCCGTCATGGCCGCCGAGAGCGTAACCGTCGCAGCCGGGGCCACAGCCGCGGTGAGCGGCACTGAAGCCGGCGCGCCCATCTGGCTGCCGCTGTCGAACACCAGCGAGTAGCCGGTGGTCCAGGTGCATGTGCCGACATTCTTCAGCGTCCAGGTCTTGGTGAACGCCGCACCCGGGGTGATCGAGGTTCCATCTGGCACCGTCTCGCTAACAAAGTCGGCCAGATGAGTGCCGGTGCAGGCAACCGAGGTGGCTGTCGCAGCGGATGCCGGCGGCGTGGTCGGCCCCGCCGGCACGGTCGAGGTCGGCGGGATCATGAACAGCGCCGTCAAAGTCATGTTCGGCGTCGGAAACACGAAGGGGGTCGGCGTTGGCGCGAGGGGCAGCGTGCACCCCACCGTAAGCACCAGCAAGGCAACCAGCCCTATGAGCGGCTTGCGTGTAAACGACTTCATCTTTGGCTTCCTCCTTCCGCGGATGGCCTGCGCGACGAGCGGCGCGCGCACGTTGCACGCCCCCGGGCATACGGCCCGCCAGTTGGCCTGGCTGGGTCAATTCGGATCTCCCTCGGGTTGCACCTTGTAGGGCGGGTGGGAGTTGAACCCACACGGGGGGTTAGCCCGAGGGATTTTAAGTCCCCTGCGTCTGCCAATTTCGCCACCGCCCCAATTAGCCCATTATATATCCGAGATCGCTCCCGGACCTTCGGCCGATGGGCGGCGCCACCCGCCATGCGCCCCAGGGAAGGGGACGTCCTTCGTCCCCGCCTTGTTCCGTTGCAGGATGTGTGCCGGATGTGCGGCTGGTGATCGAGGCAGGTGCTGAGTCCGCTACCCCCCCGGCGGTGGCCCTAACTCTCAGTTTCTGTCGGCAACAGGACGCGCACCGTCGTCCCAGATCCCGGCTCGCTCTGCACCTCGATCTCTCCACCATGTGCGCCGATAATCTGCTGGGCAATCGCCAACCCAAACCCAAGCCCACGGACGACGCCCCCTTCCACCTTGCGGGTGAAGCCCGGTTCGAAGACTCGTGGCAAGTCCTGTTTGAGGATGCCCGCCCCGTCATCGCGCACGACGATGGCGATGCCCGGGGCATCGGTGCCGTCGTGGCGCAGCGAAGCGCGTGAGGTATGCACGCTGAGCAAGCCGCCGGCCGGCAGCGCCTCGATCGCGTTCTTGACCACGGCCGAAAAGGCTTCGTACAGCCCGGTGCGATCGCCGTGGATGCGCGGCAGATCGTCGGCCAGGGAGAGATCGAGCGCCACACCCTGCTCGCGTAGCCGCTCGCCAAAAGTGGCTACGATCTCCTCCAGCAGCGAGGACACCGAGACCGGGGCCAGGCTGGTCGGCGTGGGCTGGGCCAGCTCGCGGAAGTGTTGGATCAGGCCGGCTGTGCGTTGCACGGTCTGTTCGATGATCTGCAAATGGTGGGCCACATCCTCGTTGCCGGCCGGCATGCGCCGCGAGAGCAGGTAGGAATGCAGCGACAGCGTGCTGAGCGCGTTGTTGATTTCGTGGGCCAGGCCCATCCCCAGCGCCGTGGCCGACTCCAGGCGCGCCGTGCGCAAGAGGCGCTCCTCCAACTGACGGCGCGTGGTGATATCGGTCATCACGCCGTCGTAATAGTGGATCGAACCATCGGGCTCGCGCACCATGCGCGCCACGTCACGCACCCAGCGCCAGCGATCCTGGCGATCGCGCAGGCGATACTCCTCGATCCATTCTTTGCCCTGGGCGATGGCCGCATCGAACGAGGCGTGCACTCGCTCGCGATCATCGGGATGCAGGCGCTCATTCCAGATGTTGGGTGTAGCCGTCCATTCCTCGGGCGAGAACCCGGTCAGATCACGGATGCCCTGCGACATGAACGTCGTGTGGCCATCGATGCTGCCGCGGTAGATCGCGCCCGGGACGTGCTGCACGGTGCGCTCGAAGCGCTCGTGGGCCTCTTGCAGGGCGCGCAGCAAGCGTGCCTTGTCATAGGCCAGCGCCGCACGCGCCGCGAACATCTCCAACAGGCGCCGGTCCTGCTCGGGGAATTCGCGCGGGTGGAAGAAGTCGAGGATCAAGAGGCCGAACGGTGCACCGTCCGTGCGCAGGGGCAAGTGCGCCACCGCGCGGATGCCGGATTGGCCGACCAATGGATGCAGGTTGCCCTCAAGGCGTAGGTTGCTGAAGTAGCGCGCCTGCCCGCCGCGGTAGGTGGTCATGCCCAGCCCGTCGGGGCGGAAGGGCTCATTGTCGAGCCCGGCGGGCACGTTGCGGCTGATGACCGTGCGCAGCAGCTGCGTCTCGGGCTGCCATAAGGCGATGCCGCCGCCGTTGGCCCACAGCGCTTCGATGGCCACGTCCAGCGTCAACTCCAGCACCCGCACCGGGTCGTCGGCTGCGGAGAGAGAGAGTTCCAGTTCATATAGACGAGTGAGCGAGTTGAGGCGCTGGGAGGAGGACTCGCTTGCCGCCTGATTCTCAAGCGACACACCGATCTGGCGCACGATCATGTCCGCCAGGCGCAACTGCTCCGGGGCAAACGACGCCTCATCCCACGGGGAGTCTCTTCCGGCCACCAGAATGCCCCAGCGCCGGTTAGGGCTGTGGATCGGCAGCAGGGCGATGCTCTCGGGAGGTTGCGGGATGAGCACTTGAATCTCGGCCAAAGGTGCGGGGTCGCTCTGCGCGCCGCAGCGCCAGACGGCGTAGGCGCCGTGCTGCAGGATCTCCACCATCCGCGGCAGCGAGCTGAGCGGCACCACCGTTCCGGGGGGCACCAGGTCCTCAACCGGCTGCAGCGAGGTGGCTGCTTCGACCCGGAAGGTCTGCCCGTCTTCACCGAGCATCAATGTCAGGCAGAAGCCGGCATTGAGGTATTCGCCCATCATGCGCGTGACCTGGGACAGCAGGAAGCTGCGTTGATCCTCGCCGCCTCCCAGGGGCCCGCGCGTCAGCAGGTGCACCAGGTTGTGCGCCAACCCTTCGAAATGGTGCGCGCGATGGCGTTCGCGTTCCAGGTGGCGCATGTGTTCGAGGTTAGCGCCCGCGCTTTCGGCCAGGGCGGTCAACAGCCGTACGTCGTCGTCGAAATAAGCCCCGGGGCGCAGCGTCTGGGCTGAGATCATGCCGATTAGCCGGTCGCCCACGCGCAGCGGGGCGCATACCGCCGAGCGCACGGGCTGATCACCGCCGTAGTGGCGCGGCGCGTACGGCAAAAGGCCGGCCAGGTCGTCCACGCGGAACCCCTGGCGCTCAGCTAGCATGTTGCCCAGCAGCCCGGGTTTGGCCGAGACGGTGATCGGCGTGCTGCGCTTGTCGTTGTCGATGACATAGACCAACCGCGCCTGATTGCCGTCTTCGTCGTAAAGGGCGATGACGAACGAGTCGCACGGCATGAGCTCGCGCGTCCCCTCATGCAGGGCCTGATAGATCTGCTCCAGATCGGTGGCTGAGGCCACCCCGTGGGCGATCTTAAGCAGCGTCTCACGTTGCTGCGCCACGCGGCGCAAGAGATCCGAGAAGTCGAGATGCTCGAGAACCGTCCCCAGGTTGGAGACGATCGTCCGCGCCACCTCCACCTCGCGAGCCGTGAGTTGCCCGGGCGCATCCGCCAGAAGCAGCAGCACGCCGCGTGCAGCCTGGCTGACCTTGATGGCCGCCAGGATGGCAGCGGCGGGCGAGCTGTCGTTGGCCGCCTGGCGTTGAGTGAGCATCCGGCGCATGGGCTCAGTCGCCAGCGCCGCCTCCAACTCGGCCCCGCTGTGCAGCGCGGCCTCGCGAGATTGCACTGCCGCCGCGATCAGCGAGCCCGAAGTGCCAAAACCGGGAATCAGCGAGGTCTCGCCCAGGCCAAAAGAGGCAAAGGGCAGAAGCTCCTTGCGCGAGTTCTCGAGCAGGAAGACGACCCCGGCGTCGGCTTGCGGGACGGCCCGCTGGAGGAGGGAGGGCAGGCGGTCGCGCAATTGGTCGAAGGTGAGCGCATTGGCCAGTGGCTGACCGAGCGTCGCCAGGCGCAGCAGATCACCCGAATGCTTGAGTTCCGCCTCCAGCGTATCGCGCCAGAAGCGGGCGGCGATCTGAGCGCCGCGGGTCATGACAAACCCGGAAGCCGTGTAGGTCAGGCAGCGCAGCAACAAATCAACCCAGGTGAACGGAGTCCCGCGGCCGGCCAGCATCACCGTCAGCGCCGCATCCAGCACAATCGCCAGCCCCACAGCCGGCCAGGTGGCCCAGCGTTCGCTGGCGAATGCCATGAAGGTGATGCTGAGGGGATAGAACAACCACACCGAGGAGGCGACCGGGCGCAGGAAGTAATCGGTGACCGCGATCAGCCCAAGGGTTCCCAGGTCGAGGGTGTGCGAGAGCAAGACCGGGATGCGCCGCCGCGAGAGGTGGCGTGCCGCCACAACGGCGCTGTAGGCAACAACGCCGGCCAGAACCAGAAGGTCACGCTGTTTTTCGGCCGCCGCGAGCGGCGAAAGCCACAAGGCGGCCGCCAAGCCGCCTGCCAGGACGAGCATTCCGGCAAGATAGAGGACCGGCAGCGCACCGGGATGCCCGCGGTTGGTGTCCATGGTCGCTCGATCGTCGTCCTTCGATTATAGCTGGGAGAAACTCGTTTGCAAGAGAAAATGCCATCTGCCCGCGTTTGGTAAGGCAATTGCCACGATGGGGTATAGTTGCCCGAAGCGGCGGCTCCTCCTCCTCCAGGAGGTATTGCACATTCCGGACCACCCCGGCACGCCGCGCACTTCTCTGCCAATGGCTCATCTTGCGGGGCGAGTGAGGCGAGTATGGAAAACCGCTTCGTCACCTGGCTGGAAATCGATCTGTCGGCGATCGAGGACAATGTCCGCCGCCTGTCCGCACTGACCCGTACGCCACTCATGGCCGTGGTCAAGGCCAACGGCTACGGTCACGGCGCGAGCCAAGTAGCGCGCGCGGCTGCTTCGGGCGGAGCGGCCTGGCTTGGCGTGGCCCGTCTTGCCGAAGCCCTCGAGCTACGCACCGCCGGGCTGCGGCTGCCCATCCTCATCCTAGGCGTTGTTTCCGTGGCCGAGGTCGAGGCGGCTGTCGCAGCCGACGTGGCTCTGACTGTCCCATCCGCTGAGCTGGTCCGTGCCTACGGGCAGCGGGCGACGGCACTGGGCATGCAAGCCCGCATCCACCTCAAGGTCGACAGCGGCATGGGGCGCCTGGGCGTGCTTCCGAACGAGGCGCTCACCGTAGTCCATGAGGTGCAGCGCAACACCGCCCTGCGTCTGGAGGGCCTCTTTACCCACTTGGCCAGGGCCGATGAGCACGACCCTGCCCCGAACCGTGCTCAACTGGCTGCATTCCAATCCGTCGTGGATGGCCTGCGCGAGGAAGCTCGGCCTCTGCCGATACTCCATGCAGCGAACTCCGCGGCCGCACTCAACTTCCCCGAATCGCGTATGGGTTTGGTGCGCGTGGGCATCGCCATGTACGGCCTTCACCCTTCAGCGGAAGCACCCCTCCAGGAAGGGTTCCGTCCGGCGCTCACCTGGAAGGCACAACTGGCCTCGTGCAAGGAGTTGCCGAAGGGTCACGGCGTGAGTTACGGTCACGAATACGTCACTCGCGGTCGCGAGATCATCGGGGCAATCCCGTTGGGTTATGCCGATGGCTTTCGGCGGGCGAGGCGGAACACGGTGCTCATTGAGGGGACGCGCGCGCCAGTGGTGGGGCGCGTGTGCATGGACCAGTGCATGGTACGCCTCCCGGCACCGCTGTCACTCGGCACCGAGGTGGTGCTCATCGGTCGCCAGGGCAGCCAGGTCATTTCCGCCGAAGAGGTCGCCGCGCGGTGGGACACGAACAACTACGAGGTTGTGACCGGCCTGAGCGCACGCGTGCCACGCCTCTACACGGGCGAGCGCTGAGCCCGCAAGCCGAGAGCGCGCGGGCGGCGGAATGCGCTAACCCGCTTCGCCGATGCGCCTCACCCGCCCGAGCATGAGGTAAGGCGGAAGCAGAGCGCACACCAGTGCGAACAAACCGCCCGCGACCAGTCCGATCGCTTGGCCTAGCCCTGCGCTACCGCCCAACAATGGCACGAGCACGGCCGGGCCGAGGAAGAACGCCGCGGCGAGCGCCACGTAGGCCATGCCCGCAAACGATCCAATGCATCCCACCGACCCGCGCACCATGTGCCGCGGGTCGTCCCATTCCAGGTTGGCGCCTGCCACGCCGAAGGCCAAGTTGACCCCCGCTCCGCCGGCCAACGCCAGTGCGACGACGGCCAAGCCGAATAACATCACGCTGAAGCCTGCCCTCTGGACCAGCGAAGCGACCA
>DATEAT010000109.1:0-2660 GCA_035288225.1 Anaerolineales bacterium | reverse complement strand
AGAGGCATGCCGCGGCCCCGCCCGAGCGAAGCTCTGCGGGGCTGACCGACACCCACTGCCACCTGCAGGCTGCCGCTTTCGATGGCGATCGGAAGGCGGTCATCGAGCGGGCCCGCGCCGCGGGCGTCACGCGCATGCTCGTGCCGGGGACCGATCTCGAGTCGAGTGCGCGTGCGGTAAGGCTTGCGGCCGAGGTCGAGCAGGTGAGGGCCGCGGTGGGTGTGCATCCACATGCGGCCAAGACGTGGAATTCGCACGCCGAACGCGTGCTGCGCGGGCTGGCCGGGCAGGCGGGAGTGGTGGCCATCGGCGAGATCGGCCTCGACTACTATCGCATGCACTCACCACGCGACGCCCAACGCGAAGCTTTTCGGGCCCAGCTCGAATTGGCCGGCGAACTGCAGCTGCCGGTGATCGTGCACATTCGCGAGGCGCTCGAGGATACCCTGGAGACGCTCAGCGATTGGAGCGCAGCGGTGCGCGGCGAAGCGCGGCGAGGTGTCCTGCACGCGTTTGGGGGCGAGGCTGCAACCGCAGCCTGGGCCACGGCGCGCGGATGGTGCCTCGGCATCGGCGGGGTCATAACCTACGCCGCCTCCGCCTCATTGCGCGAGATGGTGCAGGACGAGGCGCTGATGGGCAGCCTCGTGCTCGAAACCGACGCGCCCTATTTGCCGCCCGAGGGATGGCGCGGTCGGCGCAATGAGCCAGCGCTCGTCGCGCGGGTGGCCGAACGCCTGGCGGCAGCGAGTGGAATGGATATCGAGCGGGTGATCGAGCTCACTCGAAGCACCGCGCAGTCATTGTTGAGGTGGGAACCGGCGTGAGCCAGCCTTCGTTCTTCGAGATCGTCCGCGGCGAGCTACAGGCGACCGAGACGCGTATGCGCGCGGTGCGCCACCCGGCCGACGCCAATCTGCAGTCCGCGCTGGACCATCTTCTGAGCGCGGGCGGCAAACGCATCCGCCCAACCGTAGCATTGCTCGCGGGTCACCTGGTCGAGGCTCCGCCCGAGCCGCTGGTCAATTTCGCCGCGGCCGTCGAGATGCTGCACACCGCAACCTTGGTGCACGACGACCTGATCGACGGCGCACTCTTGCGGCGCGGTATTCCCACCCTCAACTCGCAATGGACGCCCGGCGCCACAGTGCTTACTGGAGATTTCATCTTCGCCTGGGCGGCGCATTTGGGGGCGCAGACCGACTCGGTGCGAGTGATGGTCTCATTTGCCCGCACGCTAATGACCATCATCAACGGCGAGCTGGCGCAAATGTTTGGGCGCTCGCAACGTGCCAGCCGCGAAGAGTACGATCAGCGCATCTACGCCAAGACCGCAGCCCTCTTCGAACTGGCGGGGTCGGGCGCGGCGCTTATCGCCGTGCACGAGTCGCCCTTGGCGCCTCGTCTGGGTGATTTCGGACGCCAGGTGGGCATGGCCTTCCAAATCGTGGACGACGTTCTCGATTTCACCGCCGACAGCACGCGCCTGGGTAAACCGGTAGGCAACGACCTGCGCCAGGGGTTGATCACCCTGCCCGTCCTGTGCTATGGTGACCAGCACCCCGAGGACCAGGATGTGCAGGCGGTGCTCGATCCGGAGCACCGGCACCAGGCGGATGTCGACCGCCTGGTGGGAGCGATTGCGCGCTCGGAGGCTATTCCGGTCGCGATGGCGGAGGCGCGCCGCTTCGCATCCGCTGCGCGCGAGGCGTTGCACGGTGTGCCGGCCGGTCGCTACCGCGATGGATTGCTGGAACTGGCCGACTTCGTTGTGTCGCGAGATATCTGAGGGGCCGGCCGAGGTTCAACCCGCACCCCCGGGCGATGGATCGAGAAGCGGAGGATGGAATGGACGTCAAGACTACCGAGTACAAGCGGGTTGCCGTGGTTCAGCCGGTCGGCCGAGTGGATTCCAACACCTCGGCGGAGTTCGAAGCCGAGCTACGGCGACTGGTGGATTCCGGGCACATCAACTTGGTGCTCGATCTTTCGAAGATCGATTTCCTTTCCTCGGCCGGTTTGCGGGTCATTGTCTCGACCATGAAGAGCACTCGCAAGAACGGCGGCAACATATGTGTGGCCGAGGCCAACGCGCGTGCCGCCGAAGTGATGAAACTGGCGGGGCTCGACTCGGTCATCGACATGCATCCCACGCGCGAGGCGGCCATCGCCAGCTTCTAAGCGGCGAGGGGCCTTCCCAACCGGACAGCATGCCCGCCACCACACAGCGCCTGCGCGTCCCTGCGCGCCTTCCCCAGCTTGCCCGCGTGCGCGAGTTCGTGCACGGTTGTGCGCTACGCAAAGGTCTCCCCGAGCGGGAGACCTTTGCATGTGAATTGGCGGCCGATGAGGCTTTCGTCAACATCGTGGTACACGCCTACGGCGGCGAATCGGATAGGCCGGTGTTCGTCCGCTGTCGCGGCCTGGCGAACGGCCTGGTGATTTCTTTCGTCGACGAAGGCATGGCCTGGGACCCGAGCCCGCCCAGCGCGCCGCCCTGGGAATCGACGCAGGCCGAAGTCACCGTGGGCGGGCTGGGGCGGCTGATCATCCATCGCGCCATGGACGGGGTGCGCTTCAGGCGCCGCGGCAGCCGGAACATCCTTACGCTGTGCAAGTTCCGTTCGGGCTTCTCCCCGGCGGAGTAACGCCCTGATGGA
>DATEAT010000108.1:0-3724 GCA_035288225.1 Anaerolineales bacterium | reverse complement strand
GCCGTCCCGAGAAGGCTCGTCGCCTGCGCCTCGACCGTGCCCCACGCAGTGCCCAGCCCCGCAACGCTCCCCAACGCATTCGTCGCGCGAGCCACGAGGCCTTGGGCTGTGGCCTCAAGGGCGGCGGTGGAGGGCAGGATGCACGCCAGGGCTGGAAGCGTCGAAGCAAGCAGGAGCAGAGCGGTCATTCGCCAGCGGTTAGTCATGAATCCTCATTGCTCCGTCAGATAGATCGGGTTGGAGAAGATCCAGCCGCGTTCGCGCCCATGGAAGCGGCGCCAGGCTTCCAGACGATAGGCACCACGCAGGGTGGCCCGGTAGTCGACCCGGTCGCTCATGCCCTCCCAGACCACACCCTCCCCGGCGCGCACCAGCTTAACGTGCGCCGCAAGGGGCAGGCTGGCGAGAATCTGGGCGCCGCCTTTGGGCAGCCGCCCGGCCTCGCCCATCTGCAACGTGCGCCCATCGGCCTCCGCCCACAGGCGAAAGTGGCGCGTCGGCGCCGGCAGGTCGTACCCGACCCAACCCCGCCCAAGCCGCAGCGCGTCGAGCACCGCGGCCCGGTCGCGCGCGAAATCGGCCGAGAGCGGCTGCTCGAGCAGCAGGTGCGTGTTGACCGCGCGGAAGAGGTATGCGTACGGGAAGACCACCCGCCGCAGCGGACCGGCCGAGTAGGTTTGGCCGTGCGCATCCGATCCGCCCAATACCGCGACACGCTGCCCGCGGGCCAAGAGATCATCCCACAGGGCGAGGGTCTGCGGGAACGGCCCGCGAATCCCGCGCTCGGGGTTGAAGGCATAGAAGAGCATGCCGGGCAGATTGTGCAGGAGCGATTTGAACTCGCTCATGTAATTCCACAGCTCGATCCCGGCATAACCGCTGACCTGCCAATCCACCCAGCCCAGATCGTCCTCGCCGATGACCGGCGCGGCCCGCTCATACGGATGAGCCAGGAAGGCAAACCCGCCCGAGGCGCGCACCGCCTCCAGCAGGCGCTGCGGATCCTGGGCGAGCGTCGAGAGCTCGCGATCGATGCCAAAGGTCAGCATGTGATTCTTCTGCGGCTCGCGTATCTGGTCGTGGATTTCTTCGCTCACCAAGAGCAGCAGGCTGCGGCGGCCGTCGGCGGAGGCGTGGTAGCGCTCCACCCCCTGCACGTAGACGTTGTGATCGGTGACACAGATGAAATCGAGCCCGGCCTCGAGCGCAACCTGGGCCAATTCCGCGTGATACAATGCGCCGTCGGAATAGGGCGTGTGCATGTGAAGGTTGCCGACCACTTCAATCATCGCATGGGCTCCGAAGCGGCAAGCATAGCACACGCATACCCCAGGCGCAATTATGAAACTCGATAACCGCGCCGTCGCGCAGCTCTTCGACGACCTGGGCTCGTTGCTCGAGCTGCAGGGCGAGAGTGCTTTCCGCGTCAATGCCTATCACCGCGCGGCCGAGACTCTGCGCGGGCTGGGCCGAGACCTCGCCGAAATCTCCGCCGCGGGCGAACTGCGCACCATCCCCGGCGTAGGCGAAGCTATCGCCGCCAAGATCGAAGAGATCCTCGCCACCGGTCAACTCCCGGCGCTCGAACGCGAAAAAGAGAAGGTGCCCGCGACGCTGCTCGATCTCTTAAAGATCGGCGGCGTGGGGCCCAAGCGCGCCGCGCGCTTCTGGAAAGAGATGGGGATCACCGACCTGCCGGGCCTGGAGACGGCTGCGAAAGAAGGGCGCCTGCGCACGATGAAGGGCATGGGCCCGGGCGTCGAGGCCGCCATTCTTTCGGGCGTCGCCGCCCTCGCCCGGCGCACCGACCGCATTCCGATCGGGCAGGCCTGGCCGCTGGCGCAGGCGCTGCTCGCGCGGCTGCGCGAGTTGAAGAAGGTGCGCGCGGCGGAAGCCGCCGGCAGCCTGCGCCGCCGCAAGGAAACCATCGGCGACCTGGATTTCCTGGTCGCCTCCTCGGACCCCGAGGCGGTGATGGACTACTTCATCGCCGATCCGCGCGTGGCGGAGGTCATCGCCCGCGGCCCGACCAAGACCTCGGTCGAGTTGGCGGGCGGCGTGCGCGCACAAATCTGGGTTCACCCGCCCGAGCGCTTCGGCACGGCCTTGCAGTACGCCACCGGCTCGAAGGAGCACAACGTCCACCTGCGCGAGATCGCGCTCAAACGCGGCCTCTCGCTCTCGGAGCACGCGCTGACCCGCGAGAGCGGCAAAGAGATCTTGTGCGCACGCGAAGAGGACGTCTACGAACGACTGGGGCTGCCGTGGATTGCGCCGGAACTGCGCGAGGATCACGGCGAGATCGAGGCCGCCCAGGCCGGCCGGCTGCCGGACCTGCTCGAGCTGCGCCAGATGCGCGCCGACCTGCACGCCCATTCCACCTGGAGCGACGGCCACGCCTCCATCCGCGAGATGGCCGAGGCCGCGCGCGCCCAAGGGTTGAAAGTCCTGGCCATCACCGACCATTCACAAAGTCTCGGCGTCGCACGCGGGCTCACCCCGCAGCGATTGCGCGAGCAGCGCAAGGAGATCCAACGTGTGCAGCGCGCTCTGGGCGACTCGATCCTCATTCTCCAGGGCGCGGAGGTCGAGATCCGCGCCGACGGACAGATTGACTATGAGGACGATGTGCTCGCCCAATTGGATGTGGTCATCGCCTCGGCCCACACCTCGCTACGTCAGCCGCGCGAGAAGATCACCGCCCGCCTGGTGGGCGCGGTGCGCCACCCGGGCGTGCACTTCATCGGCCATCCCTCGGGGCGGCTCATCCCCGAGCGCGAGCCGGCCGACATCGACATGGAAGCGCTGTTTGCAGAAGCCGCGCGACACGGCGTCGCGCTCGAGATCGATTCGCATCCATCGCGGCTGGACCTCTCGGACGCGCATGCGCGCCGCGCCGCCGAGGTGGGATGCCTGCTCGCGGTCAACACCGATGCCCACAGCCCCGAGGAATTCGCGTTGCGTGAGTACGGCGTGGGCGTCGCACGCCGCGCCTGGCTCACCCCGGCTCAGGTGATTACCGCCTGGCCCCGTGCGCGCCTGGTCGCCTGGCTCCAGAAACGAAAGAAAGCGAGAACCTGACGAGGCATGCCCGATCCAACGTCCTCTGCCCCTCGTGCCCGGCGCTCGATTATCCGCTGGTGGACATGGCTGGTGGCCTTGATCCTGGCCGTGGTCGCGATCCTCATCGGCTGGGCGGTCATGGTCTCCTGGCCGCTACCCACGCCCAGCGCCAGCGCCCAGCCCCTTTTCACCGTGCTGCCGCCGCCCACGCTCACGCCGCCGCAGGTCGTGGTCATCCCCGGCGAAGAGACGGCCACCCTAATCCCGCCCACCCCTCTGCCCGGGTTCTTTGGAGTGGGCGGAACGGTCTCGGTGGTGGGAACGGGGCGCGATGGGTTGCGCCTGCGCGAGACGCCCTCGCTCGGCGGGCGCATCCTGCTGCTCGCGCTCGAGAACGAAGTGTTCGTGGTGCGCGACGGCCCGCGCGAGAGCGACGGTTACACCTGGTGGTATCTCGAGGGATTGATCGACCAATCGCGCAAGGGCTGGGGCGTACAGAACTACTTGGGGCCGGGCGGGCCGTGACTCCCCGCCTTTCGACTCACACACCCTGAAGAGGGCATAGCACGCCTTACCGTTGACCGCGCCCGCGCGGACCGCGCACGGATTGCCGCGTTGGGATGACCTGGTCGGGGTCGCTCCATTGAATCGGGAGGCGTAG
>DATEAT010000107.1:0-13080 GCA_035288225.1 Anaerolineales bacterium | reverse complement strand
CGGCGTTGGTGTTGATCCAGCCGGGGTTCACGAGCCCCGTGCCCTTGAAGTTGGCGGTGTCGGATTCCCATCCGTTGGAGAAGAAGACGAGCCCCAGGCGGTCCTGCTCCTCGCCGGGTGGCAGATCGATAATGCGGTCGATGAAGTTGAGCGCGGCCGCCTTGACCTCCTCGAAGGGGTGACACGCGTCGTCGCCGTTACATGCGCTCGGATCGCGGTAATAGTCGTCGGGGAAGGCGCCGTTCGTGGATCCGCCGCAGTCGTCGACCACCCCGTCCCCGTCGTCGTCGTCCCCGTCGGAGCACGAGGCGTCGTAGGTCATGGACTCCGAGACGTCGATGACCATGGTCACGTCCATCGAGGCGGCCTCCGCCACCGAGTCGGCATGGATGGCTATGGTGTTGATGCCAATCACGGTCAGGAAGGCCATCGGCACTTCGGAGAAGGCGGTGACCCGCACCAGTTTGCGCGGCGGCGTGGTGCACAGCGTCGCGTCGTGGAAGGCGGGTTCGCTGGGCACACAGGCGCGCACTTCGGCTGTCGCGGACTCGATGCCGTTGAGACGCAGCACTTGGCGCGCGGAGGCAAGAATCCGGTTGCGGGCAACAACATCCGTAAAGCTATTGCCTTCGCGCACCTGGGCAGCCCCGGCAAGCGAGGCCGCATCCGTCGCGCGGCGCAGGTTGCCCATGCCGATGAAGAATTGGCCGGCGTCGATCGCGAGACCGACGAAGGCCAAGAGACCAATAAAGGCCATCGCGATCAGGATCAGCGCCTGGCCGCGTGTGGCGCGCGGCCTGCGGTGAAACGGTGAGGACAAGGTGGAGTTGTTCATGGGGTTGAGGTTGGCTCCGCAGAAGTGAGCGGCATCACGGTATGCAGGTGGAGAAGTACCGGGTCGGACAAGAAGGCCGTGATCCACGGCAGGGCCAGCACCTGGTCGTAGTTGTACCAGACCTCGACCAGGAGCAGCCCGGTGGAGGGTGTGCCCGCATCGAGCTGCGCAGCAACATCCGCCGAGGTGGTGTCGGAGACGAGGTTACCGAAGTACGAGAAACCGTTCTCGCCGAAGGCCGCCGGGTGACGGCCCACGCCGACGCCGGCTTCGACCGAGAAGGCAGAGACGATCACGTCATCGCGCGCCATGTCGAGCTGGATGCTGGGCTGTTCGTTGCCCAGCTCGCGCACGACCAGGCAGGCCGTCTGGCCGAAGAAATCGGTGAAGTGCGGGTAGGATGTCGCGCCCACGTCGCAGCCGGTGTCGGGGAAGGCGGCCGAATACAGGCTGTCGGAGGAGAAGCGCGCCGCATTGCGCACCGCGTCGAGCAGGATCAGGTAGCGATTGAGGAGAAACCCGAACTCGATCAGCCCGGAGAGCAGCAGCAGGAGGACGGGCAAAAGCAGAGCCGTTTCAACCAGGCTCTGCGCGCGGGCGTGACGGGATGTGCGAGCAGTTCGGGCGCGTAGGATGGGCGACATTCCGCACCTCACCATGAAGTCTACTGGAACGCGGCTGATTCTCCTAGGATTCTCATGTTGCCTGTCACGCCATTTTCACCCTGTTTTCACCTCCGGAGGACGCCGCCTTTCTTGCGCTTGAGGTGCACCGGATATGGCTGGGGTGTGGTCCGGCGGCCCGCGGATAGGGGCGGGAATGGCCGAGCGCCGCCAACGGCGGGCGGGCCGGGTGCGGCCTACCGGCGCGGTGAACGCAGAGGCTGGCAGACCGGGCAGAAGTGGGTTGAACGCTGGCCAACCAGGATGCGCCGGATGGGTGTGCCACAGACCGGGCACGGCTCGCCGGTTCGGGCGTAGACCCGGAAATGGTCCTGGAAATTTCCCCCGCGATAGACCCAGTCGATGCTTGCGCCGTGATGGCGCAGCCCGCTGCGCAGTGCGGCACGCACGGCGCGCCAGAGCCGCCGGGTTTCCTGCGGGCTGAGGCGATGGCTGGCACGCAGCGGGTGCAACCCGGCGCGATGCAAGGCCTCGTCGGCGTAGATGTTGCCGATGCCGGCCAGGAAGGTCTGGTCGAGCAGCAACGGTTTCAGCCGGCGGCGGTGGCGCGCGAGGCGAGCACCCAGCGCCGCGGCATCGAAGGCAGGGTCCAGCGGTTCCGGACCGAGATCCGCCAGCACCGTGAGCGCATCTTCCACCAGCCAGACCCGGCCGAAGCGGCGCGGATCGTTGAAACGCAGGTCGTGGCCGGCGGCGGTGTGGAGGAGAGTCAGGTCGTGCTTCTCCAGCGGTGCGGCCGAGGCCGCCATGCGCAGGTCGCCGCTCATGCGCAGGTGAATCAGCAGTGTGTGGCGATCGAGATCGAGCACCAGGAACTTGCCGCGCCGGCCGATGGCCCGCACCGTCTGCCCGCGCACGAGCTCGGCGAACTCGAGCGCGGTCGGCTGAGCGATGTGGCGCGGCCAGCGCAGCGTGGCCCCCACCAGGGTCTGCCCCACAAGCGGCAGGCCGACCTCGCCGGCACGGCGCAGACTCTCGGCGATCGTTTCAACTTCGGGAAGTTCGGGCATGATCTCTCGCGACGAGCCGTGATTATAACGGGACGAGGCGGGATGCCTCAGGTATAATCTTTGCGTGTCCTTGTTGGCCTCGCGCCCACCCGATTACCTGCTCATCGGCCACGTCACGCGGGATCTCGTGCCCGCAGGCGAGCGCCTGGGCGGGACGGTCACTTACGCGGGGCTCACCGCCGCGGCCTGGGGGCTCAGGGTCGGCGCGGTCACCTCCTGCGCTGCCGGGCAGGACCTCGGCGATCTCTTGGGACTGCGGCTCTTCCGCCTTCCGGCTGCGCACACGACAACCTTCGAGAACCTCTACCAGGGCACAACCCGTGAACAGATCATCCATCATGTCGCCGAGCGCCTCACCCCGGCCGCCGTGCCGCTCGAGTGGCGCACAGCGCGAATCGTTCACCTCGCGCCGGTTGCGGATGAAGTGGACCTGGGGCTCATTAACCTCTTCCCGCAGTCGTTCGTCGGCGTGACGCCCCAGGGCTGGATGCGCGCCTGGGATGGGGCCGGCCGGGTGCGGCGGCGTGAGCCCGAGCCACAACTCCTGGCGGCCCTGGGCGCTGCCTCGGCGTGTGTCTTCTCGGTGGATGATGTGCAGGGCGATGAACGGATCATTGCCTTGCTGGTCGAGCGCTGCCCGATCACTGCGGTGACCGAGAACGCGCACGGCGCGCGCGTGTACTGGAACGGGCACGTGCGCAACTTCCCTGCGCCGTGGGTGGAAGTGCGCGATCCGACGGGTGCCGGCGACGTATTTGCCGCGAGCTTCTTCGCGCGTCTGGGGGAGACGCGCGACCCGTGGGAGGCGGCGCGCGCCGCAACCCTCTTGGCCTCGGCGTCCGTTGCGCGCGAGGGTCTGGCCGGTATCCCCTCGCGCGAAGATATCGCACGCAGCCGACCGGTCGTGGAACGGCCGTGACCCGCATCTACGCCTTCGTCAATCAGAAGGGCGGGGTGGGCAAGACCACCACCGCCATCAGCCTGGCGGCGTACTTCGCCGCCCTCGGCCAGCGGGTGGCGCTGGTGGACCTCGACCCGCAGGCCAATGCCACGTCCTGCCTGGGTATTGACAAGCGCACTGTAGAACGCGGCACGTACGAGGTGCTCACCGGCGACCTGCGCCCAAGCGCGGTGCTCCTGCAGAACGAGCGCCTGGGCCTCAGCCTGATGCCTGCCTCGCCGAATCTCACCGGCGCCGAACTCGAGCTGGTGGGCGAGATCGGGCGCGAGATGCGCTTGCGTCAGGCCCTCGAAGAACTGGCCCCCGCCTTCGACTACCTCTTGATCGATTCGCCGCCCTCGCTGGGTCTCCTGACCCTCAACGCGTTGGTCGCTGCAGCCAGCGGCGTGATCATCCCGGTGCAATGTGAGTATCTGGCGCTGGAGGGTTTGAGCCAGCTCACGCTAACTATCGCCCGGGTGCGTTCAGCCTACCACCCCGGGCTGGCCGTACGCGGCCTGGTGATGACCATGTTCGACGGGCGGGCGAATCTCGCCGCCCAGGTGGTGGCCGAAGTTCGTTCGCACTTTCCCGGGCGCGTGTTTGCGAGCATCATCCCGCGCAGCGTGCGCCTGGCCGAAGCGCCCTCCCACGGCGTGCCGATTTCTACCTACGCTCCCTCTTCGCCGGGCGGCTTGGCCTATCGCGCGCTGGCCGAAGAAATCCTGCGGGGAGACGGGGTGCCGCTGCCTGCGCCATCCGCTGCCGCTCTTCATCCTACAGGGACGGTGGACCATGCCTCCTAAGAAACACGGTCTTGGCCGAGGGCTGGATGCGCTGTTGCCGGTGGAGGAACAGCCGGAGGGGACGCACGAGGTGGCGGTGGCCCTCATCCGCCGCAACCCGCGCCAGCCGCGCAGCGGTATGGCCGAGATCGAACTGGACGAGCTGGCGGCGTCGATCAAGGAGCACGGCGTGCTCCAACCGCTGGTGGTGACGACCGGCACGGTGCCGGGCGAGTTCACCCTGATCGCCGGCGAACGCCGGCTGGAGGCGGCGCGCCGGGCCGGCCTGGAGAGAGTTCCCGTCGTGGTGCGCGCGGCCAGCGAGCAAGAACGCCTGCTGCTGGCGCTCATCGAGAATGTGCAGCGCGCCGATCTCTCGCCGCTGGAGACGGCCGAAGCCTTTCGCCAGCTCAACGACGAGTTCGGCCTCTCGCATGAGGAGATTTCCAAACGCGTGAGCAAGAGCCGCGTGGCGGTGACCAACACGCTGCGCCTGCTGCGTCTGCCCGAGGCCGTGCGTCGCGCGCTGGCCTCCGGGCAGCTCTCCGAGGGCCATGCGCGCGCCCTGCTCGCGCTGCCGACTTACCATGCCCAGTCGGCCGCCGCCGACACGGTCATCCGCAAGGCGCTCAACGTGCGCCAAACCGAGGACTTGGTGCGGCGGTTGCTCGGCAAACGAACAACCAAGCCGGCCCCGGTCAAGCTACCGCCCGACCTGCGCGCGTTGCAGCGCAAGCTGCAGGAAGCCTTCGGCACACGCATCGACCTGCGCCGGGCCAAGCGCGGCGGCACGCTCATCTTCCATTTCTATTCCGATGAGGAGTTAGACGCCCTGGCCGATCACCTGCTGAAAGCCGGCTGAGGCCGCCCGCCCCGTGTCGCCCCGCGACGCCATGCCTGCGGAAACGATTCTCTTCGACGGACACATCCTCACCCAGGATGGCCGCTGCCCGCGCGCCTCGGCCCTGATCGTGCGCGGCGAAAGGATCGCGGCCGTCGGCGCCGAGAGTGACATGCTCTCTCGGGTTGGCCCGCACACGGTGCGCCTGGGGCTCGAGGGGCGGACGGTTTTGCCCGGCCTGGTGGATGCGCATCTGCACTTGGATTGGTACGCGCGCAGCCTGAGCGGGGTGGCGGCCGAAACCGCCACGCGCGCGGAATGTCTGGCCCGCGTGCGCGCGCGGGCGCGCGTGACGCCGCCCGGCGAATGGATCGTCGGCAGCGGCTGGAACCACAATGCATGGGGCGGGGTCTACGGCACGCGCGCCGAGCTGGATGAGGCCGCGCCGCAGCACGCGGTGGGGCTCACAGCCAAGTCCGGACACGCCGCCTGGGTCAACACCCGCGCGCTCGAGGCGGCGGGTATCACCGCCAACACGCCCGACCCGCCCGGCGGACGCATCGGCCGTTCCCCGGACGGCACGCCCGACGGTCTGCTGTTTGAGAAAGCGATTGAGTGGGTGACCCGCGTGCAGCCCGAGCTGGCCGGGGAGGCGCTGGCGGAGGCGCTGGTGCACACCCAGCAGGATCTCGCGCGGCTGGGGCTGACCGCAGTCCATGATTTTTCTTCGCCGCGCACGTGGGAGGCGCTGCAGACCTTGCACGCGCGCGGCGAACTGCGCCTGCGCGTCGTGAAGAACCTGCCGGGCAGCGAACTTGAGCGGTGGCTCGGGCTGGGTCTCCGCTCGGGCCTGGGCGACGCGTGGCTGCGCCTGGGCCACCTCAAGTTCTATGCCGATGGCGCGCTCGGTCCGCGCACGGCGGCGATGGCCGAGCCCTACGAGGGCGAACCCGGCAACCGAGGCCTCATGCTGACCGATCGCGAAACGCTCATCGAGCGCGGCCGCCGGGCCAGCCTGGGGGGGTGGCCGCTCGCCGTCCACGCGATTGGCGACCGCGCGCTGCACGAGGTGCTCATGGCCTTCGACGCGCTGCGCGCGGTGGAGGCTGAGCACCACATACCGCGCGAGGCACGCCGCCACCGCATCGAACACGTGCAGCTTGCGCTCGAAGAGGACCTGCCGCGGCCGGCACAACTGGATCTCGTGGCCTCGATGCAGCCGAGCCACGCGCCCTCCGACCGTCGGATGGCGGAGCGTTACTGGGGGCCGCGCTGCGCACGCGCCTATGCCTGGCGCAGCCAGCTCGCCGCGGGGGCGCGCCTGGCTTTTGGGTCGGATGCGCCGGTCGAGCCGCCCAATCCGTTCGAGGGGTTGCATGCTGCCGTGACGCGCCGCGGCGCGGATGGGGAGCCCGGGGCGGACGGCTGGTATCCCGAGCAGCGTCTGACGCTGGCCGAGGCGTTGCACGCGTTCACGCTGGGTCCGGCCTATGCGGCCGGGGTGGAGAATGAGTGCGGGGTTCTCGCGGCAGGGCGCTGGGCGGATCTGGTCGTCTTAGATGAGGATCCGTTTGCGATGCCGGCCGAGGCGCTGCGGACCATCGCTCCGCGGGCGACGATGGTCGGTGGACGCTGGACCTGGCGCGGGTTCTGACCAAGGGCCAATCGGCTGCGTGCAGGTTGTTGCAGGGCGTGATCCGCCTTTCAAGCTCGGGGCCTCGAGGGCAGTCGACCGGGAGGGGATGAACTTCTCTTCAGCCCGATAAGTCTTCGAGTTTCGTGCCCTGGCCTGCAACCAGGCTGGTTCGGGCGGCCCTGACGCGCTCAAGGAAACGCGGATCGTTCTCCAGCCGGTAGTCGAACCAATCCTCTTCTGACGAAAAACCCAGTAGCACACCCGCGGGCTTGCCGTGGCGGGTGATGAGGATCTCCTCGCTTTCCGCCTGACGGAGATAACGGGAAAGATTGTCCTTGACGAGGTGCAGCGCGACTCGTTTCATGTCTCCCCCGACACCTTCTAACCTCTCGTTCCCACCAGCGATGCGCGCAATCGCCCCTTGCCGATGCGACATTCGCCGGTAGCCGATTGCTCTACATCACGCACCGAGCCGAAGAGAGCTTATCTGACTCAAAGACCACCCCATGTCCCCGCATCGTCTACCATATCCTGCCCTCATTCCTGCTAGCGCACATCCCCGACAGAGCGTCATGCAGCCGATGACACGGGCTGCCGATGCTTCACCATCATCGCAGACCCGCAGGATGGAATAGCCTCCACCTAGGTGAGTAAGCGGTCGTCCCCATGCGATGAGTCAGGTAGAAGTTGTAGTTCATCGGTTCACTCCGGAAGCTGCTCGGGCAGTCCTCATCGTATACGACCGCCCTTTCAAGATAGAACCCCACAGCTTGGTGGTACGGATAGATGTAGTTGTCTCTCGTGATAGTTTCCGCCAAGACGGCTACGGAGAACTTCCCTCTTGCCAGTCTGCATGCGTTCAGCACCTTGCACTCCTCCCAAATACATAGGCCGCACAGGCAAGTCAAGCAATGTCCTTTCAACACGGGTCAGGCGAATTGCGCGTCCCCATTGGGCCGTTCTCTCGACCACTGGGTACTGTCCGGTATACGTGCCATTCAACATGAAGAACGTCTTCCGGAGCATGAATTCAATGAAGGAGTCAGCACCCACTGACGTCGCGATCCCTGTGTTGATCAACAAAGAGCCGTGCGAGTTCGGGCCGCTTGAAGACTCTCTGCTGGGATGCATCAAACAGGTCCAAGATTTGTCTTCTTGCCGCAGCCAAGCGGGATCGTTTCATCTCCGACCTCGGCACCGGAGGGTGCGCAACTTCCTCCGAGGTTACGGCGTGACCACCTTACACTGGCATCTCCTGATGTATAGATACATCAGGAGATGACGGTCGAAACCTATTAGGGCTCCTCCTGTCTTATTTGGGGGGGTCCTTTGCACGGCTTTCCACAAAATTACTGTACTTATTCACAAGTACAGTAATTTTGTGGTAACATGCGTCAGCAAACAAATCTGAGGTAAATCCATGACAATCCCAAGAAGGTTTGAAAAGGCCATCCAAGTATTCAGCCAAAACAACGGGATACTAAGAACCGCTCAATCAATCAGGCTTGGCGTGGACCAGAAAACACTTGCCGAGATGCTTGAGAAGGGCCTCATCGTCCGCGAAGCCAGAGGTATCTACCGTCTAGCCAACCTCTCGCCTCTCGCCAATCCCGACCTCATCCAAGTCGCACTGCGCATCCCATCGGCTGTGATCTGTCTCCTATCGGCACTGGCGATCCACAACCTGACGACACAGATACCCCACAAGGTCTACATTGCCCTGCCCAGCGACACGAAGAAACCGCGCATCATCCATCCACCGCTCAAGATCTTCTGGCTCTCTCCAAGACCATACTCCGCGGGGATACAAAAACATCTCCTCGATGGCATCCCCGTGCCCGTCTACAATCGTGAGAAGACCATCGCAGACTGCTTCAAATTCCGAAACGAGATCGGCCCGGACATTGCACTCGAAGCCCTAAAAGACTACATACGTCTCCCAGATCATGACTTCGACAAACTCCTACATTATGCAGAAATCACGCGAGTCCTCAACGTGATGAGGCCATACGTGCGGGCCCTCGCATGAAGACCTCCCCCAGCAAACCTATCAAGAACCTGCCCGCCTCCGTTCACGATCGCCTGGCTACTCTTGCCAAGAAGAGAGGTCGACCATTCCAAGAGATCCTTGAGTACTATGCAATTGAACGATTCCTGTTCCGCCTCTCGCAATCCCACCATGCTCGCCATTTCGTTCTCAAGGGTGGGCAGGTGCTACTTGCCTGGGGTATCCCCCTCCAAAGACCCACCCGGGACATCGACCTCCAAGCCTCTGCGGCCATCTCGGATTCCGATCTCGAGGATATCCTCAAGGAGATCTGCGCCCAGCCGGTAGATCCCGATGGCCTGACATTCCACCCCGACTCCGTCCTTGTTCAGCACATTATTGCCAATGCCACTCCGCCCGGAATCCGGGTGCGTTTTTCCGCCTCTCTTGGTGCCGCCAAGATTCCGATGCAAATCGACATCAACTTCGCCGCCGAAACCAATCTGCCGACGGCCTTCGTCGACTATCCCCCCCTTCTTGGCATGCCAGCACCGCGCTTGAGGGGATGCTCTCACGTGACAGTCGTCGCGGAGAAGGTCCATGCGATGGTCTCTCTCGGAATGATCAATAGCCGCCTCAAGGACTTCTACGACACCTGGCTCATTTCCCAAATTCTTCATGTCAGCGGCGTCGACCTCACTGCCGCGATGGTCAGCACATTCCGAGCCCGCAGAACCCTTATGCCAGACACTTCGCCCTCCTCCTTTTCAGATCAATTCGCCCAAGAAAAACAGCGCGAATGGCAAGCGCTTCTTGCCTCGTTCCCCCAGTCCAAGGCGATTCCCGCCAACTTCCTAAATCTCCTCGTCGATTTGCGGAGATTTCTCCTTCCCCCGCTTCAGGCGGCAGAGTCCGGCAACACACTTGACGCAGACTGGAACCCCGGCGGCCCCTGGGTCGCTTCGTAGCCGCCAATCCCTGACCCCTTCGCTCAAGGTGCGTTCTGGTTGCTACTTGACAAGTCCCATGCTCTGATCTGCAGTTGCATAGTCTCCGACACCCGGCAGACACACAACCTAGAAAAGGCAGGGCGCATGGGCCGGGCCGACCAATAGATCAGCTGCAAACAACACGTCCGCATCAGGATCCCATCCAGCAATCCCAGTGGCGGCGGTGCCTCGGTCAAGACCCCCTGAGGGTCCCAGGCAACCGAAATACACAAAGGGCGCGCCACAAAAAACCATACATAGGGACCGAGCCGGAATCAACGGCTGACAATCTGCTTCCCTTTGTCGAGCCCCTGCCCTGCCTGGGGCTTTTTCTTTGCCCCGGACCGGAACCGACGTGGAGCAGGCGTCAGCAGCGCAGTACGCAATCGAATGTTGCAATTGCCGTGCGCCGGATTCCGAGGAGTGGTTGTCCATCCACCTCGACCTCCTCCTGGCGCTTCTCCTTGCCGATAGCGAGGAATGGCAGCTTGCTCAGCGTGACCACACCGTACCCGGGACCCACAAGGAGGTGCCCCACCAACATCGTAGGGCAAGGACCACAACGACCGCCTGACCCGTGTCGCCAGCCAACGCCCCGTTCGGGCCACTGCGGCTCACCGCTTGAGCCCTCACCCAGTGCGAATGGAGGTGAGGCGAATGGGTTGCCACTTGAGCATGGGCAGACGGGGTCGCCACGTCGACCCTTGAGGACCACGGCCTTCTCATGGAAGGGATTAAGCAGCGATGATTTCGTTTAGTCCTTCAACAACCTGGCCGAGCAACTCAGGTGTTGCGCGGCCGATCTTCTTGCCCGGTCGCTCCGTGGACAGAGTGCGGACCTGGCTGATCTTCACCCACGAGCGCTTTCCGAGCCCAAGTTGTGAAGGCAGCTCGAGCATCCATGGGAACCCGGCACGCTGCTCTTGGCTGGTGATGGCCATGGCGATGACCGTGCCGGATCGCTCATTGAAAACATCGAGGCTCAATACGACAACCGGCCGCTGACCGGCCTGTGCATGCCCTCCAACTGAGTTCGGGTGCGCCCAGAGGATGTCGCCGCTTAGGATTCGGGCCCTTGGGCCTCCCCGGCCAACCCCTCACCTGCTGGCTTCTGTTCGCAGCGCCTGTCAACCTTCCCCGCCTCACGCGCCAGGCGCGTGTGATCCAATCGGGATGGCTGCTCTTCAACGGCCTCTTGGATGGCACGGCTCCGATTCGGGAAGAGCTTCTCGGCGACAAGGCGATCTAGGCGCTTGAGCACCTGCCGGTCGATGGGGGTGGCGACCTTTTCGGTGGTCATTCTGGCCTCCAGTTCGATGCTGTGTCAGCGGATTGGCGTGGCGGTTTGGCGGCCAACTGATCTCCCGAGGCAAAGGCAACAACTCTTTGCACTCTTCTCTTGCCTCGTACCAGCCAACCCTACTGCGGGACTGAGTCGAGGTGCTCCTGCAGCCTGTCAAGATGGCCGCTCGGGTCTTTCAGCTCTATGGATGAGCGCATGGCGGGCAAGTGCGCGTTCCCCGTCGCGGCGGAAGCCGCGTCGACCGCAACGAGGGCCGGTGCCCCATCTGGCTTCACATCGAGGCAGGCACGTCGAGGTATCGCGGCCGATGGCCTGCCCATCGGCCTTCAGCGGTGATACTGCTTCAGGGAGTCCTCGCGGCGAATGCGTGCCTGGGTGAGGAGGGTACGCAGAGTGGAGCTCTTGAGGGTGCGCTGGTTTGGGATCGTCATCATTGTCTGCGAGCCGACGGCATTCTCTCGCACGAGTGAAAGGTGATTGCCCTCCCGGGTAATGATAAAACCGAGCCCTTGCAGGGCCCGGAGGACATCGCGTATGGGTGCATCAACCGGAAACCTTTGTGTCACAAACCAATTCCTGCCTCAGCCACAAAGGCCTCGATGACCTCTTCGGCCCCGCGCAGCGCATCCTGCCCGAACGTCTCGATATGGAAGCGGAGAGCCGACTTCACGTCCGCCAGCACCTGTTCGTAGCTGTCACCCTGCCCCACGACGACTCCTTTAAGTCCCAGCGGATAGGCCACATATCCGTCGGGATGCTTTTCCACGATGATCTTGAGCTGGCGCACCACTCTGCCTCCTTGTGCCCACCGGTTTCTTGCGGCGGGCCTGAGTGTGTTCATGGGGTACGACAACCTCCGCCATGGCGGATCGTTGCGCGAATGCGCCTCCCGGAGTGAGGGCGGAGGGTACCCTCCGGCGCGACCCTCGAGCGGCAGCGCACCACAGGACTGGCCGTCCTGGCGCGGCTGGCGACCCGCCGTCCCTTGATTCGTGCGGGTGCGCGGTCCGTGAGGGTATCGGGCCAAGTGCGATTTACCCCGCGCCGCCCAGCGCGCCGGGGAACACGCTGGTGATCACGAGGAGGACCGTCAGCCCGATGAGCAGGACGACGACGGTCCAGGCCAGCCCATTCGCCACCCGCCCGTTGACGAACGTGCCCATCACCCGCCGGTCGTTGATCAGGCGCAGCATCACAATCAGCACGAAGGGCAGCAACACGCCGTTGAGAGTCTGGCTGGCCAGCATGGCCTGCACCAGCGAGCGTATTGGCAGCAGGATGATGCCCGCGCCCAGTACGATCAGCGCGGTGTAGACCGCGAAGAAGACCGGGGCTTCGCGCATGCTGCGGTTCACGCCTTTCTCCCAGCCGAAGGCTTCACACACCACGTAAGCGGTTGAGAGCGGCAGGATGGCGGCCGAAAACACTGAGGCGTTGAGCAGCCCCAGAGCAAAGAGCGTGGAGGCATAGCGGCCGGCCAATGGCCCGAGGGCCAGGGCCGCATCCTTGGCGGTTTCGATGCGCACGCCATTGGCGAAGAGCGTCGCCGCACAGGCGATGATGATGAAACCGGCGACGAACACCGCAAACAGCGAGCCGAGGATGACATCCAGTCGCTCGTAGGCATAGTCGGAGGGCTGCAAGCCTTTGTCGACGATCGAGGCCTGCTGGTAGAACTGCATCCACGGAGCGATGGTTGTGCCGATGGCCGTGACGAAGATCGTCACGTAACCGGCATCCAAGTGAAAACTGGGCGTCACAAAGGCCTGGGCGACTTCTGCCCAGGGCGGGTTGGCGAGAATGCCCGAGGCCACGTAGGCCAGGTAGACGGCGCTGGCCACCAGGAAGATACGCTCGACGGCCTTGTAGTTCCCCATCACCACCAGCAACCACACCCCGACGGCCACCAGCGGCACGGAAATGTACTTGCTGATGCCGAAGATCTCCATGCTGGCCGCGACCCCGGCGAACTCGCTCACCGTGTTGGCGAGATTGGCCACCAGCACAATACCGATCACCAGGGTCGTGATGCGCACGCCTAGCGACTCGCGGATCAGGTCGGCCAGGCCCT
>DATEAT010000106.1:0-3396 GCA_035288225.1 Anaerolineales bacterium | reverse complement strand
CACCGGCAGATCGATCTTGTTGAGCACCGGGATGATCTCGAGGTCGTTGTCGAGGGCGACGTAGACGTTGGCCAGGGTCTGGGCCTCGACGCCCTGGGCGGCGTCGACCACCAGCAGCGCGCCCTCGCAGGCGGCCAGGCTGCGCGACACTTCGTAGGTGAAGTCGACGTGCCCGGGCGTGTCGATCAGATTGAGGATGTACTCGTTGCCGTCCTGCGCTGTGTAGTGGAGCCGGACGGAGCTTGCCTTGATGGTGATGCCGCGCTCGCGCTCGGTGATCGTACCGGTAAACTCGAGCAGGCGGTCCGCCAGCGTCGATTTGCCGTGATCGATGTGCGCAATGATGGAAAAGTTACGGATTCGCGACGTATCCATGGAAGGGTCAGCGATTCGCGAGACGAAGTGGGGAATCGAATAAGGTGCTGCGCCGATATCTGATCCCCTCACCCCCTCCCTCTCCCGGAGGGCTGGTCATAGTCCATATCTCCCCCCGCTGGACACTGGAGCGAACATGTGGCAAGCTGACGTCGGATGGAAGACGGAGCGGTGGTGGCATGCGGGCAGGTTTTCTCGGCTGCAGTGATCAAGCAGCTGAGCGCTACCATACGTGGGCAGCCACAATGTTCGCGTGCGGAGCTGGCGCGGCAAGTCTGCCAACGGCTGGAGTGGCGAAGTGCCAACGGCAAGCTCAAGGAAATGAGTGCTCGCAGCGCGCTGTTGCAATTGCAGCGTCGAGGCCTGATCACATTGCCGCCGCCGCGGCGCAGCTTGGCTTGGCGTGGGCGAAGCTGCGGCGGCAGCAAGCGAAAGAGCCCCACGCTTGGAGCGGGTTCGCTGGCGGAGCTGGGAAGGATTGAGTTGGTGCTGGTCAACGGCAACCGCCAGCTGTCGCAGCAATGGAAGGAGGTGGTGGAGGCTCATCACTACCTCGGCTATCGGCCGCTGTGCGGGGCACAGTTGCGCTACTTGGTGCGCTGCCGCCACGGGGACATCGGGGCGCTCGGGTTCAGTGCGCCCGCCTACCGGCTCAAGGCCCGCGATCGGTGGATCGGCTGGAGCGAGGCGGCGCGCCGGCTGCATCTGCAACGGGTGGTGTGCAACTCGCGTTTTGTGCTGGCCGGCGGGATGAAGGTAGCCAACCTGGCTTCCAAAGTGCTCGCGCTGGCCGCGCGGCGCTTGCCAGCTGACTGGCAAAAGACCTATGGCTATCAACCAGTTCTGCTCGAAACCTATGTGGAACAGCGGCGTTTTACTGGCACCTGTTACCGGGCGGCCAACTGGATTAAGGTGGGCTGTACGCGTGGCCGCGGCCGCAATGACCGCCACCACCGGCGTCAGAAGTCGGTCAAGGACATCTACCTGTATGCGCTCGAGCCGAACTGGCGCGAGGTGCTGTGCGAGGAGCCCGGGCCGGCACGCTTGGCGCCGGGGCTGTGCGCTGGCGCGGCGTCGCCCGCTCAAGAGCGGGACTGGGCGGGCGCCGAGTTTGCCGCGGTGCGCCTGCGTGACGGGCGTCATCGCCAACGGCTGGTTACGGTGGCGCGGGACTTTTTTGCTCAGCCGCAGGCCAACATTCCGCAGGCCTGTTGCAGTCGGATCAAGACCAAGGCGGCGTACCGCTTCTTTGCGCACGATGGCGTGAGTATGCAGGCAATCCTGGCGGCCCACTACGACTCCACCATGCACCGCATCGAGCGGGAGCGCTGTGCTGTGGTGCTGGCGGTGCAGGATACCACCAGCTTCAACTACAGCACCCACGAGGACATGGAGGGATTGGGGCCAATCGGTACCAGCCGCAGCGGACCGCAAGGAGTAATGCTGCACGACACCCTGGTCTACAACACCGAGGGGACGGCGCTGGGGCTGATCGACGCGCAGGTGTGGGCGCGTAACCCCAAGCAGCTGGGCCAGCGTCACCGACGCCACCAGCGGCCGATCGACAAGAAGGAGAGTAGCAAGTGGCTCAAGAGCTTCGCGGCGGCCGCCCGGTTGCAACGCCAACTCGGAGAACAGACCACGGTGGTCAGTGTCGGGGATCGCGAGGCAGATGTTTATGAACTGTTCGTGCTCGCCCTTGCTGATCCGGCTCACCCCCGGTTGCTGGTGCGCGCTGAGCGCGACCGTTTGTTGGCCGACGGCCAGGGACATCTGTGGGAACACGTCGAAGGGCAAGCGGTAGCCGGGCGTTATCGGCTCGATGTGCCACGGCGCAAGGCTAGGGCGGGCCGAGAGGTGGTGATCGAGGTGCGCCACGCCGAGGTGGAACTGAAGCCTCCCCAACGCAAGGCGCATCTGGGCGCAGTGCGGGTGTGGGCGGTGCTGGCCAGAGAGCTTGCTGCACCCTCGCAAAAGGAGGCGCTGGAGTGGATGCTGCTGACCACCGCGTCGGTCACGGATTTCACCCAAGCGCGCGAGAAGGTCGAGTGGTACAAGAAGCGGTGGTCGATTGAGGAGTACCATCGCACCCTCAAGAGCGGGTGCCGCATCGAGGATCGTCAGCTCGAAGATCGGTCGAACTGGGAGAAGTGCCTGGCAGTGGATCTGGTGGTGGCCTGGCGCATCGAGCACCTCAAGAAGCTCTCGCGTCAGCAGCCGCAGCAGGCCGCTACCATCGCCTACGAAACCGATGAGATCGAGGCTCTGTGTGGCTACATGAAGCGGCCGCCCCAACAGGGCATGCCCAGCATCCGGGAGATGACGCACATGGTCGCCCAGCTCGGCGGGTTTCTGGGCCGCAAGAGCGACGGCGACCCCGGTTCCATCACTCTCACGCGCGGCTTGCACATGCTTCATGTGATCGTCACCAGTTGGCAGATTTTTACAGCGTTGCACCTGAAGAAGAATCCCAACGCGCGTACTCCTCGGAAGCGCCCAGTCTCCAGCCTGAGGGGATATGGGTAATGACCAGCCCCCCGGGAGAGGGCAGGGTGAGGGGATAAAATACTCTTCGACCATCGGTCGTGACGGCCACCTTTGTTGTTGCAGAAAGCAAGAGGGCGAAACCCCCATTACATCCCCTCACCTTCGTCCTCTCCCGGAGGGAGAGGAAAGAAAAGGGAAGCCACGGAAAAACAAAGATCAGTGCAGATCATCACGGTTCCGCGCCCCCGCTGAGCGCCGCCAGGTGCCGCTGGAGCGTGCCTTGGCGCTCGCGCAAGGCCATGGCGCGTTGACGCTCCTTTTCGACAATTTCGGCCGGTGCCTTGTCGACGAAATCAGGGCGGCTCAGCTTGCCTTCCACGCCGGCCAGTTCCTTATCGGCCTTGGCGAGATCGCGGTCCAGTCGTTTACGCACCTCCACCGGGTCGACCACGCCGCGCAGGACGACGAAGACCTCGCCCAGTCCCTCTACCTGTGTGGAGGGCTCGCCGGTGGGCCGCTGCCCGCCGCCGAGCA
>DATEAT010000105.1:0-22527 GCA_035288225.1 Anaerolineales bacterium | reverse complement strand
CTCTTCTGCCGCCTGGCACAATTCCACCAGCACGCCGCCGGTGCTCTCGGGATGAACGAAGGCCACCCGGGAACCGCCCGCTCCTGGGACGGGCTGCTCGTTGATCAAACGTACGCCGCGAGCTTTGAGCTGGCGGAGCATGGCCGGCAGGTCGGTCACCTCGAACGAGACATGATGCATCCCGGGCCCGCGCTTGGCCAGGAAGCGTGCGCTGCCGGATTCGGAGTCCGTCGGCCGAACCAGCTCAATTTGCGACCCACCCAACGGCAGGAAGGCAATTTCGGCCCTTTGCTCAGGGAGCGTCTCCGTCTTCTCGAGGGTCAGACCGAGAGCGTCGCGCCAGAAGGCCAGAGCGCGGTCGAGGTCGTCGACAACGATCGCAAGATGATCCACGTGTCGGATGTTGGTCATGTTTGAGTCCTCAACCATCGTGTGAGTGCGGCCGAGTGCGCGAGATGTCACGCGGGGCGGTATTCTCCCCACACGCCTCGCAGTACATCGCAGATCTCACCGAGCGTGGTTCCGGCTTCCACCGCCTCCACAAAGAGCGGCATGAGCGGTTCCGTCGTGCGCGCCGCGTGCTCGACGCGCGCCAGCAGCTCGGCCGCCCGGGCGCCATCGCGCGCCGCGCGCAGCTGGGCAAGCCGCTCGCGCTGGCCGCTCTCGAGGGTAGGGTCCACCGGCTGCGGGGCGATCACCGCGTGCGGCGGGCCGCCGGCCGCGGGCTTGTCGTCAAATGCATTCACCCCCACCACAAGCGACTCGCCGCTTTCGATCGCGCGTTGCGCCTGGTAGGCAGCCTCTTCGATTTGAGATTGCGGATAGCCTCGCTCAATCGCGGCGAGCGCCCCGCCCATCTCGTCAATGGTGTGCAGGTACTCGAGCGCGCGGCGCTCGATTTCATCCGTAAGCGCTTCAAGTGCATACGAGCCGGCCAAGGGGTCGATGGTGTCGGTAACGCCCGATTCATGGGCCAGCACCTGCTGGGTGCGCAGCGCGAGGTGCACTGCATGCTGGCTGGGCAGGCCGAGCGCTTCATCCTGGCTGTTGGTGTGCAGCGATTGCGCGCCGCCCAGGATCGCGGCCAGCGCTTGAACCGTCACCCGAACGACGTTGTTCTCGGGTTCTTGCGCGGTGAGAGTTGAGCCGCCGGTCTGCGCGTGGAAGCGCAGCATCAGCGATCGCGGGTCGCGCGCGCCGAAGCGCTCGCGCATCACGCGCGCCCACATGCGGCGCGCCGCGCGGAACTTGGCGACCTCCTCCAACAGGTGATTGTGCGCGTTGAAGAAGAAAGCCAACTGCGGTGCGAATTCGTCTACGGCCAGCCCGGCTTGGCAAGCCGCCTCGACGTAGGCGATGCCGTTGGCCAGGGTGAAGGCGAGTTCTTGGACCGCATCCGATCCGGCCTCGCGGATGTGATAGCCGGAGACGGAAATGGTGTTCCATTCCGGCAGGTTGGCATGACAGTAGCGAATGACCTCCGCCACCAGGCGCATCGAGGGTGCCGGCGGGAAGATGTAGGTGCCGCGGGCTATGTATTCCTTGAGGATGTCGTTCTGCACCGTCCCACGCAGCCGCCCCACCTCGACCCCCTGCCGTTTGGCCGCGGCCACGTATAGCGCCAGCAGAATCGCGGCGGGCGCGTTGATGGTCATGCTGGTACTGACCTTCTCGAGCGGAATGCCCTCCACCAGGCGCTCCATCTCGGGAAGGCTGAAAAGCGAAACCCCCACTCGCCCCACCTCGCCTGCGGCCAGCGGGTGATCGGGGTCCAGGCCGATCTGCGTGGGCAGGTCGAACGCCACCGAAAGCCCGGTCTGTCCCTGGGCGAGCAAGAAGCGGTAGCGGCGGTTGGAATCCTCCGCGCTGCCGAATCCGGCGTACTGACGCATGGTCCACAGGCGCGCGCGGTACATGGTGGGTTGCACGCCGCGGGTGAAGGGCTCCTGGCCCGGGAATCCCAGGCGGCGGAGGTAATCCTCATCCAAGGCGGCCGGCAAGTAGACGCGTTCAAGCGGGATCCCGGAGGCGGTGAGGAAAACCTCGCGCCTCTCCGGCAGGCGCTTGAGCGAGGGTTGGAGGATCGACTCCTCCCACTCCTGTTGTGGATCCAAGGGCGAAGCGGTCATGGGGTCCGCCTTCAGCGGTGCGCGATTTCTGCCGCGCTCTGCGGCAGGCCCAGGTCGGCCAGTTCGATGCCGGCGAACTCTGCGAATGTCAGGTTGCGTGCGGTCAGTCCGCGGTTTTCACGCAGCCAATCGAAGATGTTCAGGTAGCTCCCTTGAAAGACCTGGTTCCAGGGAAGGCCGAGATCGCGAGCAGCCTGCTCGAGCGCCTGGGCCGATGGTCCCTCAAGCTCTACGAATGCACCGAAGGGGAGCTCGTCGAGGGCCACCAGAACCGTCCCCAGATTGTATACCGCGCGGTACTTTTCGTAACGCACGACGACTACAAAGCCTAAGCGCTCGAGCACCTCGCGCGTCGCATCGAAATCCTCAACGACCACTTCGACTTCGGGCCGGCCGAGCAGCTCGCCCGCCGGTTGGGCGGGGCGCTTGTGAGTTAGACGCACGTCGCGGCTGCGGCGCAAGCGCAGGATTTCGCGGCGCTGGGCCAGAGTGCCCTCGGGTGTATCGAAGCGCAGGTTGACCTCGAGCATGCGAGGCTGCTCTCGCGGCGCGGCGCGGGCAGCGAGTGCCGCACGCAATGGGGCAAGGTCCGCTAAATGAAGCTTGACTTCAATTTCGAGGTGGGCGCCGGCTGGGGGTGTCATCGCAAATGCCAGAGAGCGGTGGGCGGGCGGAGCCTCGTGCTATTCGACGATGAGCAGCGTCTGATTCTGTTCCACCGTCTGCCCGGCACGCACGCGAATGTGAGCCACCCGCCCCGCCCGCGGCGCCTTGAGCTCGTTCTGCATTTTCATCGACTCGAGCACGATCAGGACGGTGCCCTTATCCACCGTTTGGCCTTCATTGACGGGGACGGCCGCCACCAGCCCGGGCATCGGCGCGCGCAGCGGGTATTCGCTGCTGGCGGGAAGGTCCAGCTCCATGGCGGCGCGCAGGCGCAGTTCGCGCTCGTCTTCGACGCGCACTTCATAGAGTAGGCCGCGCATTTGCACCTGATAGCCGCCTTCGGTGGGCAGCACATAGGCCTCGTACGACTGGCCGTCGATCAGCACAGAGTAGACGGGTTGCCCCGGCAGCGGATGCCAATCCACCTCCAACACCCCGCCGTCGAGCGTGACGTGGTTCTCATCGTTGATTTCGATGGTGTACGTGCGTTCGCCGACGGTGGTGATGTAATTCATGGCCAGTCTGCCTAGCGCTGCATGCGCTCCCAGCGGCCGATCCATTTCCAGTTGCTGGTATCCCGCTGGCCGCGCTGAACGAGCTGGGCCGAAAGTTGGGTCTGATGGTGGGCCACGAGGGTGGCCAGGATGGCGGCCACCTCCGGATGCACCTCGCGGCCGTCTTGCGTGTCGTCGATGGAAAAGCGATCCTCGACGAAGCGCGTATCGAAACTACCGGCCATGAAGCGATGCGAGTCGAGCAGCGCCTGGTGGAAGGGAATGTTGTTCTTGACGCCGATCAGGCGATACTCCTCCAGCGCCCGGCGCATGCGCAGGATAGCCTCGGCTCGTGATTCGCCCCAGGTGATGAGCTTCGAGAGCAGCGAGTCGTAATAAGGCGTTACCTCCATCCCCGGATAAGCGCAGGTGTCGACGCGCACCCCGGGGCCGGTGGGCATGAGCACGTTCGACAGCACCCCGACGGAGGGCATAAAGTTGTTGTACGGGTCCTCGGCGTTGATGCGGCACTCGATGGCCCAGCCGTTGAACCGGACCTCGGCCTGGGTGTAGCGCAAGCGGCGGCCGCGCGCAATGCGTATCTGTTCTTTGACGATGTCGATGCCGGTGGCCATCTCGGTCACCGGATGCTCCACCTGCAGGCGGGTGTTCATTTCGAGGAAGAAGAAATTGCGATCATGGTCCACCAGGAATTCGATCGTGCCCGCATTGAGGTAGTTGACGCTGGCGGCCGCGCGGCAGGCGACCTCGCCCATCCGCTGGCGCAGTTCCTCGTTCGCACCGATGAAGGGCGAAGGCGATTCCTCCAGAAGCTTCTGATGTCGGCGCTGCAGCGAGCATTCGCGCTCGCCCAGGTGAATCACATTCCCTTCTGCATCGGCCAGGATCTGGAATTCGATGTGCCGTGCGGCGTGAATCACCTTCTCGAGATAGACCTTGCCGTCGCCGAAAGCCGCCTCGGCCTCGCGCCGCGCGGCGTGCAGCAGGCCGGGCAAATCTTCCTGCGACTCGACAATGCGCATGCCTTTGCCGCCGCCGCCGGAGGTGGCCTTGATCAACAATGGAAAACCGATCTTCGGGGCGATCGCGATGAGCGCCTCGTCGCTCAAGTCGCCTTCGCCCTCGGTGCCCGGCACCACGGGGATGCCGGCCCGCGAGACGGTGTTGCGTGCGGCCATCTTATCGCCCATGGCAGCAATGGCGGATGGGCGCGGCCCGATGAAGGTGATACCGGCCGCTTCGCAGGCGAGCGCGAAATCCTCGCGTTCGGCCAGGAACCCGTAACCGGGATGGATGGCGTCCGCTTCGCAACGGCGCGCAATATCGAGCAGACGGTCCATGCGCAGGTAGGACTCGCGCGCGGGCGCCGGGCCAAGCAGATAGGCCTCGTCGGCGTAGCGCACGTGCAGGGCCTGGCGGTCGGCCTCTGAAAAAACGGCGACCGTCTGCAGACCCAATTCGCGGCAGGCACGCAGGATGCGCACCGCAATCTCACCGCGATTTGCTATCAACACCTTCTTGAACATACCTCTCCAGGTCGATCGGTCCCGCCGGCACCCGCTGCGATGCTATGCGGCTGCAGGGTCAGGTCGGGCCAAGAATTCTATCACCCGCGTGTTGAACTCCGTGGTTCGTTCCAGGTTTGGGTTATGGCGGCAACCGGGGATCAGCCACAGTTCAGCGCCGCGAATGCCGGCCGCAATATCGCGCGCATGTTGGAGCGAAGCGAACTCGTCGAGTTCGCCCTGGATGACAAGCGTCGGCGCGCCAATCTCACTCAGCACGGCGCGCATTTCCAGTTGCGTCGTGTCTTCGGTCAGCCAGCGGTCGAGCCAGCGCAGTACCACGCGATCGCTGCGCTCGCCGTGCATTGCCTGGAATACCTCGCGAAAGGGCGCCTCGCGCTGGTAGCGGTTACGCGTCTGGCGCAGGCCCTCGCGCCCCACCTCTTCGTTGTAGATGTGCGCTGCCGCCACGACCATGCGCAACACGCGCTGCGGATAGCGCGCGGCGAAGAGCAGGGCGATCGTGCCGCCGTCGGAATGCCCCAGCAGATGTGCCTGCCGTATGGCAAGCACATCCATTAGATCGCCCAGATCCTCGGGCTCCTGGTCGAGATAATCCAGTGGCAAATCCGCGCGGTCTGCGGATCGCCCGTAGCCCCAGCGGTCGTAAGCCAGCACGCGAAAGCCGGCCTGTGAGAGGGCCGGGATCTGGCCGGACCAGGCGGGCACCGCACCGAGCCCGTGATGCAACGCCACCACCCACGGCCCGTCGGGTGGGCCATGGGTTTCGCAATAAAGTGAATGGCCGTTGACCTCGGCGATCACAGCGGGATGCAGCCGTGCTTCTTGGACGGGTTGACGTCGCGCTTGTTGCTGAGCATGTGCAGCGCGTTAATCAACCGCGGCCGGGTTTCGTGGGGTTCGATGATGTCGTCCAGGTAACCGCGCGAGGCGGCCACAAACGGGTTGGCGAACCGGTCGCGATACTCCTGGACGAGTTCCGCCCTGCGCGCCGCCGGGTCGGTGGACTCGTTCAATTCGCGGCGGAAGATGATATTGATCGCACCTTCCGGCCCCATGACGGCGATCTCGGCCGTCGGCCAGGCCAGGTTCAAGTCGCCGCGGATATGTTTGGACGACATCACATCATAGGCACCGCCGTAGGCTTTGCGCGTGATGAGAGTGATCTTGGGGACGGTGGCCTCGCAGTATGCAAAAAGCAGTTTGGCCCCGGCGCGAATGATGCCGCCATGTTCCTGCGCCGTACCGGGCAGGAAGCCGGGAACGTCGACGAAGGTGATGATGGGGATGTTGAACGCATCGCAGAAACGCACAAACCGTGCGGCTTTCTCGGAGGCGTTGATATCCAGCACGCCGGCCAGCACCGCCGGTTGGTTGGCCACCAAACCCACCGCGTGGGTACCCAGGCGGGCGAAACCGATCACGATATTGGCGGCAAAATGCTCCTGCACCTCGAGCAACACCCCGTCGTCGACGATCAGCCGCAGGATGTCGCGCATGTCGTACGGGCGCGAGGGGTCTTCGGGGATGATGCTGTCCAGCGCCATCTCGGTGCGCAGCGGGTCGTCGCGCGTGGCCAGGCTGGGCGGGTCCTCCATGTTGTTCTGCGGCAGAAAGGCGAGCATCTTGCGGATGAGGTACAGGCAATCGGCCTCGTTATCGCCCACCATGTGGGCCACGCCGGACAGCGAGCTGTGCACACTTGCACCCCCCAGGTCTTCGAAGCTCACCTCTTCGTGGGTGACGGCCTTGACCACATCCGGGCCGGTGACGAACATGTATGAGGAATCGCGCACCATAAAAATGAAATCAGTGAGCGCCGGCGAGTACACTGCGCCGCCGGCGCACGGACCCATGATGGCGCTGATTTGTGGAATGACGCCGGAGGCCAGCGTGTTGCGCAAGAAGATATCGGCATAGCCGCCGAGCGAGACGACTCCCTCCTGGATGCGCGCCCCACCGGAATCGTTGAGGCCGATGAGCGGCGCCCCGTTCTTGAGGGCCATGTCCATGATCTTGCAGATCTTCTCGGCGTGCACCTCGCCCAGGCTGCCGCCGAACACGGTGAAATCCTGCGAGAAGACGTAAACCAAGCGCCCGTCGATGGTGCCCCAGCCCGTCACCACCCCGTCGCCGAGGAACTTCTGGTTCTCCAGGCCGAACTCGTGCGTGCGGTGGGTGACGAAGGCATCCACTTCGTGGAAGGATCCCTTGTCGAGCAACAGGTCCAGGCGTTCACGGGCGGTGAGGCGTCCGCGCTTGTGCTGCGCATCAATGCGTTCCTGTCCGCCGCCCAGCAAGGCTTGTTCGCGGAACTGACGCAAGAGCTTGCGGCTTGAATCGAAATCCATGTTCAACTCCTCGTGAAGCGCCGCATGGTACCGGGCGCAAGGACGATGGCCAGGATGAGAATGACTCCGGCAGCATGCACGCCGGTGGCGAAGGGCAGGCTCATCAGGCTGTCGGGCGTGCGCCCCCACAGCCAGCGCTCTGCAACCCAGCTGGCAAGGTGCAGCGGGGCGCCGATCACCGTGAGCAATGCCCCCCAGCGGTGCATGCGCCACAGGCCGCAGGCCGCGGCTATGGCGGCCGCCGCCCAAATGAGGCCGCTGGCAATCCAGAAGGCGGGCGTCACGGGCAGCGGCAGGCTGGCCAGCAGTGCGTGCTGTGTCCACGCCTGCCACGCGCGAACAGCCTGGGTCGCTGCAAAGAGGAACACAACCCAGGCCACAAGCGTTACGCGCCATGGGCGCCGCATGCGGATGCCCGAGTTCATTCTGTCACGATGTCCCGTGTGTCGTTAGGGGATGAGCACAATCTTGCCGAATTGCTCATCGTGGTCCAGGCGGGCCTCGGCCTGGCGAACCTCGTCCAGCGGGTACACCCGGTCGATCACTGGCCGAAGGCGGCCCTCGAAAACCAGCCCCATGACTTGATCGAAGTCGGCGCGCGTGCCCATCGTGGAACCGAGCACGCTGAGATGCTTGCCGAAGACGAAACGATTATCGATCTCGAATTTGGGGCCGCCCGTGTTGCCCACGGTGAGCAGACGGCCGCCCTTGCGCAGCGCGCGAAAGCTGAGGGGGAAGGTGGTGCCGACGTTGTCCACCACCACATCCACCCCGCGCTTGCCCGTCTGGTGGTAAACCGTCCGCGACCAATCGGGCTCCTGCGAGCGGTCAATGAGAACCTGCGCGCCGAGGGCGCGCGCCCGCTCAAGCTTGGCCGCGCTTGAGCCCACGACCAGCACCTGCGCGCCGACCAGCCGTGCGATCTGGATGCTGGCCGTGTTGACCCCGCCGGAGGCGCCGACGATGAGGACGCTCTCACCGCCATGCAGGGCGCCGCGGGTGATCAGGGAGTGCCACGCGGTGTGGAACACCAGCGCCGCGGCGGCCGCGGCCTCGAAGTTCACGTGTTCGGGCAGGCGCAGCAGGTTGCGGGCCGGCACCGCGGCATACTCCGCCAGCGTGCCGCGCACGCTTTCGCCCAGCAGGTGCCAATCCGCACAGCAGTTGTCTTCACCGCGCAGGCAGAACTCGCAGGTGCCATCGCTGAGCACGCTGTCGATCACCACGCGCTCGCCAAGCGACCACCCCTCGACGCCGGGCCCCAGTGCATGGATCTCCCCCGCGCCATCCGCTCCGGAGATGTGCGGGTAGACCAGCTTGATGCCCGGCCAGCCGTTGCGCACCCACAAGTCCATGTGATTTAGCGCAGCGGCGCGCAGGTGAACGACTACTTCGCCGGTGCGCGGCTCAGGCAGCGGCTGTTCGCCGACCTGGATGACCTCTGGCCCGCCGTGGGACTCGAAGAATGCCGCCTTCATTCCGTTACGTCTCCCAGGCGAGGTAGGGTCCATAACCCGCCGTCACGGCACGCGGTAAATCCAAAACAGTATGGATCCGGTGCGCGAAGGTTCCTCGAGTAACTGTCCGCCGGGGAAGGCCGTGCGAACGGCATCCAGGTCGGATTCGTGTTCCGGCAAGAAGACGAAGATCAGTGGGTGTCCTGCCAAGGGAGGGTTTTCCGGCGATCCCCATGGCTCGTTCATGTCACTGCCGGCAATCTGGGGAACCAGGTACTGCAGGCTGGGGATTGAGTAGTACCCCATGCGCGGTGTCCCGAAAAAGGCGACGTGCGCCGAGGCTGGTTCGTAGCGCAAATGCTCGGCCAAACGTTGCGCAACCATGCCGTTGTCGCCGCCAAAATCGCTCGTGCGCGTGTATTCGATGTAATAGAAGCGCAGGTCGTCGAGAGCGAGCACCGCCACCAAGCCCACCACGGCCAATCCGGCGTACGGGCGTGCGCGCGGCCACAGGCGCGCGAGCCACTCCGCGAGTCGATCCAGGCCGTAAGCCAGCACAAGGCAGGCCGCCGGTGCCGCGGCGACATAGCGCTGCGCAGCAGGGGTGCTTTCGCTCAGGCCGCCCGCCACACCGAACGCGACGAGCCACAACGCCACCAGCCAAACCCGTTCATCGCGCAAACGCAGCAACATCAGAGCCGCGCCCAGGAGAAAGAAGGCTGCGGGGAGATCGCGCAGTATAGGTACATCGGGCGTGTACCAGTGACGCAGCGGCGTGGCAGTATACGCCTGAAAGCCCAGGCTGAGCTGGCGAAGCACGATGTTCGCCACGGGTTGACCGGCGATCACCACTTCCTTCTCCATCCAATCGCCCAGAATCGAGAAGCGGCTGAGTGGAGCGACGAATTCGTTGGGGTAACGCAGATAGAACATGCCCAGTGGGAAGGCCACGGCGGCCGCAGCCAGTGCGCCGAGAGCCAGGTGCGGCAGGAGCGGGCGCAGCCGCTTGCGATCGAGCAGCACGGCGATGACGAGCCACAGTGGGAGGAGCGCGAACAACATGCGGCTGCTGGCATAGAAGTATTGCATCAGGCCGAGGGCCAGCCCGCCCAGAATAAAAGAAGCGCGGCGGCCGGTGCGCCAGCCGTGACTGAACGCGCCTAAGATGACGACGTAACCCAGGCCATCCCAAATGTTATTGAGCGCAATGCGGCTGAAGTGATTGTGGAAATGCAGCCCGCCCAGGAACAGCGCGGCCATGAACGCAGTGCGGTTGCCGAACATCGGACGCGCCACCAGGTACAACGCGGCCACTGTGAGCGCGCCCGCGAAGGCCGAGGGCAGACGGATGGCTTCGATGGTGTTACCCAGCACGCGCACTGAAAACGATTGCAGCAGGAAGTACAAAGAGGGAAACGAGTACCAGCCCATGATGAAGGGGTTGTCTTGCGCCCCGCGGGCAAATTCCACCGCGCTCATCCCGGCCGAGCCTTCATCGCCGGTCAGGATGATCGGAATGCGGTCGGTGGCAATAGCGCGGATCAGCAGAGCCCCCACGAAGAGGCCGAGCGCCACCCCCATGATCTTCCAGCGTGGCTTCCAGCGAGGGACCTCGTGCGGCCAACTGCCAAGGCCGATCATCACCACGCCCAGACCCCAGGTCAGCATGGCCACCGTGGGCTGGGTCATGAGAGCTCCATCGCCTGCGGCGAGCGCAGCGACCAGACCGAAGACGGGGACCAGCAGGAGGCACACCATCTGCGCGGGCGAGACGCGCAGCCAGTGGGTCACCGCCGCAAGTGCGGGCACCGGCCGCGCGCGCCGCGGGCCGCGCTCGGCAAGATATCCGCCGCCCAGGAAGAGCACGAGGCCCAGGGCGATCACGGCGAGCGGCGCCCACAGCAGCGTGGGGATGACCTTGCGCAACAACACCTGCCCGAAAACAGTGAGCACGGCCCCCGCGCTGAGCATCACCGCCTCCGGGCGAAGCCATGCCAGCCGGGGCGGGTCTGAGGGCGCCTGCTCATCGTCGAGCGCGGCCGCCGCCGCGCCCGCGATGGGACTCGCAGGGGGCGGCGGCGATGCGGCTCGCCCAGGTTCGCTCGCGGGCAGGTCCGCGGGCGCGGCGTGCAGGCCGCGAACGGCGCGGCGCGCGCGCAGCCACCGCCAGGCAAGGATCAGCCCGGCGTCGAGGATGACCGCCGCACCCAGCGTCAGCAGGCCCGCCGTGAGTGAATTCATCGTGGCTAACGCAGTCCGAGTTCGCCGCGCGCGATCACCAACCGCTGAATCTCGCTTGTTCCTTCATATATCTCGGTGATCTTGGCGTCGCGAAAATAGCGTTCGACCGGCAGTTCCTTACTGTAGCCCATGCCGGCGTGTATCTGCACCGCTTGGTGGGCACAGAACATAGCCGTCTCGGAAGCAAACAGCTTGGCCATCGAGGCCTCCAGGGTATATCGTTGGCCGGTTTCGCGGCTGGCCATCTTGGCCAGAGCCGCCTGATAGATCAGCAGGCGCGAGGCCTCAATACGTGTTTTCATGTCGGCCAGTTTCCACTGGGTGCCCTGGAATTCGCCGATCTTCTGACCGAAGGCCTCCCGCTCGCGCGCATACTCCAGGCTGGCCTCGTAGGCCGCTTCGGCGATGCCCAGCGCCTGGGATGCAATGCCGATACGGCCCGCGTCGAGCACGGTCATTGCGATCTTGAACCCCTCGCCTTCTTCGCCCAGACGGTTCTCCACCGGGCAGCGGTAGTTGTCGAACAAGATCTCGCTGGTGGCGCTGGCGCGGATGCCTAGCTTGGGTTCCTTCTTGCCGCGCTCGAACCCCGGCTTATCCGTTTCGACCACGAAGGCAGTGATCCCGCGGTGCTTCTTGGCCGGGTCGGTGGTGGTGAAGACGACGATGAATTCCGCCACGGGAGCGGAGGTGACCCACGACTTGCGGCCGTTGATCACGTACACCTCGCCCTCGCGCACGGCGCGGGTTTTCATGGTGGCCGAATCGGAGCCGGACATCGGCTCAGTGAGCGAATAGGCGCCGATCTTCTCGCCTGTGGCGACCGGCGTGATGAATTTGTGCTTCTGCGCCTCGGTGCCGAACTTGAGCAGCCCGTGGCAGAAGAGCGAGTTGTTGACCGACATGATCGTGCCATGGGCTGCATCAACCTTGCAGATCTCTTCCATGGCCAGGACGTAGGCGATCGAATCCAGCCCGGAGCCGCCATAGGCCTCGGGCACCTCGATCCCCATGAAGCCCTGCTTGCCCATCTTGCGGATCGTATCGTGGGGGAACTCGCCAGTTTCGTCGAAGTGGGCGGCGATGGGTGCGATTTCGCTGCGGGCAAAGTCGCGAGCGGCCTGGCGGATCATTTCGTGCTCGGGCAGGAGCGTGAGGCACGGACCGGATGCAGTACGCTCGGCAGATGTCATAGCCTCCTCCCAGAAGCAACGTGCGTGGTGCATGGATTATAGCGCAGGCACATGCGGAGTTCGCACGCGGCGGCCCGTGTTTTGACCGCCTCCGGGGGCACGGGTACAATGACCTCGCCGACCCGGAGGTGGGATGAACGAAGAGATAACCCCCGAGCTGTTTGCCCATTTGGTGGAACTTGCCGCGCTCGAACTGCAGGAAAGCGAGGCGGCTTACCTGCGCGGGCAACTCAACAAACAGCTAGAGATCATCCACGAACTCGAGGCGATCGACCTGCCCGAGGACACGCCGATTACCTCGCATGGTGTTCCATATTCTGCGGCCATCAGCCCGCCGCCTGGCGAGGACGCCGCGCGGCCCTACCCGGGGCCCGAACGCATCTTGGAGCAAGCCCCCCAATCGGAGGACGGCTACTACCGGGTTCCCGACATTCCGCATACCGATCTGGCGTGAGGTGCGCATGCAACTCTGTGATCTGACGGCGCACGAGTTGGTGGGCCGCCTGCGGCGCGGCGAGACGAGTGCCGAGGCGGTTCTCGATTCGGTTCTGGCCCGCATTGCGCAGGTGGAAGGCCGGGCGCCGAGGACTGCTCCCTATCAGCCTTCGGCCGAGGAGCAGGCCGAGGATCGCCGTCACGTGCATGCCTACATCTCACTGCAGGCCGAGCGAGCACGAGAACGAGCTCGCGCCATCGACCAGGCGCGCTCGCGAGGCGAGGCGCTGGGCACGCTGGCGGGCGTGCCGCTGGCCGTCAAAGACATCTTCTGTGTCGAGGGCACGCCTTCCACGGCGGCCTCGCGCATGCTCGAGCACTTCGTGGCGCCCTACAGCGCCACCAGCGTGACCCGGCTGGAGGCGGCCGGCGCGGTGGTGCTGGGTAAAGTCAATTTGGATGAGTACACCTACGGATCCTCGAATGAGTCATCGGCCTTCCAGCCGCCGGTCGGCAACCCGTGGGATCCATCCCGCGTGCCGGGCGGCTCATCGGGCGGCAGCGCGGCGGCGGTGGCCGCGGGCGAGGCCGTCCTCTCGCTCGGCACTGACACCGCCGGTTCAATCCGTCAGCCGGCCGCATTCTGCGGCGTGGTGGGGCTCAAGCCCACCTACGGCCGCGTCAGTCGCTATGGGCTGATCGCGTTTGCCTCTTCCATCGATTGCGTCGGCCCCCTCACGCGCGATGTGACCGACTCGGCCCTCATGTTAGGCGCCATGGCCGGCCCCGACGCCCAGGATGGCACGGCCGCCACTGTGCCTGTGCCGGATTATCTGGCCGAACTGGAAGCGGGCGTGCGCGGGATGCGCATCGGCCTCTCGCCGGACTACTTCCGCTTTCAGTATCCAGATGCGAAGACCGGTGAATTTCGCGAGCAGGAGATTGACCCGCAGGTGAAGGCGGCCGTGCTCGATGCCGCGCAGCGGCTGGCGGGTGCCGGCGCCGAGATCGTCGAGAACGTGCCCATGCCCAACACGCGCTACGGTATTCCCGCCTACTTCGTCGTCGCGCGTGTGGAGGCTGCCTCCAACTTGCACCGCTATGACGGGGTCAAATACGGGCACCGCACCGCGAGGCCCATGGCCGACCTGCGCGAGATGTACCGTGCCTCGCGCGGCGAGGCGTTCGGGGTGCAGCCCAAGCTGCGAATCCTGATGGGTATGTATGTGTCGGCCGCGCAGTATGAGAAGCACTACTACCAGCGCGCGCTGCGCGTGCGCACGCTCATCCGCCGCGATTTCGAGGCGGCTTTCGACGCAGCGGGCGCTCACCGCCTCGACGCATTGCTTGCCGCAACCACCCCAACCACTGCGTTCGAGCTCGGCGCGCTGTACGGCAACTCGGTGCTGATGCAGTACGCAGACCTGCTCACCGTACCCGCGAACCATGCCGGCGTGCCGGCGCTCTCGATCCCGGCCGGGCTCGACCGGGGCGGGATGCCGATCGGCATTCAATTCATGGGCCGCGATTTTGACGAGGCGCGCCTGTTCCGCATCGGGCGAGCCTATGAGATGAGCACACCGGCCGAGGCCTGGCGATCGGCGCGACCCAAAGTGTTGGGCGGGGGGTAGGCGAGTGCAACGTGCCGCCGCATGGCGCGGGTGGTTCTTCGCGTTGATGACGCTGGCACTTGCCCTGCGACTGGGCATGGCCTTTGTCTATGCACCGGCCCATGACTCCGATACGCAGTCGTATCTCAACATTGCGCGCCTGCTTCACAGCCTCACATTGCACGGCAACGATGCGACTCGTCCGCCGGTTTATCCCGGCCTGATTGCGCTGCTCCAACTCGATGAGCGCGCGGTATGGGCGGCGCAGTCGACCATGGGGCTGGCCGTCTCGGCCATGTTGTTCCTCGTCACCTGGCGCCTCACAGGCCGGGCATGGCTGGCCTTTCTCGCAGGGGCAGCGCACTCGCTCAACCTGGCGCAGTTGTTCTTCGAGGGCATGATTCTCTCCGAGACGACAACCACCTTCCTCTTTGCCGCGAGCCTGACGCTGCTTTTCTTGCGCTTCCGCGCCGAGGAGCGCTGGCCATGGACAGAGTTGGTGCTCGGAGTGCTGGCCGGCCTGTTGGCGCTCACCCGGCCGCAGATGCTCTTCTGGAGCGCGGTGCTGATTCCTCTGGCGTGGCTGCGCCGACGAGCCCAGCCGTGGGGTGCAAGGGTGGCCGCGCTGGCTCTTCTCACAATGCCCATCGTGATGCTGGTCCTTGGCTGGAGCTTTATCAATTGGCGTACGGCGGGCTACTTTGGACCGACTTCGCTGACCGGCTATTCGCTCAGCAACATGGTCGGCAACTTCATGGAATACGCGCCCGACAAGTACGCGGCCGTGCGCGACATCTACCTCGAGCACCGCGCGGCGCGTGTGGCGGCAACCGGCAACCATGCCATGACCGTGTGGGCCGCCTTTTTCGACTTGAGCCGCGCGGCCGACGTCGACTATTCCGGCCTCTCGCGCCTGCTCACGGAAATCTCCCTCAAGCTCATCGTGGCCCACCCGGTGCTGTACCTCGGCAATGTCGTTCAGTCGTGGATTGGCTTCTGGAAAGTGCCCGTCTATTGGGACCTCGACCTGATCCACCCTCACGTGCTGATGTCGATCGTGCGCAATTCGTGGAACATAGAACGCGCGATGCTGCTCGGCGTGAACTTCGTCTTTCTTGTGATGGGCGCGGTCTGGACTGTCCGCTGGGTCATGCGCAAACTGGAGGGCATTGAGCCCGTGCTGCTGGGCGGCTGGATGATCGTGTTAGCCGGGTCGCTGTCACAAGCCCTGGTCGAGTACGGCGAGAACCCGCGTTACGGTGCGCCTTTCGAATCGCTCATGGTGTGGACGGTCATCGTGGGTGCGTGGCTTCTGGCCGGGCGGCGCGCGCGTCCTGCGGCGCGCGTGGCATAAGGAGCAAGCATGGCGGAATGGGAAGTCGTCATCGGGTTGGAGACGCATATCCAGCTCTCCACCGAGTCGAAAATCTTCTGCCGCTGCCGGGCCGACAGTTGGGGCCAGCCGCCGAACACGAACATCTGCCCGGTGTGTTGCGGTTTGCCGGGCGTTCTGCCGGTGCTCAATCGCGCCGTCGTGGAGAAGGCTGTTCGACTGGCGGCGGCCGTGCATGCGACGATCGCGGAGACATCCTACTTTGCCCGCAAGAACTACTTCTACCCGGACTTGCCCAAAGGCTACCAGATCAGCCAGTACGATGAGCCACTGGCACGCGGCGGATACTTCGACTTGCCGATGCCCGGCGGGGCGACGCGCCACCTGACGATTCACAAATTGCATCTGGAAGAGGATGCGGGCAAGACGAAGTTGGCCGGCGGGCAGCGCTACGTGGACATGAATCGCTGCGGTGTACCGCTGGTGGAAATGGTCACCGGGCCGGACCTGCGCTCAGCCGATGAGGCAGCCCAGTATCTCATCCGTCTGCGCCAACTCTTGCGTTGGTTGGATACCTCGGAAGCCAACATGGAGCGCGCCCAGTTGCGTTGCGACGCGAATGTCTCGATCCGCCCGGCCGGCGCGGCCTATCTTAACCCCAAGACCGAGATCAAGAATGTCAACTCCATCGAGGCTGTGCGGGATGCCATTGCCAAGGAAATCCAACGCCAGGTGCGTGAGGTCGAGGCTGGCCGGCCGGTAGAGGCGTGGACGCTGGAGTGGGATGAAGACGCGGGCATGCTGCGCAAGATGCGCGCAAAAGAGACCGAGGGCGACTACCGCTACTTCCGAGAACCCGATCTCCTGCCGATCCGGCTGGATGAGGCCTGGCGTGCACGCCTGCTGGAGGCGATGCCCGAACTGCCGCTCGAACGGCGTGCGCGCTTCGTGCGAGAGTATCAATTGCCCGAGTACGACGCCGAAATCCTCACCGAGGAGCGCTCGCTGTCGGAATACTTCGAGGCCGCGGCCAAGGCGTACAGCGGCGAGGCCAAGCGCGTCTCGAACTGGATGATGAATGACGTGCTGCGGCTCGTGCGCGAACATCCGCAGCAGGGCGGCCAGCCGCTGACGGCTGCCCTGGCAGGCCTGACCCCGGCGCATCTGGCCGAGATCCTCACGCTGGTGGATTCGGCGACAGTAACGCTGGCCACAGGCAAGGCCCTGCTGGAGAAGGTTATCGCTTCGGGTACACCCCCGCGAGCGATTGTCGAACGCGAAGGGCTGGCGCAGATCTCCGGCGCGGCCGCGCTTGAGGATTATTGCCGTCAGGCGATTGCGGAAAACCCTGAGCAGGCAGCGCAGTACCGGGCGGGCAAGACCACCCTGTTGCAATGGTTTGTAGGGCAAGTGATGAAGAAATCGCGCGGCAAGGCCAACCCGCAGGAAACCGCAAGCATCTTGGAGAAACTGCTGGTGGTCTAGCCGATGAGCGAAAGCGGGTTTGCCTTGCTGCCGCCTGGAGTTCGGTTGCGTCGCGCGCACGCCGCCGATCAACCTGCCATCCGTTCCTTGATCTCGGCCAATCACCTCAACCCGCTCAGCCTGCACTGGCAAGATTTCGTGGTGGCCGTGGAAACCTCGGGCCAGGTGCTGGGCATCGGGCAAGTAAAGCAGCACGGCGATGGATCCCGCGAATTGGCCTCGATCGCAGTGGTGGAGGCGCGGCGCCGCCAGGGAATCGCGAAGGCGATCATCCTCGACTTGATGGGGACGAATCCACCACCCCTGTATCTCACCTGCCGCAGCGGGCTGGGCCCCTTCTATTCCCAGTTCGGGTTTACAGCGCTCGGCATTGAGCAGATGCCCCCTTACTTCCGACGGATCTATCGCCTGGCCCGCGCGCTGATGCGAGCGGCATCGGGCGAGACTCAAATGCTCGTGATGGGCATCCTTTCTTCCAGGTAAGTTCGGCCTCAAATCAAAAGAGCGGCCATGGCCGCTCTTTTGATTTGGTGACAGGTATTCGGTTCTACTGGTCGAAATCGTAAGTGGGGTAATCCCCTGCAAGCGTGGCCAGAGCCGCGCTGCCGCCGCCGATCGTGCCCCGGTTGAGAGTCCACAGCCCGGGTGAACCCGAGAGATACAAGAACTCGCTGCCGTTCAGCCAGCGCACTCGTGTGCCGGTCACCAGGCCAGCCGGGGGAGTGCCAAGCGCGCCCAGGCGGACGTTGTTGCCGGCACCCTCCGAGAAGATGAAGTGCATGCCATCCGGCGCCCATCCCAGCCATCCCAGTTGGCCGGTGGCGTAGATCGTTTCGCCACTACCATCGGAGTCGGCGATGATCAGATTCTGTACATTGGGCGTGCCGGTCTGGCGCAAGAACGCCACGCGCGAGAGGTCCGGGGCGAGCACGGTGGAATCGAACTGGGTGAAGAAGAAATCGCCGCTGATGGTCGCCAGGATTACCGCCGGGCCGCCGGCCGCGGGTACGCGCCACACTGTGGCGCTCGTAGCGGGGGCCAGCGGGTCGGAGGACGGAATGGCCAAGCCGAGCGCGGCGGAGTCGGCCGTCCACAGAGGGCGGACGTAGTACATATACTCGCTGTAAGTGATCACCGCGGTGTAGGTCACCACGTCGGCGCTCAATCCGCTGCCATCGGCATTCGCCAGGCCGACGGTCGTCGGGCGGATGATGGCCACGCGCGTGCCGTCGGGGGAGAAGGCAAAATCGCCGCCGGCCCCGGCCGGGAAGACCGTGGTCAGGGCCGTGCTGTCAGCATCGATGACAAACAGATCGTCCCACTTTGGAAGGCCGGGACCCTCAAGCACGCCGCGCGTGTTGAAGGCCAGGCGGTGGGTCCCCGGGATGAAAGCCAGGCTATTGATATCGTTGTGCACAAAGAATCCGAGCGGATGCAAGGCGTCGATCTGGGCCGTTGAGAGCAGCGGCAACGCGCCGCTGCCGTCCACGTTGATCGAATTGAGTTCGGAAGTGGCCTCGGGCGCGGCACGCCGGGTGTAGGCCACTTTCAGACCATCGCTCGAGATAACGACGCGTTCGGCGCCGCCGCTAGCGGTAATTTGAAGGGGCACGCCGCCGGCGGTGAGCACCCACACATTGCCTCCGCTGGTATAGGCGATACGCAAGACAGAGGGTGCCGGCGCGGTCGGACCCACCGGCGAAACCTCGGGCGTGGGGCTATGCGGTTCACTCGTCGCCCCGGGAGCGAGGGCGGTGAGGGTGGCCGCCACGCGCGTGCCCACATCATCGATGCCGGGCAGCGCAGGAACCCCGGGAACGGCGCAGGCCAGTGTGGCGATCAGGACGGCGCTCACCACGAGCACAACTCTCGTTCGCATCACTCTCCTCCTTGGCAGGGGGTACGTACCTGCGGGCCATTATTCCATATCACGCCGTCGGATTGAAGACGGCGTGCGATCCATGCGATACAGAATGCACAAGCGCTGGGGGCCGCCCGTTGATGCCCCTGCGCGCGGCTAGGCCTTGCGATAGTCGTAGAACCCGCGCCCGGATTTCTTCCCCAGAAACCCTGCATCCACCATGCGCCGCAGCAGCGGTGCCGGGCGGTACTTGTCGTCGCCCAGATCGCGGTGCAGCACCTCCATCACCGCCAGCATCACGTCCAGCCCGACGAAATCGGCCAGCGTGAGCGGGCCCATCGGGTGATTCATGCCCAGCTTCATCACCGTGTCGATATCCTCGACGGAGGCAATGCCCTCGTCCAGAGCATACACGGCCTCGTTGATCATCGGGCACAGGATGCGGTTGGAGATGAAGCCGGGCGAATCCTTGACGACCACGGGAGTCTTGCCCATGCGCCGGCCCACCTCAACTGCGGTGGCCACACTGCTCTCGGAGCTGGCCAGCCCCCGCACCACTTCCAGCAGGCTCATCACCGGCACCGGGTTGAAGAAGTGCATGCCGACAATGCGCTCGGCGCGGCGCGTGACGCCACCCAGGCGGGTGAGCGAGATGGATGAGGTGTTGGAGGCAATGATCACCTCCGGGCGGATGAGCTTATCCAGTTCGCGATACAGACCCAGCTTGAGCTCCACGTTTTCGGTCGCGGCTTCGATGACCAGGTCGGCCTCGCGCGTATCGGCCAGCAAGGCGGTGGTGGGGATGGCCTGCGCCGCGGCGGCCTGGTCGGGCGTGAGTTTGCCCTTCTCGGCCATGCGTGTGGTGGAATGGAGAATCGCGGCCCGTGCCTTCTCGATTTGCGCGGGCACCACGTCCATCAGAGTCACGCGATAGCCCGAGGTGGCGGCCACCTGGGCGATGCCGTTGCCCATCGCACCGGCGCCGATCACGGCGATGTGCTTGATTTCCATGCTGATCTCTCCTCCGCAAGGGGTGGCGATGTGTGCGGGAATGAGGGCAGGCGGGCGGTGAGGCCGCGCCGGGTGGGCTGACGTAAAAACTCTGTGGTTCGCCAACCCCCACCCCAACCCCTCCCCCGGCAAGTCTTGCCGACAAAGGTTGGGCCTCTAGCCGGGGGAGGGGCGAGGTCTTCAAGGAGGCGGGAGGCAAAGCCCCCCGCCTCCTTGGGTATCTCCACCCCCTCTCCGCAATCATTCGCTCCACGCACGACAACCGCGATGCGGAGAGGGGGACGGGGGGTGAGGCGAAGCCTGTTGCTTTGCACCAAACTAAAGCATATCGACGCTCAAGGCCACGGCCTCGCCGCCGCCCAGGCAGAGCGACGCGAACCCGCGGCGCTTGTTGCGGGCACGCAGTGCGTAGAGCAGCGTCACCAGCACGCGCGCCCCGCTCGCGCCAATGGGGTGACCGAGCGCGATGGCGCCGCCGTTGACGTTGACCCGCGCCCAATCCCAGCCTTCGCCTTCGAGTGCCCGGCCGTCGGCCAGAGCCTGCGCGGCGAAGGCTTCGTTGATCTCAATCAGGTCGTAATCGGCCAGGGCGCGGCCGTCTTTGGCGGCCAGCGCGCGCACGGCAAAGATGGGCGCGGTGAACAACTTGAGCGGTTCGACGGCGGCTTGAGCGTAGGCAGTGATGCGCGCCAGAGGTCGGAGGCCGAGTTGCTCGGCGCGCGCGGCGCTGGTCACAACGACCGCGGCCGCGCCGTCGGTAATACCCGGGGCGTTACCGGCGGTGACCACACCCTCCTTCTGGAAGGCAGGTTTGAGCCGGGCCAGCGCCTCGAGTGTGGTATCGCGGCGCGGGCCTTCATCAACCTCGAAGTGCAGCGGGTTGCCCTTGGGCTGAAGCAGGTCAAGTGCCACGATTTCTTCGCGGAAGGCGCCGCTGTCGATGGCGGCCGAGGCCTTGCGCTGGCTATCGAGTGCGAAGCGGTCCAGCTCTTCGCGGGTTAGATGGTATTCGCGCGCCACCCACTCGGCGCTCACGCCCATGTGATGGTTCTCGATGGCGCACCACAAACCGTCGTGCACGACCGAGTCCACCAAAGTGCCATCGCCCAGGCGGTATCCGGTGCGCGCCTGGAGCAAGAGGTAAGGGGCCAGGTTCATGTTTTCCATGCCGCCGGCCACCACCACCTCGGCGTCGCCGGCGCGGATCATGGCGGCGGCCAGCATCACCGCCTTGAGGCCCGAGCCACACACCTTGTTGATGGTCAGCGCGCCGACCGAGGGCGGCAGACCGGACGCCAGGGCGGCCTGGCGCGCCGGGGCCTGGCCAATACCGGCCGAGACCACATTGCCCAGGATCACTTCGTCCACGCTGGCCGGGTCAATCGCGGCGCGTCGCAGCGCCTCGCGAATGGCGGCACCGCCAAGGATCGGGGCGGGGGTGGTGGCCAGGCTTCCCTGAAAACGTCCGATGGCGGTGCGGCAGGCGCTGAGGATGACGGGCTCGCGGTTATCGCTCATGGGGCTTGGGGCTCCGGCCAGGCTGAGTGCAGACGATGATAGGTTTCGTCGAGCGCTTCGGGCAAGATGCGCGTTTCAGCCAGCGTGGCCATGAAGTTGGTGTCGCCTGCCCAACGCGGGACGACGTGCAGATGGACGTGTTCGGCGATTCCGGCGCCGGCGAGTTCGCCGATGTTGGCGCCGACGTTAAATGCCTGCGGCCGATACACCTGGCGTAGAACCGTCAGCGCGGTCTGGGTGAGTGCCATGACCTCGGTCAGCGTGGGCAGTGGCACCTCTTCGAGCGTTGGCAAGTGAGGGACGGGGACAACCATCAGGTGGCCGCTGGTGTAGGGGAAGCGATTGAGGATGACAAACGCGCTCTGTCCGCGATGGATCAGGAGCGTACGTTCGTCATCGCCGCCCGCCCATGCCTCGCAAAAGATGCAGCCCGAGACCCGCGAATGATCCTGGATGTATTCCATGCGCCAAGGGGACCAGAGATGCTTCATGGAGGAGTCCGCCGAGGATTGTAGCAGAGAATGACAAGCAGGCAAATCGCCCGGCGGCCGCATGGCATCTAGAGGGAAGAACGCAAAAATAGTTGCCGGGGGTCGGGCCAGCCTCTGGCGGGGGTTGCCGCGCCGGCTTGGCTGTGTCTGTGCCTTGCAGCACATCTGGCGCTCTGGTATAATCGCTTCGCCCTGCGGGGCACGTTTTTTCGCTTGCCGACGTAGCTCAATCGGCAGAGCAACCGCCTTGTAAGCGGTAGGCTACGGGTTCGATTCCCGTCGTCGGCTTCCGCTGCGCCCCCTTACGGCGCGGAAGCCTCGGGAAGCGCTAGCCTTCCGCGCCGGCCGGGGCCGGGCAGGGCGTGACAACCTGGGCGGTTACCCAAGCGGCCAAAGGGGACTGACTGTAAATCAGTTGGCAGAAGCCTTCGGAGGTTCGAATCCTTCACCGCCCACCTGGCCCGCGTAGCTCAGTCGGTAGAGCACACCCTTGGTAAGGGTGGGGTCATGGGTCCAATTCCCATCGCGGGCTCTGGAGAATCCTCCAGGGACCACCCTCGAGATCAGGAGGACGTAACATGTCGAAGGCGAAGTTTGTACGCAACAAGCCGCATCTGAACGTGGGGACGATGGGGCACATTGACCACGGGAAGACGACCTTGACGGCGGCGATCACGAAGGTAAGCCAGATGCTGGGCAAGGCGC
>DATEAT010000104.1:0-2249 GCA_035288225.1 Anaerolineales bacterium | reverse complement strand
CTGGCGCCGGCTGCGCGTTCAGGCGAGCGACCCGCGCTGGCGCGTCCGCGAGGCGGTGGCCATGGCCCTGCAGCGCGTCGGGCGCAGCGACATGGGGATGCTCTTCACGCGCCTCCAATCGTGGCGCAGCGATGGCCCGCTCGTCCGGCGCGCCGTCGCAGCCGGATTGTGCGAGCCGGACTTGCTCCGCCGCAAGCGCGATGTCGCTCGCACGTTGTCGATCCTGGCTGCCCTGACCACGCCCTTCAAGCGCACCGCCGGCCGCCTGGACCCCGAGCAGCTTGTGCTGCGCCAGGCGTTGGGCTATTGCTGGAGCGTGGCCATCGCCGCGCACCCCCAGGCGGGCAAGAGCGCATTCGAAAAACTACTGCCTCCGGCAAGCCCTCATGTGCTGTGGATCGTCAAGGAGAATCTGAGCAAGAACCGACTCGCGCGAATGGATCCGGCCTGGGTGGCAGCCTGTCGCCGACGCATCGCCGCGGGCACCGCCCATCTGGGCCCATCGCCGAAGCGTAGCCGCCCCTAGGCCAGGCCCAGCCTGGCAGGCAGACCATGTCGCAGCCATCGCCGACTCAACGGATGCCCGTCCCCGAGGGCTCACGACCGCGGCACATCGAGAACCCCTTGGCGCGCCTGAGGCGAGCGTGGCTTGTCTGGGCCGTCGCCTCATCGGTCGTAACGGCCGGCGTCTGTGGCGCGCTGTGGGCCACACTCGATGCCACCTTTGCGCTGCGCTGGTTTGGGCTGGCTCTGCCGGTCCTGGCGTACGTGCTCCTCTTTGCACGGCGACGACTGCCCGCCAATCATCCCCCCGGCCACGAAATGCTGCTCGCCTCGCTTGGGCCGGGCAATCATCTGACCATGCTGCGCGGTGTGTTGATTGCCTTCTTGGCGGGGTTCGCCCTCAACCCCAGGCTGTCGGGGGCGCTGGCCTGGGCGCCTATGGTTTTGTACACGCTCAGCGACGTGTGCGACTACTTTGATGGTTACCTGGCCCGTCGCTTCCACCACCCGACCCGCCTGGGTGAGGAACTCGACATTGAGTTCGACGCGCTGGGTTTGCTGATCGCCGTACTCGTCGCGGTCACCTATGGCGCGCTGCCGGCCTGGTACCTGATCATCGGCGTCTCGCGCTATGCCTACCTCTTCGGAGGGTGGATCGTGCGCCTGCGGGGGCGCCCGCTGGGGTCCCTTCCACCCTCCGTCAGCCGCCGCCCGATCGCCGGGTTGACCATGGGATTCACCAGCGCCGTGCTGTGGCCCATCCTCCCCGCCCACCTGACCCACGTGGCCGCCTACATCTTCGCCGTTCCGATCAGCTTCAGCTTCATTCGCGACTGGCTGGTGGTGAGCGGCGCGATAGACTCCGACTCGCCCGGCTACACCCGCCTGCGAACGACCGCCAAGCGCTGGCTGCTGCATTGGCTTCCCCTCGCCCTCCGCCCTCTTACTCTTGGGGCAGGGTTGGCGTTGATCATCTTGCAGATGCGCAACCCTCGGACACTCGCTGCAGGCTTCCCGTCGATCGGCCTGCCTGCCTCGGCCGGGCTGGTCACCGGCTTTGCCGTTCTCGAGACGCTTTGCCTGCTCTCGATTGGCCTCGGCGCGGCCGGCCGGTTGGGCGCGTTCGTGTTGCTTTTCCCGCTCGGCCTCACGTTGGCCATCCAAAGCCTCACCCCGACCGCGACCGTGCTGCTCGTGGGCACGCTTCTCACATTGATCTGCGGAACCGGTGCGTTCTCACTCGCCAAACCGGAGGAACGCGTGTTGGGCCGGCGCGCAGGCGAATCCCCGTGAGCCTGGCCGAGAAATCCCACCCCAGCGGTTTCCGGTTGCGCTGGGTCCACCTGCTATGGATCGCCGCTCCGATTCTTCTCGCCGTTGCATTGCGCGGCGTCCCGCTGCGCTCGATCGGCGAGGTTCTGGCACGCCTCACCTTCGGCCAGGTTGCGATACTCCTTCTGGTCAACGCGGCGGCGCTTCTGGTCTTTTCGGGGCGATGGGCGCTCACCCTGCGGGGGTTCGGGTTTGCCCAATCGCTTCTGGCGCTGGTGGCCTATCGCGAGGCCGGCTTCTCTATCAGCTACTTCACTCCAGGAACGCAGTTCGGCGGTGAGCCGCTGCAAATCCTGCTGGTCAACAAGCGCGGGGCCGTGCCGCTACCGGTGGCGGCGGCCTCGGTCACCATTGACAAAGCCCTTGAGCTGCTTGGCAATTTCACCTTCCTGGCATTCGGCATACTGGTTTCA
>DATEAT010000103.1:0-2365 GCA_035288225.1 Anaerolineales bacterium | reverse complement strand
CATCCTGCCCTCCACCGCCGCCCTTGAGGCCACAGCCCAAGGCCTCGTGGCTCGCGCGACGAATGCGTTGGGGAGCGTTGCGGGGCTGGGCACTGCGTGGGGCACGGTCGAGGCGCAGGCGACGAGCCTTCTCGGGACGGCCATAGTTGGCGCGCAGGCGACGCTCTCGGGCATGCTCACCGAGCAAGCGGCGATTGGCACGCCGCCTCCACCCTCTCCGGACCCCGAGACGGCCAGCATCTCAGGTGAGATCCTTACCACGACCCCCGATCGCCCGGCGTTGCGCTTGTTCGCCCGGGACGTGGTGTTAGGGCGTGTATATTCGGTGGAGGTGGCCCAGGGCCAGCCGACCTACACCATCGATCATCTCCCGGCGGGCACGTACGTGGTTGTGGCCTGGTATGCGCCGCAGGGCGTGGCGGGCGGCTACACCTCCGACCTGACCCTGGCAGCGGCGAGCGTCGAGGAACAGGATGCTTGCGGGCATGCGCTGGTGCTGATCAAAATTGTAGCGGGTCAAGCTTTCACGGGCGCCGACATTCGCTGTTGGGGTGCAAACTTCTTCACCTGGATCACGCCCGCGCCGTAGGCGGCTCACACGCCGGACATCGATGGGAGGAGAATCCCGATGACCATATCTCGCAGGTCCACGCCAGGTCCATTTGCCAAGTTCCTGGCGGTGCTCTTCATCCTCCTCTTTAGCGTGACCACGCCCCTGGTGTTGCTGGCTCTGGTCGCGCGCGGTCTGCTCTTCAACCCGGCTTTCTTCAAGCGCGCGCTGGCGCAGGCGGACGTGTATCGCGAGCTGCCGCGGGCGGTGGCGAGCCAACTGGCCGCCTCGGTGCTCAGCAACCCGCCCGAGGCCACGGCCGAGGCGCCGGGTGGGGCGGAGGTGGGTCTGGGCGCGGTGTTCGCCGCACTGCCACCGCAGCTCGTTGAAACGCTCATGGTGCGGTTGATCCCCTCCGATTGGATGCAAGCCCAAGTGGAGAGCGTGATCGACCAGGTGACGGCCTATCTCGATCACGGGCAGGGTGCGCCGACGCTCACGATTTCGCTCGCGGAGATCAAAACCAATTTGCAGCAGGGCGCGCTCGAGAGCGCCATGCGCGAGTTCATTGCGGGGCTGCCGCCGTGCACGGCCGAGCAACTGCTCACCTTCGGCGGCGAGATGCTCAGCGGTCAATCCGCGATGCTGCCCGCCTGCCAACCTCCGGAGGTTTTGGCCGAGGCTTTCATTGCCACGGCCAAGGTGACGGCCGAAGGCATGCTGACTCGCATGCTGCCCGATGAGCTCAATCTGATGCAGCCGTTTGGGCCGGTCGGCGGGACGGCAACTCCGTTGCCCTTCATGCAAGGGCTCGAGCAGCTTCTCAGCCGCGTGCGGCTGGCCAAACGCGTGGCAGAGGTTTCTGCGCTCGTGCCGCTCATGCTGCTGGCGATCATCGCGCTGCTCACCGCGCGCAGCGCGCGCCTCGCCTTGCGCTGGCTGGGTGCACCGCTGCTCTGGGCCGGCGTGCTCAGCGCGCTGATGGGGTTGGTGTTGTACCTGGCCTTTGGCGTTCTCGTCGCGACCGTGCCGATGCCGCTCGCCGCATCGGGTCCAGGCGGGCTGTTCGGCCTTGCGCGCGAGGTGGCGCAAGGGTTGGTCACGACATTCGTCTTGTGGATCGAGGCGGGTGCCGGCGCGATGATCCTGGCCGGGCTGGTGATGACCGGCGTTGCGGGCAGCCTGCGCAGACGGGAGGCAGGATAGCCGGTCTCGCTAGTCCAGCTGCGTCACGGGAGCATTCGAGCAACGGACCTCATGCGGAATAAAGTGGACAGTTGCGAGCCGTGCGATTCTTATGCGCCCAACGATAGACCAGAAAGTCATCACTAGAAGTTGGCCATGCCCAAAAAGAAACTAGCCCCCGTGCATCCGGGTGAGGTCCTGCTGGAGGAGCTTCTTAAGCCAATGGGCTTGAGCCAGAGCCGGCTCGCGCTGTCGATTCGGGTGCATCCGCGGCGGGTGAACGAGATTGTCCTTGGCAAGCGGGGAATCACTGCCGACACAGCATTGCGTCTGGCTAAATTCTTCGGCACCTCGGCCAAGTTCTGGCTCGGCCTGCAGATGGACCACGACCTGGATGTGGCCTCGGATGCGCTGGGCCGCCGGCTTGACCATGAAGTGAGGCTTCCAACTCCGGTAGCATAGCGCGCTGGTGATTGCCGGAGGTGGACTTAAGTGCAGACTGCAGATACGCCAGGTGAACGCCTCGATTCATCCCTTGCCCGAGGTACGGGCACGAAGCAACCCATGTCGGCGAACAACGCGGGAGGTCGACCATGCCCCCTATGACGCGCAACGACTATGTGGCCAGCC
>DATEAT010000102.1:0-4123 GCA_035288225.1 Anaerolineales bacterium | reverse complement strand
TCCACTTCCTTGGCGAGCAGCCTTACGCCCGGCTGCCCTCCTACCTTTCGCAATTCGATGTGTGCCTGATCCCCTTCCGCCTGACGCCGATCATTGAAAGCACGGATCCGGTCAAGTTCTACGAGTATCTGAGCGCGGGCAAACCGGTGGTGTCCGTGCCGATGAGAGAACTAGCGCGGCACCCGGCGCTCTTCTATCCGGCCCGCACCGGGGAAGAGGTCGTGGCACAGGTGGAGAAAGCTCTGGCCGAGAATAGCCCGCAGCGCGCCGCGGAACGCGTGGCCTGGGCGCGCGGCCAGACCTGGCAGAACCGCTTCCAGGAATTGCACTCGGCGATTGACGACCTGCACGGAATGGCGAGCCTCATCATCGTCAGCTACAACAGCCTGGATAACATACGCGCCTGCCTGGAGAGCCTCCTGCGCGAGACGCACGGCCCGCGTTTCGAGGTGATTGTCGTCGACAACGGATCGACGCGGGAGGTGGTGCGCTACCTGGAGGGCGTGGCCAAGCGTGAGCCGCGGGTGCGGGTCATCCTGAACGAGGCCAACCTGGGATTTGCGCGCGCCAACAACCTCGGCCTGGCCGCGATCAGCGAGGCAAGCCAGGTAATTGTCCTCTTGAACAACGACACGGTCGTGACCCGTGGCTGGCTCACCCGCCTGATGTATTGGCTGCGCGATCCGCAGGTCGGGTTGGTGGGGCCGGTTACCGCACCCCGCGGGGCCTTCAATCAGGCCGCGGTGCCGGTGAGCTACCGCGACCTGGGCGAGATGGCGACGGCGGCCGAGGCCTACACCCGTGCCCATCGCGGGCAGGCCTTCGACATCCCGATGCTGGCGATGTACTGTCTGGCCATGCGGCGCGACACGTACCGTGTGCTGGGGCCGCTCGATGAGCGCTTCGGGGTGGGCATGTTCGAAGACGACGATTATTCGCTACGGGCGCGGCGGGCGGGCTACCGGGTGATCTGTGCCGAGGACGTCTTTATCCATCATGCGGGACGGTCTTCCTTCTCGAAGTTGGAGGAGGCCGACTATCAAAAGATCTTTGAGGAAAACCGCCGCTACTTCGAGGCCAAGTGGAACACCACCTGGACGCCGCCGGCAGGGCGTGAGGGCGGGCAGCCGGATGCCGTGAGCGCGAGCGGGCATCCAGGGCAGCGCGTGCCGTGACACAAGCGCACTTCCCCCCTCGTAAGAGTCAGCAGGACAATGCCGTTCCCTCTGTGTCGGTGATTGTGCTCAATTACAACGGGCGACCGGACTTGGGTCCGTGCCTCGAGTCGCTGGCGCGTCTTGACTATCCCCGAGACATGATCGAGATCATCGTTGTCGACAACGCCTCCATCGACGGCTCAGCCGACTGGGTAAGAGAAACCCACCCGGGGGTGCGGCTCATCGTCAATCCGAACAACCTGGGCTTCGCGGGCGGCATCCAATCGGGAGTGTTGGCGGCCACGGGCGAGTACCTCGCGTTTCTCAACGCTGACATGCGGGTAGACCCGGCGTGGCTGCAGGCGCTGGTCGAGACCGTGAGGCGCGAACCGGGCGTGGTGTGTGCGGGCTCGCTCATCCTGGATTGGGAAGGCTCGCACATCGACTATGCCGGCCGTCCGCAAGATGCGCTCAACTTGTGCCCCGAGCCGCCGACCGAGGCGGCACAGCTCTTGAGAACGGGGGGGGACATTCCGTTGCTCTTCGCCTCGGGCGGGGCGATGCTGATTGAACGCGGGGTGTTTCTGGCGCAGGGCGGTTTTGACCCGGACTACTTCCTCTACCATGAGGATGTGGACCTGGGTTGGCGCTTGTGGATTAGCGGCTATCGGGTCATTCGGTCGACGGCCTCTATCGCCTACCATCATGGTGGCCGTTCGGCGCGCGCCATGCCGCAAACCCAGATCATGCGCATGGCGCAGAAGTACGCGCTCTACACCGCTCTGAAGAACCTGCAGCACGACTTGCTGGGAGAGGTGCTGCCGGGGATCGTGTGGTATCTCGTCGAGCGCACGACCTGGTGGGAAGATTGCCGGGTGTCCCTGCCCGAAGCGATAGAAGAGGTGGCCAATGAGATCCGGGCTGTCTGGCGCAAGCGAGCGACGATTCAAAGTGGACGCGAGCGCAGTGACCCGCATATCTTCGCCGAGTGCGGCGACCCATTTGGTTTCCTTGCCCGGAATCTGAAGTACGCGGGTTTCGTGCGCGAACTGAGCCGCCGCGAGTCGGGCCTGCGGGCGCCGATCAGGGACGCCCAGCAGGCAGCCGAACGCATGCGTCGGCTGCTGGCCTTGGCCTATGACTACAATCGAAAAACTCAAGGACGTGAGGCAGTCTTGAGCGCGTCGCCTTGCAGGCCGATCCCCTCGCCCGCCGAGCAGGCGCCGACCGGACGGGGAGTGGCCGATGTGGTGGAGAGGACGGCGCGGCGCCTCCTGCCGCCGCGAATGCGCAAGCTACTGGCACCGGCATGGTATTGGCTGCGTAGACGGGTGCGAGGCGACAGGAGGCCTTGGCCGCTCAGGGAATTGGCGGCAGACCAAACGCAATCTATGCCTGGCAGGTGCACGGTTTGTGGCGCTGCCGTGAAATTCATACTCCTGCCGGAGGCGGGCCACCGCGAGTCGCTTACCTGCTCGGAATGCCATGCCACGAGCCGCTATCGATCGATTGCGGTCGGCGTCCTGCGAGCTGTGCGCGAATTGACTGGCATCGATAGCCCAAGCGTGGCCGAATTGCCTAAGGTTCGCCGCGGCGCGCGGTTGTGTGTCTACGATACCCAGCCTGCCTTTTGGGCTGAAAGGTGCGCCTATCCTGTTCCCTCTCTGCTGGCCCAGTGCGACTGGATCGATATGAGAACCTCAATCTATGATCCGAGGCGGCCGTGGGGGGAAGCCGTCAATTCGAAAACCACCAACCAGAATCTTGAGCAACTCACGTTCCGGGACGGCGAGTTTGACATCGTTATCACCAGCGACGTCATGGAACATGTACGTCTCGCTTATCAAGCCCTTCGCGAGATCCGGCGTGTGCTCCGACCGAGTGGAGTTTACCTGATGACCGTTCCCCACGAGCGCGAGCGGCAGGCGACTCTCGAACGGGTGACGATCGTTGACCCGCTCGATCCCTCCCAGGACCGGTATCCCCTGCCCCGGGAGTACCATGGGGATGCCAATTCAATAACCGGGCGTAGCTTGGTTTATCGCATGTACGGCACTCAGCTCGATGATGAGCTGCAGTCCTTAGGGTTCACGGTGGACTACAGCCATGAGGACCGGCCCGAGCTGGGCATTGTCGATACCGAGCTCTTCTATTGCCGCGTTTCGCCAATTGGATAGCCAAAACCAACTTGCGCAATAGCCCGCAACCCATCCGCAAGCTTTCGGCACGCGTGCTCAACGACCGGAAATGGTAAAAAGGCAGACGTGAACACACGCGCACCTCATGTCCGAACAAAAAGAACCGCCTCCGTCCGAGGCGGTCTGTTTACACGCTTGCGTCTCGTGGGCGTGCTGCTCGTGGTCTTTCTTGGGAGTCTGGTTGGCGAGGTTGTCCAGGCAGAGGCTCGCCATGAGTTGCCTCAGACAGCCCGCCTCGCGCAAGGGGTTGGACCCACTCCCCGGGATGACGGCGAGAGGGTGGCGAGTTCCCATGCCCCGGCCGGGCCGAGCTTCTCGATCTTCCTGCCGCTGGTCCTAAAGACCTACGGCCAGCCGCTGCTGATGGGGGTGTACCCTGCCGGGTGGTTATCGCTTGAAGCGACCTTCACCGGCGAGCTGGTTCCGCTCGACACCTGGACCGGCAAGCAGCACTCGCTGGTCGGCACCTTCCTCGACATCCAGCAGTCGATCTATGTTGTGAGCACGCTCTCGGCCACTTGGGACCACGGGTACACGCCCTTCGTCAATATGATGGCTCCTGGTACTACGGCTGCTCAGATTGCTGATGGCAGCATGGACAGCCACTTGAATTCATGGGCGCTCGCGTTCAAGACATACGCCGAGGGCGGAGCGGGTCGAGCCGCCTTCATCGCCCCGCTGCCCGAAATGAACGGCAATTGGACGCCGTACTACAACGCAGACCCCACCTACTTCAAGAATGCCTTCGCACATATCCGGCAGGTGTTT
>DATEAT010000101.1:0-7082 GCA_035288225.1 Anaerolineales bacterium | reverse complement strand
CGCGTGATCGATCCCGAAGCCGACCCGGCCGCGGCCACGGCCGACAGCGTCACTCGCGACGGAACGCTGGTGGTGGCGATGGGCACGCGCTCCGAGTCCATCTCCTACCCCACCGAACAGGACATCACCGCGGCACTGGTGCGCCTCTCGAACCCGGGCGACCGCAAGGTGTACTTCCTGACCGGGCACGGCGAGGCCGACCCCGGAGCGACGGAAGATACCGCGCTGCGCAAAGTTTCCGACATGCTCGCCACCCAGAACTACACTTCGGCCACGCTCAACCTGCTGGTCGAAAAAACGGTGCCGGATGACGCGCTGGCGCTGGTGATTGCCGGGCCCGACAAACCGCTGGCGGCTTCCGAGGTGGATGCGATTTCGGCCTACCTGGCCAAGGGCGGCGGGCTGGTGGCAATGATCGAGCCGAGCCTGATGACCCACTTCGCCGGCGCACCCGACGAACTCAGCCTCTACCTTGCACGCGAATGGGGGGTCACCCTGCGCGACGACGTGGTGGTGGATACCGCCTCGCAGAACGCCTACAACGCGATCGCCGCCCAGTACGCCGAGAGCCCGATCGTCGAGAAGCTATTCCGCACGGTCACCATCTTCCCCACCGCGCGCAGCATCGAGCTCTCCATGCCGGAGGGCAAGAATCTCACCCAGACCGCGCTCGTGCTCACCGGCTCGAGTTCGTGGGGTGAGACCAACCTGGAGAGCATCACCAACCAACAGGTGGCCTTCGACGCCGCGACCGACCACCCCGGACCGGCGGTGGTTGCGGCCACGGTCGAGCAGGACTCGCCGCGCGCGCGCCTGGTCGTCTTCGGCGATTCGGATTTCGGGCGCAACGCCAACTTCGACGCCTACGGCAATGGCGATATGCTGGTCAACGCCATCAACTGGGCGGCGCGCCAGGATGCACTGATCAACCTGACGCCCAAGACGCAGACCTCGCGCATCATCACACCCCCGTCGACGGTCGCCATCAACCTGATCATGTTGGGGACGATCTGCCTGTTGCCGGGTGCCTTCGTGGCGGCCGGCGCGATCGTGTGGTTCTCGCGGCGGCGGCACAAGTAGCCGCGCCCAGGTGGAGGCGACCCGATGGACCGACGTCTGACTCTTATCCTGGTGTTGGTGCTGGTCGTTGTGGCCAGCGCCGCATGGTGGCTCGAGCGCCCAGGCAAAGCGCCGGCCGCCACGCCCACGCCGGCCACCGCGCCGCTGTGGACGATCGAATCCACCAGCGTGACGGGCGTGCGCCTGGAAGATACGCAGGCCAAGACGATCGTCGCGCTCGCACGCCAAACGGACGGCACGTGGTCGCTCGTCGAGCCGAGCAAGCAACCGGCCGATACGGGCGCGGTGGAGTTGGCCATCTCTCAGATGTCGAACCTCTCCCTGATCACCGACCTGGGGACGAAGATCACACTCGAGAACTTCGGCATGGACAAGCCGAGGTACGTGATTGCGCTGACCACCGCCGACGCAAGCTACACTCTCGAAATCGGCAGCGCCACCGTCACCGGCTCGGGCTACTACGTGCGCATGCAAGGGGACCCGCGCGTGGTTGTGGTGGGCAGCTACGCGTTGGATTCCGTGCTGGGGTGGGCCCAGATCTTGCCACTGCCGGCCACGCCCACGCAGCCGGCAACGGCGACCTTGGCCGAGCCGACCGCAACGCTGGAGGCCTTTCCACCTCCACCGCCGGGCACTCCCGGCCTGGCCACGGCAACGGCCACGGCAACCGCAGTCCCGACGCCTTAGCCCTGGTTTTCGGCCCCGCAGGTTCGCAGGGCTGAGAACGCCGCTCAGTTCCTCCTTCAAGACCTGCCAGGCACCGTTTTCGAGGCCGAAATCGCCTTCGAATCGTGCCGGGTTGTTGCCTTGAGAGGTTTTCCGCTGTATTCTGGTATCGATATGGCACGAAACACTGCGAAAACAAGCAAGAACAAGCGAACACCGGTTGCCGCCAGCCGGAAAGCTCCGGCCACAGGCGCCCGGCGGGCCCCGCCACGCGCCGCGAAGCCGAAGCCTGCCGCGGCCCGCGCCGCCAAGCCGGCTGCTGCGAGCAAGCGACTCCTGCCTGCCGCGCCTGGCAAACGCGGGCAACAACCCCGGCGCACCCCGCCCGCCTCGGCCAAGGTGACTTCGCGCACAGCCGAGGGCGGCGAGCGGGGTCAGGGCTCGTCGCGCGCACGCGGTCGCGGCACGCTGCAAATGCGGCTGCCTGGGATGGGCGCGCCGGGTAGTTCAGTGCGCTTCATCGACCGTGCGCCGCGCAACCTGGGGCGCGAGGCCATCTCGCGCGAACTCGCGCGCCTGAGCCGTCCGCAGCGCCCGGAGAAGCCCTCGCGCCGGGATACCCCGCCGCCCACCGGATCGGCGCCGGCCTCGCCGCTCGACGATCTGCCGGTCGACGAAGAACATCCCTCGATGCGCACGCTGATCGAGCTCGGCAAGGAGAAGGGCTTCGTCACGATCGACGACGTGCTGCGCTTCTTCCCGGATGCCGAGCGCGACATCGACCAGCTCGAGGAAGCCTACGCCGCGCTGCTCAGCGCCAGCATCGAGGTCTACGACACCTCCGACGTGACCGAGGCCGAACCGGGCGACGAGGACCTGGCCGAGGTGGAGGAAGAGATTCCCCTGGCCGGGGAATTGCTCGAGGACGACTCGTATCTTTCGGCGATCGATGCCGACGACACGATCGGGCTGTACCTTAAAGAGGTCGGCCGTGTGCCGCTACTCACCGCCCCGCAGGAGGTCTCCCTCGCCAAGCGCATCGAACGCGGCAAGTTCGCGCGCGAGGCGCTGGCGCGCGGGGTGAGCGACGCGCGCCGCCAGGCCGACCTGCAACGCGTGATCGAAGATGGATGGGCCGCGCGCGAGCATCTCATCACCGCCAACTCGCGCCTGGTGATCAGTGTGGCCAAGAAATACATGGGGCGCGGCGTGCCCTTCCTGGATCTCATTCAAGAAGGCAACATCGGCCTGATCCGTGCGGCCAAGAAATTCGATTACCGCCGCGGGCACAAGTTTTCGACCTATGCCACCTGGTGGATCCGCCAGGCGGTGACGCGCGCGATTGCCGACCAGGGCCGCACCATCCGCGTGCCGGTTCACATGGGCGACCAGATCAACAAGCTGCTGCGCGTCTCGCATCAACTGACGCAGGAACTGGGGCGTGACCCCTCGCCGGAGGAGCTGGGCGAGGCGCTGGGCGTGACGGCCAAGAAGGTCGAGAACATGATTCAGGTGGCGCGCCGGCCGATCTCGCTCGAGACCCCGACCGACGAGGAAGAGGATTCGGTGCTGGGGGATTTCATCGAGGACGAGGAATCGCCCGCGCCGGTGGAGTTGGCGACGCAGAACCTGTTACGCGAGCAGTTGGAGGAGGTACTCTCGGCACTCCCGCCGCGCGAGGTGCGCATTCTGCAGTTGCGCTACGGGCTCTTGGACGGCCAATCCTATACGCTTGAGGAAGTGGGCAAGAAGATGGGCGTGACGCGCGAGCGCGTGCGCCAGATCGAGGCCCAGGCCTTGAGCCGCCTGCGCCACCCCACCCACCGCCGCAAGCTGAGGGATTACATTACCGAGTGAACGACTGATGGAGTGACATCAAGCCGGGGCGACTTTCATAGTCGCCCCGGTTTCTTTCTTGATGAGGGCATAGCATGCATTACGCATGTCGGCTTGCGACTGGCATGCGCATTGGTCGCACGCACGGGCGAGCCTTTCCGCGAGAGTTCGTCGGCTCGCCGTCACGGCCTCCAGATGATGCCTGGAGTTCTCGGCGGATGCTGCTCTCGGAATGACAAATAGCAGCTTGAGGAAAGACCGTCTCCCGCTCCACCCCCTGCCCCCCCTTGCAGGGCAGGCTCTCCGCCTCACAACAGTCTTCGACAAAGCGGAGCCTGGCAGAAAGGGGGTTGAGGAACTGAAGGAGGCGGGGGGCCTCCGGCCCCCCGCCTCCTTGAAGACCTCTCCCCTCCCCCGGCTTGACGACCTCGCGCTGACGCCCCAGCTCGCCGGGGGAGGGGTCAGGGGTGGGGGTTGGAACGCGATGGCCCTTTTCCAGCAGCCTGCCAGAGTGTCCTTGTTGCTACCGCGCTCTGCCTCACGCTGGATTCTTCTCTGCCTGCGTCAAGGAAACCTCGCTCCCTCAGTCTCACCATGGTTGGTCGCAGCGTCATATTCCCTATCGTGTTGTCTGATGGGCTCGAGCGCAGAAGAAGCGGCCGCATCGGCCGTGTCACAGGTCGCGCTCCTGATTGCAGCGAGTACAGACAGGTAATTGGCAACTACGAAGTCCGCATGGTTCGCTTCGTGGCCGGCCAAAGCGCGGGAGAAATTCGCCCACTTCGCGACAAGGTCAGAGGGCGCATCGTCAGGCGATGTCCAACGCGGGAAGATAACCTCGATTTCGTAAGTGACGGTGGCGTTGCTCAAGTCGCAAGACATGGTCCCATAGCCTGGCCAGTCCCAACGGATAAACCAATTCGTCGTTGCATCGCCTTTATAACCGTCATAGCCAACGGGCGATTTGGCGTTCAGCTCGGCGCGCAACTCGGCTTCGCTGGAACCGGCGATGTCGTAGTAAACGACGGTGGCATTTGGGATGTTGAGAGATCCGGCGACCGCTGACGTTGGTGGTAATACCCGACTTGGCGTTGATATCGCGCCGGATTCTGACGTTGGGGTAGCCGTTGCGGAGGAGAATCTGCAGGCTGCCGTGAGGATGAGACACACCAATACTGCTGGACCGCGTCTCATGGTCACCTCTCGAAGCTATTGGGATGGGAGACGGCGAACTCTGCCGCGCAGCAGCCCTCCCGCCCTCGCCACATGCCCCAGCGCATACCCCTGCCACACGCACAGCGCGGCGACGAGCGGCAGGTAGTATCGCTGCCAGGCAAATGGAACGAGTGCGAGCAGGCCCAGCACGGTGCCAAGCGTCCACACAAGAACCAGCGCCAGGTCGCGGCGAGAGGCGGCCCGAGGGGCAATTGGCTCGGCCTTCGAGACGCGCCGGAAGATGAGCAGCGCGCCGATCGCCGCGCCGAGCAGCGCGAGCGCCAGCATCACGCTGCCCCACACTGGACCGCGCAGCAGGTTGGCCATCAGCCCACGCATGTATGCGGCCTCGGAGGCCGCAGTCTCGACCGCGTAGTTGGGGATTTCCCAAAACACCGGCGAAGCAACGAAGACGCGGTCGATCAGCGCCACGATACGCTCGGCCGGCGTGGTCAACACGAACGCTGCGCCCGCAGAGCGCAATGCCTCGACCTGCGCATCCACCAGGCTCGTCCGCCCGCGAAGCATGGCGTCGAGCGCCGAAAGCGGATGGCACCATAGGCTTGGCGAGAGCAGCCCAAAAACAACGACGAACCCGAGCGCCATGAGTGCGCTCGTGCGCAATACCCTCCCGAAGTAGGCGTGAACCCGGCCACGGGCCGGCGCAACCGCGCGTTCACCAGCCTGCGCAACCGGCCACAGCACCGAGAGCAGCGCGGCCGGCGCGATGACGATGCCCGAATGCTTGGCCAGGACCGCGAGCGCGACGCCCGCGCCCTGGATCAGCCCCGAACGCGGCAGGCGCATCATCAACCAGACAGCCAGGCACACGCCGAACACGAGCGCCGCTTCGCTCATTGCCCGCCGGCCGTGCAGGAGTATCAGTGGGTTGAAGATGAAGAGCAGCGCGGCGGCCCACCCTGCGACCGTTCCGCCAAGACGTCGCGTAACGAGGAACACCAGCAGCGCCGCGAACGACGTGAGCAGCGCCATAGGCAGGCGCGCGGCCAGAAGCACCGAGGCCGAGGGCACTGCGCCGCGCTCAGCATTCACCGCCCAGGTGGTCGTCCAATCCCAATCCACCGGCACTGCGCCTGCGGGCAGAATGCCCGCCAGGCGCTCCAGGCCCAGGATGTGGCGGGGCAACGGCGCGGTCCGCGCGCGCTCGAGCGCCACGGGATCCGCCGCCGCGCCGGGCTGCCAGCACACGGCGCCCGGCCCCTGGCGCGCCATCAGCACCAGGTCGCGGCTCATGAAAATCCAGGTGGCCTCGTCCGGATGGACTGGGACAGAAGCCAGGTTCCACAGGTTGACTGCGAGCGCGACGACCAGCACCGCGGGCGCGGAGCAGCGGCTCACTAAGTTCGGTCTGCCTGGCATGTCTGTTCTCGCTGCGAGAGGTCCGTCATGATGCGGGGCTCTTGGGAAAGGGCCACAGATTGTCGAATGGCAGCAATGTCGGACAAGATAAGCTCGTTGTTGTAGTGTGCCGCGTCCCTTGCCTCATGGTTTTCCCCTAGGGGTTCGGGGTGGCCTCGCGACCCCGAACTCTTATTCTCATCTTCTCCCCCTCTCCGTGAGGAGAGGGGGCCGGGGATGAGGCGGTCGAGCCTGGGCATCGTTCAGCGACGGCGATACACGAGCAGGCCGTCGCTGCCGTACATGGTGGTGTCGATGCGGTCGACGAGCTCGTAGTATTGAGCGAACTGGGCCTCTTTAAGCAGCCCGTTGCGGCCGTAGACCTCGAGCAGGACGACGAAATCCGGCATGGCCGCGAAAACCGCGCCCGGCGGCACGGCATAGTTGATCACGTACATCTCGTCGGGCAAGGGGTAGTACTGCATGACCTCCTTCGAGTTCAGCCCGACCAAATCGAGGATGTGGGCGTCGAGGAAGTAGCCCAGCGCGCCCACGTCGCCTGCGGCGACGACCGTTCGCTCGGACACCTCGGGCGCGAGGCGGCGCGCGACCTCGGTGTAGGCTTCCTCGAGCCGAACCCAGGCCATCTCCGGTGCAGCGCGGTCCGGCCCATCTGCCGGATGCAGAACCCACCCCGCCCCAAGCGCGACAACGACCAACACTGCCACCATCACCCATCCGACCCGCGCCGCGAGCGGTTGCGCGATAACGCTCCCGTGAAGCGTGTCGGAGTCAGCCACGTCCTGTGAGAATTCCCCGACGCCAATCAAAAAGGAAAGCATGTAGAATGGAAGCGGCTCGGCCAGATACCATCGGAAGATGAGCGGGTTGGCGGCCGAGAAGACGACCAGGAAGGCCCACGGGTA
>DATEAT010000100.1:0-2802 GCA_035288225.1 Anaerolineales bacterium | reverse complement strand
AGCGATGAGCCGGCCCTCCCGGGTCACGCCCGTGCGGCAACGGATGCGGAAAGGATGCCGCTTGGTGGTGGAAGCGAAGGACTCGGCGCGGCTGTAGACAATCTTTACCGGCCGGCCCGTCTTCAGGGCAAGCAGGGCCGTGACGCACTCGCAGGAGATATCGGTCTTGGCGCCGAAGGCGCCGCCCACCACCGTCGGCTGAATGCGCACCTGCTCCAAGGGCAGGCCCATGGTCTCGGCCACTGCCCTGCGGTGCAGGTGTGCGTATTGCGTGGCCGATCGCACCACCAATTGTCCCGCGTCGTCCCGGTAGGCGAGCGCCGCCTCCGGCTCGAGGTAAGCGTGCTCGCAAAAAGGCGTGGTGTACGTTTCATCCACCACGATGTCCGCCTGCGCGAGAGCTGCTTCCGCATCGCCCCAGTGACTATCCTTCCCGGCCAGCAGGTTGCCGCTGTCGTGGATGAGAGGCGCGCCCTCTTGCAGCGCCTCGGCGGGATCCACGATTGCCGGAAGAGGCCGATAGCTCACGCGAATCAGCGACAGCGCCTGGGCCGCCACCTCCGGCGATGTCGCGGCAACCGCAGCCACTGCGTCGCCGATCTGGCGGACCCGGCCGTCAGCCAGCACGGGCTGATCCTTGATGGCACGCCCGTGGCGATTGAGTCCAGGCACATCGCGGGCCGTTACCACGGCCGCTACACCCGGCAGCGCCCGGGCCTCGCTGTCATCGATGTGAAGAATCCCGGCATGAAAATGAGGGCTGCGCAGAATCGCGCCATGAAGCATGCCGGGCATATTGAGATCGGCGGCATAGAGGGCAGCTCCCAGCACCTTGTTTTGTGCATCGATCCTCCGGTGCGCCTCACCCGCTCCCTGCGGCTCCGGGTACGGAATGCCTCGGCCAAGATCGGCCGCGCGAGCGACTGCCTCGAGTATGCTCGTGTAACCGGTACAGCGGCAGAGGTTGCTCCCCAGCGCCTTGGCTATCTGCTCCCGGGTTGGCGCCGGATTGCGATCCAGCAAAGCTTTGGCTGCCATGATCACGCCCGGCGTGCAGAAACCGCATTGGACGGCATCGGCCTTGATGAAGGCCTCCTGCAGGGGATGCAGCCGCTCGGGTGTCCCGAGTCCCTCGATCGTAACAACTTCCTTGCCTTGCGCACGCTCTGCGGGAACGCGACAGGCCCTTGCCATCGCGCCATTCACCGTGACCATGCACGTGCCGCAGGCGCCATCGTCGCAACCCTGCTTGGTGCCGGTGAGGCCAAGATCGTCACGCAACACCCCGAGGAGCGTTTGCTGAGGGTGTACCAAGAGCTGGTGGTCCTTGCCGTTGACCTTCAACGTCAACTGGATCGGAGCCGCTTTTTTCTTCACCGGGTTACTTTCTGCTCCTCGATACCGGGAATGATACCACTCGCTCGCTACTAATTCGCTTTGTGGGTCATCTGAATCCACAGCGGCCGGCGGCTCAAGCCCAGACACAGCGCGCCGCTGAAGGTGATGCAGGCAATCACCAGATAGGCGAACTGGTAATTGCCGCGGGTATCGAAGACTAACCCCATGAACAGCGGCACCAGGATGGTCACGGGTATCTGCAGGGCGATGATGAGCCCGCGGATGGTGGCGAAGTGTTTGCTCCCGAAGAAGTCCGCGGGAAGAGACTGCGACATGACCAGCCAGCCCGCGTGGCCGATGCCAAAGGTCAGGTAGAACGGAATGAACAGCCACCAGCGGTCGGGAGTGACAAAAGCGAAGAAGCAAAGGCCTATCCCTTCCAGCGAGACGGCAAGGATGTACATCTTCTTCCTGCCGAAGGTGTCGCCCAGCCATCCCACTGCCCAGCGCAAGGGAATGGCGGCCATGCCATAGGCGGCGGCCTGGATGCCCACGAAGGCGAGGGAGAACCCTGCCGACTTCAGGTGGGGGACCTGGAAAACGATCCAGACGATCTGTGCCGCCTGGCCAGCGGCCATTGCCAGAACCAGCAGATAGAAGGCGGGGGTACGGATGGCCTCCCCCACCGCGAGGCCGCCGGTGGCTCGCGACCGGACGGCCTGGGCTGCGGCGCTCTGGCTGTCACCGCCCGGGATTTCGCCGTCCGGAAGCGAACCGAAGTTCTCCGGCCGGTCCCGTATCACGAGGGCTAGGGGAATTCCGGCGACGAAGATAACCGCCGCCAGGACGACGAACGTTGCATGGAAGCCGAAGCCCGCGATCATCGCGGCGAGGATCATGGTCGAGAAGTAACCAAACCCGTTGCCGGTAGTGACGACGCTCATGGCCCGCCCGCGCTTCGCGACAAACCAGCGCATGACGGCCAGGCTGAAAGCGTTGGGCCCGCCGATGCCTTGCCCCAGCGCCATGACCATGCACGCGGCATAATAGATGGGCAGGGTCGTCGCCTGGGAAAAGAGCAGCATGGAGACCGAGATGATCGTCACCCCTGCGACGGCCATCTTCCTTGGCCCAACGCGGTCCAGGATGTGGCCCGTGACCGGAGCCAAGAGTCCCTGCTGCAGCATCTGGATCGAATAGCCCAGGGCGATGGCGGTGACGCTCCAGCCGGAGGTCAGCCGGAACTCTTCCAGGAAGACGCCGAACCCGAAGAAGGTGATGCCCAGAACAATAAAATTCGTCCCGGCGCCGGCCGTTGCGATGTACCAGCCGTAGAAGATCTCCCCTGGAAAAATTCGCGCCTTGAGCTTCGCCAGCGAGTGTCGTCCAGCACCCATCGCGCGCTGCTATTCGGGCTGCCAGGGTATCGCGCGGCGCTGGATTTCCTTCAACAGAATATTCATG
>DATEAT010000099.1:0-30963 GCA_035288225.1 Anaerolineales bacterium | reverse complement strand
ATCAAAGGCGCGTACATGGCCCTGCTCTCGCGAGAAGCGCGTGCGCAGGTGCTGTTGGCCGCCGAGAAGATGACATACGTCGAGCTCTCGGCCGACAACACCTTCTACGACGCGTTCACCGCAGCGCTCTTCTTGCCTCATACCGAGATCGCGCGCTTTCCCAGCGTTGCCACGGTGTGGGAGGAGGCCAACGCGACGCGGGCTGCCCACGGACTGCGCGGCGTAGTGAAGGGCGAGGGCGAGCAGGTTTCTACGCACGATGGAGGTAGCGCTTGACGTTCACATTGGCAGTGGCCGGCAAGGGCGGCACGGGCAAAACCAGCATCGCCGCGATGGTGATTACCTGGCTGGCAAGGGAGCGGCGGGGAAGCATCCTGGCGATCGATGCCGATCCAGCGTCGAATTTGCATCTGGCGCTGGGCTTGCCTTTGCCCATGACGGTCGGCCAGATCCGTGAGGACCTGGGCGAACTGAACTCACCCGACGGCCTGAACGGGATGACGCGCGTGGACTATCTCGACCACAAGGTACGCATGTCCATCGAAGAAGGGGTGGCGATGGACCTGCTGGTCATGGGTCGCCCCGAGGGAGCAGGCTGCTATTGCGCGGTCAATCACTTGTTGAGGCAAATCGTGGACCGTGTCGGGCAGGCCTACTCGTACGTGGTCATAGACAACGAGGCCGGCATGGAGCATCTGAGCCGCAGGACGACGCGCGATGTGGACTTGCTGCTCCTGACGACAGACCCCAGCCTGCGGGGGCTGAAGACGGCGGAAGCCATGATCGATCTGGCGCGTGATCTTGACATCCGCATTGGCAAGGCCGTGGTGGTGGTAAACCGCGTGAACGGTTCCGTCTCGCCCGTCATGCAGTCCGCGTTGGCCGCGCTCCCAGTTGATATCGCTGGCTACATCCCCGAGGACGAACGCGTGGGTGAGCTGGATGGCGCAGGGATGCCGCTGGCTGCGTTGGATGGCAGCTCGCGGGCGTATGCGGCCGTCGCCGATTTGGCGACCCGTTACATTCCGGCCTAACGCGCTCGAGGGCGCGCTGCGGCGGGCACGGACGCAGTTCCCAATCATCTCAGACTCGCATTCAACACCTGGAGGGCATCATGTACAAGATCGGAGAGAACATACACATCGTCTCGCCGCGGGTCAAGGAGGCGCTGGCGGCTCGCGAGGGAGCCTTCTTCGTGGACTTGGCGCGCCGGCAGAAGGCGGGAGGCGCGGACGCGCTGGACTTGAACATCGGGCCGCAGAAGAAGGCCGGCCCCGAGGTGATGGAATGGCTTGTGGATTGCGTCCAAGAGGGCGTGGGAGACATGACCCTCTCCTTCGACACGACAAACCTGGCTGCGATTGAGACCGGCTTGCGGAAACTGGGCAGCAACGCATTCATCAACTCGGCCTCCGCCGAAGAGGAGCGTCTGGCCACCGTCCCGGCGCTGGCGGCTAAGTACGGTGCACGGTTGATTGCGCTGTGCATGGAGAAGAGCGGCATCCCGGTCAGCGCCGAGGCGCGAGTCGGCATCGCCATGGAGAAACTCATGCCGCGCGCGGAGGAGCTGGGCATTCCGATGGAGCGGCTGTACATCGATCCGCTGATCCTAACCGTCTCGGGCTGCCAGGAATACGTGCCGCAGGCGGTGGAAGCGGTGCGCATGCTGAAGATGGTGGCTGACCCCGCGCCGATGACCGTGGTGGGCCTTTCGAACGTTTCCAACCAGGTACCCGCAGCCATGCGGCCGCTTATCAACCGCACGTACATGGTGATGCTATTGGCCGCGGGACTGGATGCGGCAATTGTCGACCCGCTGGACGAAGAGCAGATGCAGGTGCTGCACACTGTGGAGACCCGCCAGGCGAGCTCGCCGGTGATGGCGCTCTACCTCAAGCTGTACGACGCCGTCAAAGAGGGAGCCGAGTTGGAGCCGGAGGCCGTGGACATGAAGGATGCCGGCCAGGCGGAGATCTGGAAGACCGTGCAGGTGCTTCTGAACAAGGTAATCTACACGGATTCCTACTTGCGCATCTGATCCTGGTTTGGCCCACGGCCGGCCGCTGCGCAGGGTGCGGCGGCGCGGCGACTACCCGGGTTGAAAGGAGCAGATCTTGAGCGACGTGGCACGCATCTCCAAGAAAGATGAACTTCTCGCGAAAGCCAGCCAGCCGGCGGAAGATGCAATGCGTCTGCATCCCTTCTACCGCGGCAAGGTGGAGACGACGCTGCGCTGCCCGGTGCGTGACCTGAACGACTTTGCCATCTGGTACACGCCGGGCGTCGCGGCGCCGTGCAAGGCGATTGCCGCCCACCCGGAGTTGGTCTACGAGTACACCCACAAATGGAACACGGTGGCCGTGGTTTCGGATGGGTCGCGTGTGCTCGGCCTGGGCGACATCGGGCCGAAGGCCGGGCTACCGGTGATGGAGGGCAAGGCACTGCTCTTCAAGTACCTGGGGGGCGTGGATGCCTGGCCGATCATGATCGACAGCAAGGACCCCGACAAGATCATCGACACCGTCCTTCTTCTGCAGCCAGGCTTTGGCGGGGTGAATCTGGAAGACCTGGCGCAGCCCAAGTGCTTTCGTATTCTAGACACGTTGCGCCAGAAGGCCGAGATCCCCATCTGGCATGACGATCAGCAGGGGACGGCAACGGTGACCCTGGCCGGGCTGCTGAACGCGCTGCGGATCGTCGGCAAGAAGCTCAGCGAGGTGAGCATCGCGTTCATCGGAAGCGGCGCGGCCAACGTGGCGTGCGCGCGGCTGATATTCGCCGTGGGAGCCGACCCGTCGCGCTGCTACATGACGGACATCCGCGGCATGCTCAACAAGCGGCGCAGCGACCTGGAGCTCCGCAAAGCGGAGTTCGTCGACAACTGGAAGTTCTGCCAGACCACGAACGCGGAAGGTCGCGAGGGCGGGATTGCGGAGGCCATGCGCGGAGCGGATGTGGTCATTGCCTATTCGGCGCCCGGGCCGGGGGTAATCCAGGCCGAATGGATTCGGAGCATGGCGAAGGATCCTATCGTCTTCGCGTGCGCCAACCCGACCCCCGAAATCTGGCCATGGGAAGCGAAAGAAGCTGGGGCGGCGATCGTGGCGACCGGGCGATCGGACTTCCCGAACCAGGTCAATAACTCGCTTGGGTTCCCAGCTATCTTCCGGGGAGTGCTTGACGTCAGAGCGCGGACGATCACTGAGGGCATGTGCCTGGCGGCTGCCACGGCGCTGGCCGATATGGCCCAAGAGCGCGGCCTGTCGCCCGAATATATCCTGCCGACGATGGATGAGTGGCAGGTCTTCCCACGCGAAGCAGCCGCAGTGGCAGCCCAAGCGGTCAAAGAAGACGTCGCGGGAATCCGATTGACCTACGAAGCGGAGTTGGCCCAAGCCGAGGCGATTATCCGACGCTCGCGCGAAATGACCCAAGGCATGATGGCCGCCGGGCTGATTGCTCCGGCGCCGTAAGCCGGGCGAGGGGAGCGTTCCGTGAGGAGACGAGCATGCATGACCTGATCGTCTTGGGTGGCGGGCCGTCCGGCCTAACCGCCACGATCTACGCACTGCGCAAGCGGCTGGATGTGTTGCTCATCACGCGAGACCTGGGCGGCAAGACCAACTATCGTCTGCAGTTGCCATTCGTCGATCATCATCTGGTAATCACCGGCGAAGAAGTGGTGAGCCGCTTCGCCCAAGAGATTGATTACCTTGAATTCTCACGCGTGTTCGACAAGGCGGAGCGCGTGGAGAAAGCCGGCGAAGGGTACCGGGTTCACACCCGGGCGGGTGCCGTGCACGAATGCCGGGCACTGATTGTGGCGAGCGGGGCGCGGGCGCGGTTGCTGGACGTCCCGGGTGAGAAGGAATACATGATGCGCGGGCTGTGCTACAGCGCGATTTCGTACGCCCCGCTTTTTGTGGAGCGACAGACCGCCGTGATCGGCGACAGCGCCCTGGCGCTACGCGCGACGGCGGAGCTGGCGCGCATTGCCAGCAAGGTGACGTTGGTGGCTCCGACTCACGGCGAATTGGACAGCGCGCTGGGGCGGCGCGTGGCTGCCGCCGGCAACGTGACCGTGCTGGAGGGGTACACCGTGGAGCGCGTGAATGGCGATGACTACGCGCGCTCACTGCTCTTGGCGCATGGAGCGGAGAAGCGCGAGTTGACCGCGGACGCGTTCTTCGTGGAGCTGGACCTGGTGCCGCAATCGGAGCTGGTGGCGGAGATCGTTGACCGCGACGAGCGAGGGCGGATAAAGGTTGACTGCGCCAATCGCACTTCAGCGGCGGGCGTGTTCGCGGCGGGCGACGTGACCAATGTGTTCGCCGAGCAGGTGCTGATCGCGATCGGCGAAGGTGCCAAGGCGGCATTGGCCGCGTATGAATACCTGCTGACCCAGTAGGAGGCGGTAGCGTATGACGGCGGCGCGAAGTGTATTGGTTGTAGGCGGTGGGATCGGCGGCATGCGGGCGGCCGTGGATTTGGCGGATGCGGGCCTGCACGTCTACCTGGTAGAACGCGCGCCTTCCCTGGGCGGGCGTGTAGCCCAGCTCGGCTATATGTTCCCGACCCACGACTGCGTATTGTGCCGCGGCACATCGGACCACGGCTATGGGTGCTCGCGCCCCGCCATCTCTCCAGTGTTGCTCGACCATAACACTCACCCGAACATTACCTTGCTCACCCTGACGGAAGTCGTGGGCAGCGAGGGTGAGGTGGGTGATTTTCATGTGCACCTGCGTCAGCATCCGCGCTACGTAGACCCCGGACGCTGCATCAACTGTGCGCGGTGTGCCCAGGTCTGCCCGGAGCAGCGCGTCAGCGAGTTCCAGGCGGGGCTCTCCAACGTCGCGGCTATTCACAAGTCTGCGCCGCGCTCAATCCCGGATTCGTACTACTTGATCGAGAAGACAAGCACGTGCGACACGTGTCAGAAATGCGTGGAGGTGTGCCCGACCCGGGCTGTGGACCTGCGGGCGGCGAGTGTGGACCTGGATATCCACGTCGGGGTCGTGATCCTGGCACTGGGCTTTCAGCCGTTCGATGCGCGGTCGATGCCGGAACTCGGCCTGGGGCGGCATAAGAACGTCATCACTTCGATGCAGTATGAGCGGCTGGCCTCGCGCTCGGGGCCGACGGAGGGTATTGTGATGCGCCCTTCGGATGGGCAGGCGCCGAAGAAGATCGCCTGGCTGCAGTGCGTCGGGTCGCGCGACCAGCGCAATGCGTATTGTTCGTCCATCTGCTGTATGTATGCAACCAAGGAAGCGATGTTGGCGATCCAACGCATCCCGGGCGCGGAATGCCACATCTTCACCATGGATGAACGTGCCTTCAACAAAGAATACAACGCCTATTACAGGCGGGCGCGCGACAGCTTCGGCATCCGCTATAACCGGACGCGAATCTCAGAGGTCATTGAGGATGCGCACACCGGGGACCTGGTGCTGCGATATCCGGGCGGGCGCGAGCACGGCGAGGCGGCCATGGGGCAAGGGGCGATGGCTGAGGAGCACTTTGACCTCGTCGTCTTGGCCACGGGCATCCGGCCACCGGCGGAGGCAGAACCTCTGGCGGAGGCGCTGGGGATCGAACTTAATCCGTACGGCTTCTGTGCGACCGACAAGTTCAATCCGCTGGCCACCTCTCGTCCGGGAGTTTTTGTGTGCGGGGCATTCGGTTCGCCCAAGGAGATGTCGGAAACGCTGCTGGATGCCTCCGGCGCGGCGGCCGAGGCGATGCGCATCTTGCGCCACAGCCTGGGCGATCGCGCGTTCAGCCGGGCCGAGCCGTTCGTCGTGGGCAGTGCCCGCCCGGAGGGCGCGGTCAGCGAAGACGCGCCGGTGCGGGTGGGGATATTCCTGTGCGGATGCAGCGGCGAAATCGATGGACCGGTCGACCTGGAGGCCGTGAGCGACTTCGCCCGTGGCCTGCCAGGGGTTGTCCACGTCCAACAGCTTGACCTGGCGTGCTTCTTTGAGGGTCAGACGCACCTGCGCGATGCCATTTGGGAGAAGCGGATTACGCGCGTCGTCGTAGGGGCTTGCAGCCATCGCACCCATCTGGCTCTCTTCCAGCGGATGGCCTGGCAGGCCGGGCTCAGTGCTAGCTTCGTGGAATTGGTCAACCTGCGCGAACACTGCGCCTGGGCGCATGCTCCGGATGCCAAGGGCGCGACACGCAAGGCCAGCGAAATGATCCACATGGCGGTCGGGCGGTTGCGATTGGCCAAGCCGGTGCGCAAGGAAGCGCGCCAAATGGATAACGCGGCCCTGGTGATCGGCGGAGGCATTACAGGCATGACGGCGGCGCTGGAGATCGCCGATTCAGGTTACCCGGTGACCTTGGTCGAGAAGACCGGTGCGCTGGGCGGCAATATGCACCATGTGTATTACGTGGCCGAGGGAACCAACCCGCAAGGCATGCTGCGCGATGTGGTCAATCGCGTGGTGGCGCACGAGCGCATCAGCCTTCTTTTCCATAGCCAGGTTGTCCGGCAAACGGGCAGCGTCGGCGACTTCCGCACGCTGGTACGCAGCGAACCGCCGGGAATGCCCGCGCATCAGGAAGAGATCCGCCATGGAGTGACGGTGGTGGCCGTAGGCGGGCGGGAGGGGGGCGGGTCGCAATACCTGCTCGGCCAAGATGCGCGCGTGATGAAGCAATCGCAATTGGAGGAACTGATCGCGCATCAGCCGGAGAAGGTCGCCGCGCTGCGCCAGGTCGTGATGATCCAATGTGTTCAGCCGGAGGGCGGCGCGGAGTACTGCTCGCGTATCTGCTGCACGAATAGCATCAAGAATGCGATCCGCCTGAAGATGCTCAATCCGGGCTGCCAGGTGGCGATCCTGTACAAAGACATCATCACCTATGGCTTCCGCGAGACCTACTACTCGGAAGCCAGGCGACGGGGCGTGGTGTTTGCGCGTTACACGAGCAACGATCCGCCCCGCGTTTCCCGCGAGGGGCAGGGGGCGCAGGCTCGCCTGGTGGTGGCTGTCCGAGAGCATGTATTCGGGAAGGTGTTGGAATTCGCGCCAGATGTGCTTGCCCTCAGCACGAGTATGGTGCCGGTTGAAGACGCGCCGGACCTGGCGCGCGTGTTGCGTGTGCCGCTGTCGAGCGAGGGATTCTTCCTCGAGGCGCATCTCAAGATGCGTCCGATGGAATTCCCGGATGAAGGCATGTATCTGGCGGGCATGGCGCACTACCCCAAGTTCATCGAGGAGTGCATCACGCATGCGCTGGCCGCGGCCGGGCGGGCGATTACGTTCCTCTCGCGCAGCGAAATCCAGGTCGGCGGAAACGTGGCCACGGTGGATGCGACAAAATGCACGGCGTGTCTGACGTGCGTGCGCACCTGCCCATTTGGCGTTCCGGAGGTGCGGGACGATCGCATTGGGGTGGGCGGGGTCCGCGGCGCAGCCTGGATCGACCCGGGACGCTGTCAGGGATGCGGCACCTGCACAGCGGAATGCCCGGCGAAGGCGATCCAATTGGCGGAATACCAGGACGCCCAATTGTGCTTTGGTATCGGCGCGTGGAGTGCCACACGCGCGACGGCGGAGCCAGCATGCAAGTGATCTCGCAGTTGATCGCCGAGGTGGATGAACAGGTGTGCAATGGCTGTCGAGCATGCATGCGTGCCTGTCGCTATAACGCGCTGTTGTGGGTGCACGGCGAGCTGGCGGTGTGGGTTGACCATTGGGAATGCACCGGTTGCGGCTCGTGCGAGACGGCCTGCCCGGAGGGCGCGCTGCGATTGGTAGCGCGCGAGGCTGGCGGGATGTGAGGCCGTGCGGCCAAGCCGCACATGGCGGGAGGATCGAAGGGTGCGAACATGGTTTTTGAGCCTGAGATAACGGCGTTTTCGTGCATCTATTGTGGGTACACGGCGATCGATACGGCGGGAGCACTGCCCCTGACCTATCCCGCGAGCGTGAAGATCGTCCGCCTGCCGTGCACCGGCAAGTTGGATGCCCTTTACCTGCTGAGTTCATTCGAACAAGGGGCGGATGGTGTGTTGGTAGTGGCCTGCCCGCTTGGCAACTGCCACCACGTGCGCGGAAATGAACGCGCTCGAGCGCGAGTAGAGCGCGTGCAAGCGCTGCTGAAGACGATCGGACTCGAGTCGGACAGGGTGAAGATGATCTTCGTGTCCGGGGGACAAGGTGCGACGGTAGCGCGCGAGGCCAATTCGCTCGTAACGCGAGTGAGAGAGCTTGGGCCCTCGCCGCTCAAAGCGGTCGGTCGCGCAGCGAACATATCGGCGGGGGCCTCGGCCGCGCCGGTGAGATAGGCGCGCAACGCGGCGGAGGCGGGCCGCGGATGACCTGCGCCACAGGTTGAAGATCGAATTGGTGCAAGCGCATTCCCAGGCGTGGAGGGCTTGAGAGTGGGCGAGAGGGAAACTTTGACCGGTGCGGTGATGGTTGTCGGCGGGGGTATCGCCGGCATGCAAGCCAGCCTGGACCTGGCCGAGCAGGGATTCCGCGTCTACCTCGTCGAGCACAAGTCGGCCATTGGCGGCCACATGGCGCAGCTCGACAAAACGTTTCCGACGAATGATTGTGCAATGTGCACCATCTCGCCGCGGTTGGTGGATGTGGGGCGGCACATTAACATCGAACTGATGACCATGAGCGAGGTCGTCAGCCTGAGTGGGGCGCCGGGCGATTTCTCTGTGCGCGTGCGGCGCAAGCCGCGCTATGTGGACGCGAGCAAGTGCGTCGGCTGCGGCGATTGCGCGACGGCGTGTCCAATCGTTCGGCCGGCCGAGTTCGAAGAGAAGCTGAGCACGCGCCGGGCCGCGTTCCGGCTCTACCCTCAGGCGACCCCGGTGACGTATGCCATTGAGAAGCTCGGAAAGGCGCCATGCCGCGACGCGTGCCCGACCGGGCAGCGCGCGCAGGGCTACGTAGCCTTGGTACGGGAAGGACGCTACGCCGAGGCTCTGCGAGTGATCAGGGAAGACAACCCGTTCCCGGGGATATGCGGTCGCATTTGCAACCATCGCTGCGAGATCGCCTGTAACCGCGGGTTGGTCGATGAGCCTCTGAATATCCATGGTATCAAGCGGTTCGTCGCTGATTGGGCCTATAGCCAGCCGCGTGTCGCGCCCGCGCGAGTGCCGCATTCGCAAGCCGAGCGAGTTGCGGTGATTGGCGGAGGCCCGTGCGGATTGACGGCCGCCCGCGACCTGGCCATGGTGGGCTTTCCGGTGACCGTCTTCGAAGCTCTGCCCGTGGCGGGCGGCATGCTGCGAGTTGGTGTGCCGGAGTACCGGCTGCCCGCCGCAATCGTCGACCGAGAAGTGCAGGACATCATCGACCTGGGAATCGACCTGCGCCTGAACACGCGCGTTGACGATTTGGATGGACTGTTCGAGCAGGGCTATTCGGCGGTGCTGATCTCGGTTGGGGCCCACGAGGGAAAGAAGCTGCGGATACCCGGCGCAGATCTGCCGGGGGTCTTGGTCAACACCAGTTTCCTGCGCGATGTTCGGTTGGATGCGGCTGCCGATCTTGCGGGTCACAGGGTTTTGGTGATCGGTGGTGGCAATGTTGCGATCGACTGCGCGCGTACCGCGGTTCGGCTTGGTGCGGCCCATGTGACGATGGCGTGCCTCGAATCGCGCGAAACCATGCCGGCCCACTCGTATGAAGTGGAGGAGGCAGAGGCGGAGGGCGTCGAGGTCGTCCCATCGCGCACCTTCCTGCGCATTCTGGGCGAGCAGCAGGTGGCCGGGGTTGAGTGCCAGCGCGTGACGCGCTTCCAGTTCGACAGCGAGGGTCAGCTCGTTCTGGAAACGGAGCCCGGGTCGGAGCACGTGCTGGAATGCGACACAGTGATCTTCTCGATTGGGCAGCGAGCGGGCTTGGCGTTCATCCCGCCCGACACGGGTGTGGGCGTGACGCGGCAGGGAACGATAGCGGTCAATCCGAACACCTTTGCTGCGACCCGCCCGGGCGTGTTTGCCGCGGGTGACGCGACGACGGGTACGGCCTTCGTAGTGGAGGCTGTTGCGGCGGGTCACCAGGCGGCGAAATCAATCCACCGTTTCTTGCGGGGCGAGGAACTCGAACCCCGCTTTGCGCCGGACCTGCCGGTCGTGAGATTGGAGAGCGACGAGGCGCGCGGGCGAGTGGCGCGCGGCGAAGCCTCCGCAGCCAAGCGCACGGCCATGCCTCAGGTGCCGCTCGAGCGGCGGCGCGGAACATTCATGGAGGTGGAGGCCGGTTACGGTGAGGCTGACGCCAGACGCGAAGCGGAACGCTGCCTGCAGTGCGGTATCTGTTCGGAATGTCTCTCGTGCGTTGCTGCCTGCCAGGCCAATGCGATCGACCATGACCAGGTGGAGCGCGAAGAAGAGATCCGCGTGGGCGCGATCGTTCTCGCTCCAGGGTACGAGGTGTTCGACGCGGAGCGCGCGCAGGAATTCGGCTTCGGCCGAAGCCGAAATGTTGTGAATGCTCTTCAGTTCGAGCGGCTGCTCTCGGCCTCGGGGCCGACGCAGGGCCACGTGGAGCGGCCCAGCGACCATCGGCCGGCGAAGAAGATCGCCTTCCTGCAATGTGTTGGCTCTCGCGATCAGGCGCATGATTATTGTTCAGCGGTGTGCTGCATGTACGCCAGCAAGCAAGCGATTATGGCCAAGGAGCACGACGCCGAAACGGAAGCCACCATTTTCCTGATGGACATGCGCGCGTTCAGCAAAGGCTACGAGGAGTACTACCAGCGGGCGCAGAGTCGTTACGGCGTGCGGTTTGTCCGGACCCGCATCTCCGCGGTGCGCGAAGAGCCTGGGACGCAGAATTTGAAGTTGCAGTACTGGGACCCAGAACAGGCGCACGCAGTGGAGGAGAGCTTCGATCTGGTGGTGCTATCGGTAGGGATGGAGACTTCCAGCGAGGTGCGCGCCCTGGCGGGGCGTCTGGGGGTCGAACTCGATCAGTTCGGATTCTGCCACACCGAATACTTCGCTCCGCTTGAGAGCAGCCGCGCCGGCGTGTTCGTGGCCGGACCATTCAGCGGACCGAAGGACATTCCGGAGACGGTTGTCCAGGCCTCGGGTGCAGCGGCGTTGGCTGGGCAGCTCTTGGCGCCGGCGCGGGGTGTGCTCGCGCGGACGCGCGAGTATCCGCCGGAACGAGAGGTCGGCGGCGAGGCGCCGCGCATCGGAGTCTTCGTTTGCCACTGCGGGTCGAATATCGCCGGGTATCTCGACGTGGAAGCCGTGACTCGGTTTGCGGAACAGCTGCCAGGGGTGGTCCACGCGGAGCGCAACCTGTACACCTGCTCGCAGGACTCCGTCGCGACGATCATCCAGCGCATTGGTGAGCAGCGGCTCAACCGGGTCGTCGTGGCCAGCTGCACGCCGCGGACGCATGAGCCGTTGTTTCAAGATGCCTTGCGCCAGGCCGGGCTGAACCCGTTCCTGTTCGAGATGGCCAACATTCGCAACCAGTGTTCGTGGGTGCATTCGAACGATCGCGACGGGGCCACCGCGAAGGCCCAGCGTGTGGTTCGTATGTCTGTCGCGCGCGCGGGAGGGCTGGAGCCTCTCGTGCGCACCGGAGTCGCTGTGGAGCACGGGGCGCTTGTGGTCGGCGGTGGCCCGGCAGGAATGAGCGCTGCGCTTGTCCTTGCCGAACAAGGATTCGCCGTTCACCTGGTCGAGCGCGAGAATGAGCTGGGTGGAAATCTGCGCAAGCTTAGGTTCCTCGCGGGCGGGTCCGCCCCCCAGGAGTTGCTGCGCGACTTGGTGGTGCGGGTGGAACGCCAGCCGCGGATTGTCTGTCACATGCATGCGGCCGTGGCCGAAACGCAAGGAGTGGTCGGCAATTTCGTATCGCGGATACAGCATGGCGATGGGTCGCTCGTGGAGATACACCACGGCGCGACCATCATCGCCACCGGTGGTCAGGAAGCGCGCGGAGAGTATCACGGGCTCGGGCTGCACCCGCGGGTCATCACCCAGCAAGAATTCGAACAGCGGTTATGGGATGAGGAGGGTGGGCGCATCTCTGCACGGGGGTTGAACCTGGGCAATCGCCCCGCGCGGGTCATCATGCTGCAATGTGTTGGGGCCGATGGCTTCTGCGGCCGGATTTGCTGCGGCGAGGCGCTCAAGACGGCCGCGGCGCTCAAACGAGTCGACCCTTCCGCGCAAGTCCGCATTCTCTTCAGGGACCTGCGGGCTTTCGGGACACGCGAAGGCGAGTATACCGAAGCCAGACGTGCCGGAGTGGAATTCGTCCGGTATGAGGCCGCGAACCCGCCTTACGTAGACTGTGGCGGCGATCTGCCGAAGGTGACCGTGGAGGATGCCTCGTTGCGGCAGGGGCTGTCGTTCTCCGCGGATTGGCTAGTGCTCAGCACTCCGATGATCGCTGCGGAGGGGGCGCACGAACTGGCGCAGGTGTTCAGGGTGCCGCGCGATGCGCAGGGGTATTTCCTGGAAGCCCATGTGAAGCTGCGACCGTTGGATTTTGCCTCGGAAGGGGTGTTCATGGCGGGAGCGGCCCACTACCCGAAGTTTCTGGATGAAGCCATCGCTCAGGGGCAGGCGGCTGCCTCGCGGGCTGCCAACATCCTCGCGCGCGATACGCTTCCGGCGGGTGGGGCGGTGGCCAATGTGGACTCCGCGTTGTGCACCGGATGCCTGACGTGTGTGCGGGTCTGCCCGATGCATGTTCCGGCCATCCGGGTGGATTTCTCTGGAGTGGGCGGCATTGTGGGGGCGGCCTACATCGACCCGGTGGCGTGTCAGGGATGCGGTCAATGCGTGGGGGAGTGCCCGGCGCATGCCATAGTCCTCATGCACAACCGATCAGAGCAGATTCGCTCGAAGATAGCGGCACTTTTCGAAGAGGCCGGCGCATGGGCGAGTTGAGTTTCGAGCCGAGAATCATTGCGCTGTGTTGCCACTATTGCGCTTATGCGGCGGCCGATTTGGCGGGAGCCTTGCGATTGCAGTATCCCGACAGCATCCACGTGGTGAAGATTCCCTGCACGGGCGACTTGGATGTGCGAGATGTTCTGGCCGCTTTCGAGTCGGGAGCGGACGGCGTGATGGTCGCAGGATGCATGGAAGGCGATTGCCATTATCAGACGGGCAACGTGCGGGCGCGGAAGCGCGTGGAACGAACGCAGCAAGTGTTGGCCGAGGCGGGAGTGGGCGGGGAGAGAATTCGTATGGTCAACTTGTCGTCGGCGATGGGTGGCCGCTGGGCGGAAGTGGCTCGCGAGATGGATGCGCACATCCGCCAGTTGGGTCCTTCGCCGTTACGCCGCACGGCACAGCACTCGGCGGGCGAGAGGTGACAGGCGAACGGTATGGGTTGAGGTGTGCAAAGCCCGAAGCGGAGTACGGCGAGAGCCGTGAGGAGGCAATATGATCGTCGCTGAACAGAAACCCCTGGAGGAGATCAGGAACCTGATCCAGGGAGCTGAGAAGGTGCTGATTGTGGGATGCGGAACGTGTGTGACGGTGTGCTTCTCGGGTGGCGAGAAGGAGGCCGGCATCCTCGCTTCGGCTGTGCGCATGGCCAGCCGGGTGGACGGCCGGCCGCAGCAAGTGACGCATGCAGTGGTGCAACGGCAATGTGAGTGGGAGTACATCGATGCTATGCGCGAGCAGGTGCGCGAGGCGGATCTGGTCGTCTCGCTGGGATGCGGTGTCGGGGTCCAGGCCATGGCCGAACGCTTCCCAGAGAAGATCGTCGTTCCGGGTTTGAACACGGTCTTCATGGGCCTGCCGGTCGAACAAGGTGTGTGGTCGGAACGATGTCAGGCCTGTGGGGATTGTCTGCTGGGGCTGACGGGTGGGGTGTGCCCAATTGCGCGCTGCTCGAAACAATTGCTGAATGGGCCCTGCGGGGGGTCGGTTGACGGGCATTGCGAAATCAACGCAGACACGGACTGTGCTTGGCAGTTGATCTACGATCGGCTTAAGGCCCAGGGCCGGCTGGAATTGCTGCTCGAGATTCAACCGCCGAAGGATTGGCGGACGTCGCGCGACGGCGGGCCGCGCAAGGTCGTGCGCGAAGACCTGCGGTTGAATCCTACGGGTTCGATCTGAGGACGGCACGGAAAGAGGTGAGAAATGAGTTCAGCCAACAACGTTTTCCGCACAGAGAGCCGGCTGGAGCGCGTGCTGCGCTCGGGGCAGTTCGCGGTTACAGCGGAGCTGGGCCCGCCGAAGAATGCGGACCCGGCCATCATCCGTCAGAAGGCGGGGCTGTTGCGCGGGTGGTCGGATGCGGTGAATATCACCGACAATCAGACGGCCATTGTGCGCATGTCGTCCATTGCGGCCGGCAAGATAGCCCTGGATGAGGGGCTGGAGCCCATCATCCAAATGACATGCCGCGATCGTAACCGGCTGGCGATGCAGGCAGACATTTTGGGTGCTTACGCGCTCGGGCTGCGCAACTTGCTGTGCCTGACGGGAGACCACCATTCATTTGGCAATCACCCACAGGCCAAGAACGTCCACGACCTGGACTCCACTCAGCTTATTCAGATGGTCGTGGGATTGCGCGATCGCGCCGCCTTCCAGTGCGGAGAGGAAATCAAGGGTGTCGCACCGCGTTTCTTTGTGGGCGCAGCGGAGAATCCGTTTGCTGATCCGGCGGAGTTTCGGCCGTTACGCCTGGGTAAGAAGGCGCGTGCCGGTGCCGACTTCGTGCAAACGCAGTTGGTATACAACCTACCGCGCTTCCGCGAGTTCATGGCGCGGGTCTGCGATCTGGGGGTAGATAAGCAGGTCTACCTGCTGGCGGGTGTGGGGCCGTTGAAGTCGGTGGGCGCGGCCAAGTACATGCGCGACAAGGTTCCCGGGTTGGATGTGCCTGCCGAGATCGTTGAGCGCATGGAGGCGTCGGTCAAGGGCATCGACGACAAGAAGGCCAAGGCCGAGGCGGCGAAGCGCGTCGGCATGGACATTTGCGTTGAGTTGATCCAGCAGTTGCGCGAGGTGCCGGGCGTGGCAGGTGTGCACATCATGGCCATCGAGTGGGAAGAGGCTGTGGCGGAGATCGTCACGCGCGCGGGTCTCGCGCCCAGGCCGAACGGGTCGGCAGGGCACTAGCGGGCGAATGGTGCAGGCGCCCTGCGGGGTGAAACGGAGGCGGTATGAGCGTTGAAGTGAATACGGGTCTGGCGGAGCGCATTCAACGGGCGACGGGCGAGAATGTGTACATGTGCTACCAGTGCGTCAAGTGCACCTCCGGCTGCCCGATGATGAACTTCTTCGACATGGCGCCCAACCAAGTGATGCGCGCGGCGCAACTGGGGTTGGAAGACGAGGTGTTCAATGCACGCACGCCGTGGATGTGCGCTTCGTGCCAAACCTGCACCACCCGCTGTCCGCAGGGCCTCGACATCGCCAAGGTGATGGACTTTATCGTGAGCGAAGTGGTCGAGCGGGGTTTGCCGGCCAAGGTGCCCGAGGTGGCCCTTTTCAACAAGGTCTTCTTGCGCGATGTGAACCTTTTGGGCCGTCTCTATGAGCTGGGGCTGATGGCGGAGGTGGACCTGCGCAATTGGACGATCGTGCGCGATATTCCATTGGCCCTGGCGCTGGTCAGCAAGGGCGCCATCCACCCGGTGCCCGAAGTGTCCCGGGTGCGATTCCACCCGGGCGCCACCAAGGCCCCGCCGCGGGGTGAAATGGAAATCGGCTATTACCCGGGCTGCTCGTTGCACGGTATGGCCTCGGCGTTTGACAAATCGGCGCGCACCGTGCTGGACGCATTCGGGTACACGCCGGTGGAGCCCAAAGGATGGGTGTGTTGCGGCTCGACGCCTGCCCATCGGTTAGACGAGCGGCAAGCCGTCCGCCTGCCGATGATTAACATGCAACTCCTGGATCAACAGGGTTTTCGCGAGGCTGCGCTGCCGTGTGCCTCGTGCTTCAGCCGTTTCCGAGTGGCGCTGCACGAATGGCGTACGCGCCCGGACGTGCGCGAAAGGATCGACAAGGAAATGGGTGAGGCATACCCAGACCGGGTCGAGGTCCGGTCGCTGCTCGACTTCGTGATCCAACGGGTCGGGTTCGACCGGGTCGAGCAGGAAGTGCGCGCTCCCCTGCGCGGACTCAAGGTGGCCTGTTACTATGGTTGCCTGCTGACACGCCCGCCCAAGGTGACCGGCTCGGTGGATTACGAATATCCTCGTGGGCTCGATCGGCTGATGCAGTCGATCGGAGCGGATCCAGTGGAGTGGGATCTCAAGGTGGCTTGTTGTGGTGGATCCCTGGCGATGACCCGGCCCGAGGTGATGCTGGAACTTGGTAAGCGCATCATCGACAACGCTCGCGACCGGGGCGCTGAGGCTGTGGTCGTGGCGTGCCCGCTATGCGAGATTAATCTCCAGGGGCATCAGGCACAAATGCGGGTGGAGCCGCGCATGCCAATCATCTACTTCACCCAACTCATGGCGGTGGCGCTTGGCAGGGAAAAGGAAGCGGCTCTTGGGCACAATCTGGTGGACCCGCGGCCCCTCGTGAATTCGGTGCTCGCGGGGCGTAGCTAGCACTGGCCGGGCTGTCCTGCCAGCCGGACGCCGCCGGACGGAGGGATCGGAAATGGAAAAGCGCAGCAAGGTCGTGCTGCCCGCTCTTTTCGATAAGATGCAGCAGAAGATGCCGATCACGATGGTGACCTGCTATGACTATCCCATGGCGTACCTCGTAGAGCAGGCAGGCGTGGATATCGTCCTCGTGGGCGACAGCCTGGGCATGACCGTCTTGGGATACGAGAGCACTCTGCCGGTGACGATGGAGGACATGATCCGCCACGCCCAGGCCGTTCGGCGCGGAACGCCCAGCGCGTTTCTCATCGGCGACATGCCCTACATGACCTACCAGGTGTCCGTCGAGGATGCGGTTCGCAATGCGGGGCGTTTCATGGCGGAGGCGGGCTGTGACGGCGTGAAATTGGAGGGCGGCGTGGAGATGGCGGACCGCCTGCAGGCTATCGCACGCGCAGGCATCCCGGTCATGGGCCACCTCGGGCTCACGCCGCAGAGCACCTCCGCTCTGGGTGGCTTTAAGGTGCAAGGCAAAGACGCAACGCGTGCCCGGCGCATCGTAGACGATGCCCGCGCCCTTGAGCGGTCGGGCGCCTTCAGCATACTGCTGGAGATGGTGCCCGATCGGGTGGCTGGGCTCATCACCGGGCGCTCGGGCGTACCGATTATCAGCTTGGGCTCTGGTTTGCAGGCTCACGGTCAGTTGCTCATCTTCCATGACATGTTCGGACTGTATCCGCGCTTCAAGCCGAAGATGGCCAAGGTCTTCGGGAATGCGGGGGAAGTCATCTTGAACGGACTTAAGCAGTATGTGGCCGAGGTGCAGTCGCGCGAATTCCCAAGCGCAGAGAACTGGTTTAGTATGAAGGACGACCAGTACGATGAGCTTGTGCGAGGCCTGGAGTAGGAGGGGCGATGGACGAGCTGCTGGAACGGCTGCTTCTCTCTGGGCAGCACGTGGGGCAGGTCAATCGGCTTCTGAGTGATGGCGCCAATCCGGTGGTTCGCGGATTCCTGGATGTGATTCGCAAGTACGGCACGGTCGAGGAGATTAATCGCAAGGCACAGGCCGCGGGGCAATTGGAGTCGTTGAAGTCGCGTTTGAAAGACATCGGGTCCCCCTATCTGAAGGACCTGGCCTGGCTGGAGGGCGAGCGTGACCGGGGGGCGTTTGCGACCATGGATGATTTCCGCTTGGCCGCCGTTGCGGGGAAGGCCGTCGATAGCCTCGCTTCTCGCTTGGCGGTGACCCTGGAGATCAGTGCCTTCCAGTACTTTCCGTGGCTTGTGGCCGAGGCGCAACAAGCGATCGAGCGGCGGGAGTTGATGCCGGGGCGCTACATTCGCGTGCGTCGAATGAAGGAGTCGGAGCAGGACCAGGGTGACCTGCTGGCGGTTGTGTCGGCCATGCAAATCGTAGGCGCTTCCTACGTCGAGACACTCGACACGAAGGGCACGGATGGATCCAACGTGCACCTTGGCGGGCCGGAGACGATCACCGGCTACTTCGGGGGGATCGGCCAGCCGAATGATCATGCACTGATGTGGTTGGATGAACTGCTTTACTACTACACCCACTACGGGGTACGGGCGGTCCTGAACATCAATCCTGGCACAGTGCTGCTCGGGTACATGCTCTACAAGGTGGGGGTCGATATTGAGTTCAAGATTTCAGTATTCATGGGCAACGACAACCCGTATGCCGCATTGTGGACCCTGTTGGGTGCGCGACTGTTTGCACGCCCAGATGGATCCACGCCGCTGATCGGGTTCAACTTCGGCAATTCGATTGACAACCGAACGCTTGAGTTGTCGGCCGCGGTCCGTGAGGCGCTCGAGCTTGAGGAGATCGTCCGATTCGAACATCACATCACCGAGGCTTGGAAGAGCATCGTCCGTCAGCCGTACGACCGGCGAGCGGAGTTGGTTGAGGTGGCGCAGCACGTAGCAAACATCTCGGCCAAGCACGAGGGCGGGGAGGTATCTACGGAGCAGGCGCGCGAGCATCCCTCCGACCTTCTGGAGTACTTCTTGGCGAAGGAAGACATCGAGCACAAGGGGCTGATGCCCGCGCTATTGCGCAACTACCTCGACAAGCACGATTCGGTTAACATCACGGCCCGCGCGTTGCTCGCGGCGGGGATCCCGGTCGTGGCGGCGCGGCGCCTTCACGGGCAAGGGGCATAGACGAGTGGTGAGTGGTATCCAATGGAGCGCGGGATGAAGATTGCGGTGTCGGGAAAGGGTGGCGTTGGGAAGACAACCGCCACGGCTCTTCTGGCGTACGGCTACGTCGCGCGAGGCTACCAGGTCCTGGCGGTGGACGCAGATCCTTCGCCCTGCCTCGGGCAGGCGCTCGGTTTCCCGGAGGAACTTCTCCAGGGATTGCGGCCAATCGCGGAGATGGAGGACTTGATTGCTGAACGGACGGGCGCGCAACCGGGAAGCATGGGTGGATACTTTCGGCTGAATCCGCGCGTGGAGGACATCCCGGAAAAGTTCTCGGCGCTTCATCGAGGAGTGAGGCTGCTTCAGCTTGGGGCTGTTGAAAAGGGAGGCTCGGGCTGCATTTGTCCGGAGAGCGTATTGCTTCGATCGCTGGTGACGCACATCTTGCTGCGACGAACGGATGTCGTGCTGCTGGATATGTATGCAGGCGTGGAGCACTTGGGGCGGGCAACCGCGGACGCGGTGGATGCCATGATCATCGTTGTTGAGCCGACTGCGCGCAGCCTGGGAACCGCCAGACAAATCCGCGCCCTGGCCGAGGACCTGCACTTGCCGCACCTGTACCTCGTGGGGTCGAAGGTGGCCAGCGCCGAGGACCGCGAGTTCATCGAGCGCCACTCGCCCGGGTTGGAGGTGCTGGGGCACCTCTCGGCCGACGAGGGCGTGCGGGATGCGGACCGGGCTGGCGTTGCGGTCTACGATCGATCGCCGAAGTTGGTGGCCGAAACCGCAGCCATCGCAAGTGCAGTGGAGCAGCGATTGGGGCGGGGAGATTCGAAGACCGAGTAGGAGTGTGCGCCGGTCGTGGTGAGCAGCGAACGGAACAGGGGCAGCGACGCGCTGCCCCTGTTTGATTCGGACGCTTGGTGGGAAGGCGGGTGGTTAGCCAACCCCGAAACGCGCGAGCGAGCGTTGCTTTTCTGCGATGGCGCGGATCGACGCCATGCGCGCCGCGGCGGGCGCCTGTCCGGAAGCGAGCAGGTCGCGTTCCATGGCAACCATAGACTCGATGAGGGGGTCCGTGAGGTCGCCAGCGTGAGCACGAAGCATGCCTTCGGCGGCAGCGTCGTCTGGCGTGTTGAGCAGGTCGCGGATCAGTCGAACCTCAGGCGGGACGGTCTTCTCGAGGGCTTCCATCACACGTTTGTTGATTTCCTCGAGGCGCGTCATGACCTCGGGGCGGTTGGCATTTCGGGCGGCCTCCAGGTTGGCCTCGAGGATCGCAAAGAACGACTCGTCGATTTCGGGGAGGCGTTCCTCGATGGCGGCGGACAGGTCGGCGGCTTGGAGCAAGTATTGCAGCAAGTCGGCGGACCGGCGAACTTCGGCCTGGGCCGCACCACGCAAACGTTGGCTCTCGCGCAGCGCCAGGTCGCGGATGGCTGCTAGTCGCTCGCGATCCGCGGGATCGGCCTTGTCGACGCGCTGGGTGAGGGCCTGGAAGAAGGCGTAGTCCATGACTTGCCATGCCAGGGCCGTCAACCCGGCCACCTTGTCAAGGCTGGGAGCGCTGCTGAAGAGCGCCACCAGCTTGTCGAGAGTTGGGTTGGGTCCAAGCGCTTGCAGGTCCTTGGCGGCAGCCTCCAGCGCCTCGGTCTGTTGGCGGACCCGTGCGCCGAAGGTGGTGGAGGCGAGCAGTCGGGCGCGGAGTGCGGCGGCTCTCTCGGCGGTAGGTTTGTCGCCCTGGGCCTGAGCTGATTCGGCGAAGAGCGTAACGAGCTGGAACACGGTCGCGTCGATTTGCTTATCGTTGGCACGAATCAGTTCGTCAACTGCGGCAGGCTCGGCCGTCATGAGCTCCTGCGCAAGTCGGGTGCGTGCTCGTTGGGCTTCGAGCATGTCCTTCGTGATGCCGTCCGCCTCGAGAATGCGTTCAGCGAAGCCTTGAAATGTGAGGAAGGACTGCGGCCTGAGCAAGTAGCCTTTGCGCTGTTCGGGCGGTAGTGCAGAGACCAGCGACTGAGTGAGTCGACCCAGGATCTGTTCCTGCTCGACGTTGCTCATGCCAAGTTCAGGCGGGACAAAGGTGAGGAGAAGTTCCTTCTCTGCGTCGTGGTACACCAAAGGGGTGCCGAGAGCGCCCCGGTACTGGCACGTGGGGCAGGCGATCACGTTGAAGTCGCCTCGCAGGAGGCGGGTCTTGGCGGATGGATCCTGGGTCTGGTCGAACACTTGTTGGATTTCTGCGACAAGTGGGTTGCCGCATTTCGGGCATTTGATAGCGGTCCGTGCTGCGGGCATGGGTGCTCCTGAAGAGTAGATGGCCTCCGCGCTCCGTTCGAGCATAGGGGAGGGTCCTACAAAGGGTCCGTGAGAGGGTGCAGGTAGTCGGCGCGCGGCAGGCCGAAGGAGATCGAAGTCCCTTCCCCGGGCCGGCTGTCGGCCCAAATCCGGCCGTTGTGAGCTTCGACGACGGCTCTCGCCAAGAAGAGCCCCAACCCGGCACCCTGAGTTCGGCGAGCGGCATCGACCGCCCGATAGAAGCGGTCGAACACATGAGGCAAGTCCTCTTGGGAAATGCCCGGGCCCTGATCGCTCACGGTGACAACAACCTGGGCCGGGTCAAAGCTGCCGCGAATGCTTATCGCAGTTCCTGGTGATGAGTACTTGATTGCATTAGAGAGCAGGTTACTCAGGACTTGCGTCAGGCGTTCCTCGTCGCCCGTGACCGGCGGGAAATCCGGCGGGAAGTCGACCCGAAACGTATGCTGCGGCTCTTGCTTGGGGAAGCGGTCGACGAGGCGCGAGGCCAAGGTCGCCAATTGTACCTCGCCCATGTGGAGCTGCAGGCCGCCGGCTTGTAAGCGGGATGCATCGAGCAAGTCCTCGATGAGCCCAGCCAGACGGTCGGCCTCCTCCTCGATCACGGCCAATCCGTCGGCCACAGTCGGGGGATCCCAGGCGGCGTCCTCGCGGCGCAATGTGCTGGCATAACCCTTGATCAGGGCGACCGGAGTCTTCAGTTCATGGCTGATGATGGAGATGAACGTGCTCTTCAACTCCTCCGCTTCTCGGAATCGCGAGAGGTCGCGGATGCTGACGACTGTATTCTGCAAGGTTCGATCGGGCGCGAACACGGGCGCGTACGAGACACCGACCGGCAGCTGGCGGCCGTCGCCGCGGATGAGCGTGCCCTCCACGTAGAGAGTCGCTTGCTCGGAGAGAGGCCATCCATCGGCCTCTGCCTGTTCGAGCGTCTTGCCAGTTGTGACCGTGGCAAAACGCAAGACCTGATCGTGGGGCCGCCCAGTGGCGCCGTCCTGGGCTATGCCGGAAAGCTTCTGCAGCGCCCGATTGAATCGTTGGATGTGGTTGTCCGGGCCGAGGATGGCGATGCCTTCTGCCGAGCCCTCAAGGATGGCGTCCAGGCGGCGCTTCTCTTCGGTGACCTGCGAGAAGGCGCGGGCGTTCGAGACGGCAATGGCCGCTTGATCGGCGAAGCTTTGGAGCAGGGCGCGTTCGTTGGTGCCGAAACCGCCCTCGAAGTCACGGAAAACGAAGACGACCCCCACTGCACGATCGTGCGCCACCATTGGTAAGCCGAGGGCGGTGAGCAGGCCGAGCGTGGCAATGCGCGTGATCTTGCGCAGGCGATCGTTAAGCGCGGGCAGGACGACCGTCTGTGGGTCGCCGAGGGCGGGCAGGTCGGCAAGCAGAGGTTCGAGTACATGCAGGAACGCGGGCTTGAGGCCGAACGAGGCGGCCACGCGCCATGCCGGCGGGTCGCCGCCCGCCCGGCCGGCTGGGTCGCACAAAGCAATGATGCCCGCCTTGCCGCCCAGCATCTCGACCGCATAGCGCAGAATCTTGTCGAGCAGGCGCGGAAGGTCGAGTTCTTGGGTGATGGCGCGCGCGATTTCTAAGAGGATGTCGCGCTGACGGACTCGGTAATCTGGGAGCACAGGTTGATGGTTTGGGAGCTGCGGTCTACCAGTCCTCGCGCCGCTCCGCCTCCGTGATCGAGTAGTCGAGGAGTTCGAGTCCCTCGTCAAGAAGCTCGCGCGAGATGCTCAACGGTGGGGCGATGCGAATGACGTTGGTGCTGCAGCCCAGGAGCAGCAAGCCGTGGGAGAAGGCGGCGTGGACGATCTGGTCGCGCAACACGTTCGCCGGCTCCTTGGTCCCGCGGTCGCGGACGAACTCGATGCCAAGCATCAGCCCTTTGCCGCGGACGTCTCCAATCGAAGGGTGGGCGGCCATCATCGCGCGCAGACGCTCGAGGGTGTAGGTGCCCAGGCTGGCCGCATTGGCCATGAATCCTTGTTCGATGAGCCGCAGGGTGACCAGGGCCGCGGCGCACGAGATGGGATTGCCGCCGTAGGTATTGCCATGCGCGCCGCTTGGCCAGGTCATCAGGCTCTTGCGTGCGATGAGCGCGCCAAGAGGCATTCCCGAGGCGATGCCTTTGGCACAGGCCACCATGTCTGGCTCGACTCCCCAGTGCTGAATGCCCCACCATTTTCCCGTACGCCCGATTCCGGACTGGACTTCGTCGGCGATAAGCAAGATGCCGTGCCGGTCGCACAGCTTGCGCAGGGCGGGGAAAAAGCCGTCGGAGGGGACGATGTACCCGCCCTCGCCCTGGATGGGTTCGAGCAGGATTGCGGCACAGTCCTCGGCAGGCATCAGGTGGCCAAACACCTGGTCGTCGATGTAGTCGACGACTGTCTCGCCATAGTCGGCGGAGGTCGGAGCGAGCACCTGGCGATAGGGATTGGGGAAGGGGACGTGAGTTACGCCGGGCATGGTGGGGTAGAAGCGATAGCGGTAAAGCGGCTTGCTGGCGGTGAAGGCCAAAGCCCCCATCGTGCGCCCGTGAAAGCCGCCGAAGAACCCGATAAAGCGCTGACGGCCTGTTGTATAGCGGGCGAGCTTGATTGCCGCCTCGACTGATTCGGCGCCCGAATTGGTCATGAAGCAAAGCGCGTCTTCCTTGAAGGGAGCTATTTCATCGAGTTTCTCGCCCAGCTCGATCCAGGAACGATGGTAGTAATCGGAAGAGATGTGGATGAATTGGGCCGCCTGGCGCTGGATGGCCTCCACCACCTGCGGGTGAGAATGACCGGTCGAACATACCGCAATGCCGGCGTTGAAGTCGATGAAGCGGTTGCCGTCCACGTCCCAGACCTCGGACCCAATTCCGTGATCCATCACAAAAGGGACATCGCGCGGGTAGGAAGGCGAAATGAAGGTGGTGTCACGCTGGATGAATTCGACTGATTTGGGACCGGGGACCTTGAGAGTCGGGATGGGCATAGCGGGCCTCACGCGAACAGTAGGCTTACGAGCGCGGATTGAGTGACGGCGTTACGAAACGGCCGAGCCGGGCTGCAACGCCGGATTGAGACAGAGTGCCAGGCCGCCCATGAGACCGGCGTCGTCGCCGAGTTGGGCGGCACAGATGGTGAGTTGCTCGAGATAGACAGCGGCCATGGCGTGATTGACTACCGCTTCGCGGATTGGCGCAAGGAGTAGATCGCCCAGGCCCAATACTCCTCCTCCGAGGATGACCCGTTGGGGCGAGAAGACAGCAAGGCAGTCGGCGATGAAGCGGGCAAGCACCGTGGCGATGTCCGCCACGAGCGCTTGCGAAAAGGCATCCCCTTGGCGGGCCGCATCCGCAATGCGCTCTGAAGTGACCAAGAGCGGGTCGCTCCGATATTGTTGGGAGAGCGAAGAGGCTGCACCGGCGGCTAAGCGGGCTCGTGCTTCACGGGCGATAGCCGGACCTGAGGCAAGTGCCTCCAGATGCCCGGTGCGGCCACATCCGCAGAGCGGCCCGCGCGGGTCAACTGTGACGTGACCGAGTTCGGCGCCGAGCCCGCGGCTTCCGAGCAGCAGGCGGCCGCCGGTTATGACGCCGCCGCCGATCCCGGTCCCCAAGGTTAGGTACACGATGTCGGTGGCACCTTGGCCGGCGCCGTAGATCAACTCCCCAAGCGCGGCCAGGTTGGCGTCATTGGCGATGTGGACAGTCGCAGCGTACCGGCTCAGGAGCCAATCTCGCAGCGGCAGGCCGCGCCAGGATGGGATATTGGGCGCACTGATGACCACCCCGAGGAATGGATCGACCGGGCCGGGCGTGCCGATGGCGATGGAGAAGTTGGTCAGATCCTTATCGGGGGGAAGAACGTCCTGGATGGCCTGCGCAACTGCCTCGAGGATGGGGGTCTGATCGGGCGCCTGAGGAGTGAGCGCGCGGGTGCGGCGGACCGGAGTGGCGTCGTGGCCAGAGAACAGAGCCGCGCGAATGTGCGTTCCGCCGAGATCGACTGCAATGGAGTAAGGCCGGGCCATGGCGGGAGTATAGCATACGAAATCGCAGCTTTCGCGCGGAGGGAGACGCGTGAGTGGCGCCCCCGCATCGAGGGTCAGTCGTCAGCCAGGGGGGCGAGGTTTGTGATAATAGCCGGCGGGCAAAGATCGAGGCAACCGGGAAAGCCGGTGAGGATTGGTGTAAGACTGACGGTGATAGGCCGAGAGAGCGATGACGATGTGCGGGCGGCGATTGTGTTGCGGGGTGAGCGGCAAGCGAGCGTTTGTGGTCGGGCGAATGCGCTGCTCGACAGGATGTCCTAGGCGCTTCTGGCAAAAAGCCAGCCCCGGCCGGAGGCTTAGGCGGGCGGTAGAACCTAGAGCCGAGAACACGGAGGGGTGGTCCGGGCGCGAACGCGTGTGCATCTTTCGCTCTTTGATGAGGTTGAGACCCTCGAGAGATGGTCTTCGCCGAACGGGTGCCAGGGCTAGCCGGATCCGTGGCTCCGGGAGGGGGATCGTCCCACGCGCCCGGATCTCAGTGTCTCTTGCCTGGGCAGCTACGCAAGATCATGGATGAAATCAAGAGCCAGAAGTTGGCAAGAGCGTTCGGTGGATCCGCATCTGGCGCAGTGAATGTAGCTCGTTGGCTTGCACGTCAGAACTTGTAACCGAAGCGGCGCAGCAGCGACTTGCGTTCTGCCTGGTCCGCTTCGCCCTCGATACCCTTGGGCGAGCAACCGTCAACGACGCCTAGGATCCCACGACCTTCATCCGTCTCAGCGAGAATGACCTGCACCGGATTGGACGTTGCGCAGAAGATGGTGCAGACCTCTGGAACGGCCTGGATTGCGTTAAGAACGTTTATCGGGTAAGCGTTCTCAAGGAGAACGATGAAGGAATGCCCGGCGCCCATGCCCCGGGCATTCTTCTTTGCTAGATCTGTCATCGTTTGCGAGGTGCCCGAAAAGCGGACCAGGGCATCGCCGGAGGCCTCGCAAAACGCTAGCCCGAACCGCACGCCAGGGACGGTGTTGACAATCGCCTCATGAATGTCCTCGACACTCTTGATGAAGTGCGCCTGGCCGATGATGAGATTGACGTCGGGCGGCTTCTCAATCAGGTAGGCAATTAGATCCATTTGGGCCCTCCCGGAGCAGAGAGTTATGGCAAACCTGGCGAGTGGAATAGTACAGGCCAAACCGAGAGCCAAACTGCGCATAGCCACTCCAAACACCCTCATCTCCCAATAACATCGCGCCCTAGTGGATAGCTAGGCTATGCGAACTGCGTCGACTATCGCGGGATCCGATCTGGGCCAGGTCTTCGAGTTTTCGATTCTGGAGAGGACCGAAACGCGGACTTCGGAGTCCTCTTACTTTTGCTTTTGTCGGCTGGGCAGGGAAGTTGCACAAGAAGAGACCGCGGAGAAGCCTGCGCACAACCGGGCTTCCGACATACCCTGCGAGGGCAAGGACATGTTGGTCATCAATCCAACCGACAGCAACACGGTCTCGATGAGATGGGCCAGGCGGGCACTGGAGCGGGCTGGGCACGACCTGCTCATTGCCAGCCGCTCGGACCGGGCTGCCATCTGGCGGCCGGCGCAAGGCGGCACATCGGAGGTCCTCTGGTCAAAAGGGTTCTCGGCCGACGCACTTTCGAGCGAAACCTCTCATCTCGATCGAGATCACCTGCGTCGCCTGAGTCTTGAAGGCATCCCGATTACCGTGGATGTCGCCGCAGCGCAGCACAAGGGGAATGGGAGCGATAAGCCGAGGGCCTACCGCTCCAAAGCGCTGTGGCCGCTCACGTTTGAAGGCATCTTGATTGGGGTGGCCGGCTGCTACTTCCGCCGTCCGAGGCGATGGGGCGATGCCGACCTCAAGCGCATGGCAGCCTTCATCCAGCAGACATCGTCTTCGCTGCACCACGCGCAGCGACTGGATGCGGACATCTCAGAGCACGCACGCACCGCGGGGTTGTTTCGTCTCACCGGAGCACTTAACCAGATTGACGACCCCGAGGCCATGGCCGTCATACTCCTCGACTCCGCTTTGGAATTGCTGGCTGCCGAGAGCGGTGCCGTGCTTCTTCTTGATCGACACCAGATCTACTTGCGAGTCTCAGCCGCGAGGGGCGCGCCAGAGCAGTGGCTGGGGCAGCTTCTGCCCCGGCAGGAGGGATTGCCGTGGCGTTGCCTGATTGCCGGGCGGGTGTACTTGACCCAGCCGGCGGAGGCTGGCCGACAGAGCGGGGTCGAGGAGATGCCGCTAGGGCAGGGGGTGGCCGTATGGGCCCCGGTCTGCGCCGGCCCGCACGCTCTTGGTGTGCTGGCGTTAGCTCTTGGCCAGGGGGTGCAGCCCACTGAGGATGTGCGAGCCTTTGTGGAGCATGCTGCCCAAATCGCCGGAAATGCATTGCGCCGGGGGTTGCTCATGCAGGGATTGCAGCAGGCGCAGCTCGAGACGGTCTTGGCCCTGGCCAACGCGGTGAACGCTCGCGACGAATACACTGGCGAGCACAGCAAGCGATTGGCTCCCTTGGCCGAGGCTACCGCCAAGCGCTTGGGATGTTCGGAGGACGAACTGGAGGACATCCGGTGGGGGGCAATGCTTCATGACATCGGGAAGATCGCCGTCCCGGATCCTATCTTGCTCAAACCTGGTCCGCTGACGGAGGACGAATGGGAAATCGTCCGGCGCCATCCGGAGCGGGGGGAAGCCATTGTACGAACTGTGGATGCGTTGCGCCGCACGGCGACGTTGATTCGCCACCACCAGGAGCGTTTCGACGGCAAGGGATATCCGGATGCGCTGGATGGCGATCACATCCCTCTTGGTGCACGCATCTTGGCGGTTGTAGATGCCTACAGTGCCATCCGCGACCGGCGCCCCTATAAGGACTCGCGCAGCCACGGCGAGGCCGTTGCGGAGCTGCGCCGCTGCAAGGGAACCCAATTCGATCCCAACGTTGTGGAGACCTTCCTGAGTGTTGTCGAGGCTGTTCCGGCGGGTGCCTGAATAAGAGTCCGGCAGATACCCCCACGGCAATCGACGCCGCCCGCGCAAGCGGGCGGTTCGTGTTACACGGGGAAGGCACCTACTCTGTTGGCGGCCTGGCCCGGCTGTCCCAGTACGTTTCGGTCATCCCGTGCGCGCGATTCTCAAAGAGCGCCATGGCGAACAGGGCATCCGATAGCCGGTTAAGGTAGGCTATCGCCAGGCGGTTGATCGGTTCCTCGCGTGCTAATGCCACCACCTCGCGTTCGGCACGGCGACACACTGTGCGCGCAGTATGCAATAGAGCCGCACTCTTGGTACCTCCCGGGAGGACGAAGTTCTTGAGGGGTCCGACCTCCTCCATGAGCCTGTCGGTTTCCTTCCCTAGGCGCTCAACATGGGCCTGTTCGATCGCCGGCAGCGGTCGGCGTGGTTTCTCTTCCTCTGGAGTGGAGAGATCGGCACCCAGGTGAAATAGCTCGTTTTGAACCCTGATTAGTATCTCCAGAAGTTGCGGGGCCGGCTTTTCGCTGCACACGACGCCGAGCAGCGCATTCAGTTCGTCCACCGTGCCGTACGCCACAACCCGCAGCGAGTCTTTCGAAACCCGCCGCCCGCCAATGAGGGAAGTGCTGCCGTCATCACCTTTGCCGGTGTGAATGGACGTCAATCGTGGCATAGAACGCTTCCTCCTGGTTCATCCGCGGCCGGCCAGATCAACGCTGACATCCGCGAGATCTGCCCCGTCGGGGACGACGAGCGGTGTGTGGTGGACCGGGTGTTCAAGGACCTGGACCGGGACGCCGTAGGCGGCGCTCAGGATGTCTTCTCGCAGCACGGCCTGCGGGGGCCCCGAGGCTACGATTCGGCCGGAGACCAGCAGAAACACCTCATCCGCAAAGCGGGCAACAAGGTTGAGGTCATGCAGGGCGAGCAGGACGGCGTAGTTGCCGCTGGCGGCCAAGGACCGAACCAGACGGAGCACCTCGAGCTGATGGCGCAGGTCGAGGTGCGCGGTCGGCTCATCGAGCAGCAAGATCGGTGCGCCTTGCGCGAGCGCGCGCCCGATCAACGTGCGCTGCTGTTCGCCCCCCGAGAGTTTGCCCAGGGGGCGGCCGCTCAACCTCACGAGCCCGACCGCCTGAAGTACCGCCTCGGACGCCTTGCGGTCCGCTTCGGTTTCTGGAGCCAGCCATCCGCGGGCAGCCATTCGCCCGAGGCGAACGGTTTCCTCAACCGTGAAATCCGGTGGCAAGTAGGCGGCCTGGGGCACCACGGCCACCAATCCTGCACGGGCCTCAGGGCTCATGCGGCTCAAGGGCAGGGGGCGGGAGGTAACCCGCGCTGTGCCTTGGCTGGCCTCGAGCAGCCCGCTGGCCACCCGGATCAGCGTCGTCTTTCCAGACCCGTTCGGGCCCACCAGTGCTGTGACCTTCCCCGGTTCCACGCGGAGCGAAACACCTTCAAGCACAAGCGGCGAGGCGGCACCGTTGTAGCGGTGGCTGATGTTCTCGAGAGAGAGAGCCGAATAGGTATTCATTGGAGCCCGGCCCGTCGCAGTTGATACAGGAAGAAGGGTGCGCCAAGTGCCGCAGTCACAACGCCCAAGGGGATCTCCTGAGGCGCAACGAGCGTCCGCGCAAGAACATCCGCCAGGAGCAGGCCGCCGGCGCCGAGCAGAATCGACAGCGGGACCAACTTGCGATAGTCGTGTGTCCACATCAGTCGCACGGCATGGGGGACCGCTAGTCCCACGAACCCGATGATGCCCGAGAAGGCCACAGCGGCCGCTGTGACCAGCGAGGCGCCGACGATTACCGCCGCTCGAGCACGGGTGACGTTGAGCCCCATGTGTTGGGCCTGGTCCTCGCCGAACTGCATCACATTGAGCACACGGCCGAGGGTTGCCAGAGCCCCCAAACCAACGAGTATGAAGGGCAAGCTGGCGAGAACCGGCCCCCAGCCGCCGATGGTGAACCCGCCGAGCATCCATGCCACCGGGCGGTACATGTCGCCCTGAAGGCGGAGCATGACGAATGTGGTCATGGCGGTGGCAAATGCCCCGATGGCGACTCCCGCAAGAATCAGCCGTGAGGTGTGCGAGTCCATCAAGCGCAGGGACGTCCCACGGACCGATCCGAGTCGGTATACAAGCACCACCGTGAGCAGTGCGCCTGCGAAAGCCGCCAATGGGATCAGCACCAACGAGGGCAGGGGGACGTCGCGAGCATAATCCGAGGCGCCCTGGGTCTGCCAAGTCATCGCGATGACCGCACCTAAGCCTCCGCCCGAGGCGACACCGAGCAGGTAGGGATCGGCGAGCGGGTTTCGAAAAAGCCCCTGATAGGCGGCGCCACTCCCGGCCAGCGCAGCCCCAACCAGGGCGACAAGCACGGTTCGCGGGAGTCGGATCTGGTACAGGATGGCGTAGGTTGTGGACGAGAGCTCGACCCCTCCGCGCAACTGGACGGGTAGGAGCCCGGCAAGAATCTCGCGCAACGGCAGCGTAACGGCGCCCACCGCCGTGCTGAGCCAGAGGGCGATCATGAGCAGGCCCAAGCACCACAGGAAGGCTCCAGCGCCCGATTTGAGCGGGCTTGGGTGTTCGGGGGCCTGCGCAGCGATTTTGGGGGTGTGGAAGGCCGGTTCGCGAGGTGCGATGGGCTCATCTCCTTTGCGACGAAGGCAGATGGCCTCTCAACTCGGCGGGCGACCTGGCTTGCTGAGTGCCTGATGCCCCCCCGATCCGCGGGTGGTCAGCTTGATACGGCCTCAGCTTACAGTTGCGCGACAGCGCCGGACTTTCACCGGCTTCGCCATTGTGCTCGACCATCCGGGGTATCGAGCACCGGGTGAGGGCTGAACGGGTTTTGGTGCAATGACGCGCGGCATCATTCTACCCTGATGGACGCAGGATGCAAAGTCCCAAAGTGGT
>DATEAT010000098.1:0-2373 GCA_035288225.1 Anaerolineales bacterium | reverse complement strand
GAAGCGGTTGTATTCATTGACCGGCATCACATGGGGGATGCGCCCGCTGACCTTGATCCCCAGGTGGGTCAGGTCTTCGATCTTGCGCGGGTTGTTGGTGATGAGGCGGATGGAGCGCACGTGGAGGGATTCGAGCATATGTGCCGCCACGCTGTAATCGCGCTCGTCGTCGCGGAAGCCGAGGGCGAGGTTCGCCTCCACCGTGTCGTATCCGTGCTCCTGCAGGCCGTAGGCGCGGATCTTGTTGACCAGGCCAATGCCGCGGCCCTCTTGACGCATGTAGAGGAGCAGGCCGCCTTCCATCTGGCCGATCATGCGCAGCGCGGATTCGAGCTGGTCGCGGCAGTCGCAGCGCAGCGAGCCGAGCACGTCACCCGTCAGGCACTCAGAATGGACGCGCACGGGCACGTTCTCCTTCCCGGACACATCCCCGTGGACGATGGCCACGTGTTCCTTGCCGTCTTTGTTGTTGTAGAAGGCCACGATTTGAAAGTAGCCGAAGCGCGAGGGCAGCTCGGCGATGGCCGCGATGCGCACGCATACCTTACCCGGCCCGACACCCTCGCACTCGTGGGCCCGGTTTTCGTCGAGCAGCTCTTTGATCTGCATGTGACTGAGACCCATAGATCACTCCTTGTGTTGGATGCGGTAGTGCAAGAGGAGGCCGCCCTGCGGATCGAGGGCCTCGTGTGAGTCGAGAACGAGACGCGGGGCGCCGTCCGGCGCGAAGCCCGGGCCGTCGGCGAGGGTGGGCGCGGAGGCGCCGCCAAAGATGCGCGGCGCGAGGTAGAGGGTCAACTCGTCGGCCAGATCCAGGCGCAGCACCTCGGCGATGAGCGTGCCGCCGCCCTCCACCAACACCTGGCGCATCCCCAGGTCGAAGAGCGAGGCCATCGCGGCGCGCAGGTCCACCTGCCCGGCGCCCAGGATGAAGACTTCGGCCCCCGCAGCGGTGAGGCGGGCGATGTGCTCGGGCGCGGTGCGGGAGGTGGTGTAGATCAGCCGGCGCGCGGGCCCGCTGGTGAGGAAGCGGCTATCCAGGCGCAGCTCGGCGATAGAGACCACGCCAACCTTGGCCGGGTTCTCCGGCAGGCCGCGCGCCTGGCGCGCCGCGCGAAGTTCGGGCGACTTTACATTCAGGTGCGGGTCATCCCCGAGCAACGTCCGCCCGCCCACCACGACCGCGTCGGAGTCCGCGCGCATCTCGTCCACCCGCGCCCAGTCGGCATCGGAGGAGATACTCGCGCCGCGGCGCCCGACGCTGTCGATCTTGCCGTCGGCGGTCATGGCCACATTGATGCGCACGTACGGACGTTTCATCGAAAGACTCCGATCCGCCGACCCTGGCTGAAGCACAGCCACGGGTGCTTCGCTCCGGGGGGCGTCCAGCATGGGGTTCGAACGCCCGAACGGTGGCACGGGTATTCTAAGGCCACCCGGGCTTGGCCATATGTGCGTTGTACAGCGCCTCCGCGATGGGCCGCGGGCAGCGTCGCTCCAGGCGGGCGTGCCTCTGCACCGATGGGACCAAGGCGAGCACGATGATGCGCAACCCGTTGGTGCAGGCAATCGGAGATCCGGGCGCGCACGCATCCACAAGTGCCAACCGATGCGCCGCACCCGCACCATTCTACTGTCTCGGATGGTCCATTCGCCAAGGGCTCGCCTCATCCGGCACTACCCTCGTGAGCGCTGGAAGGCTTGGTGTGCGGCCCGTGGGTTCACCTGCACTTCGCGTGCAGCCTGAGGTCGCGCGCGCCAAGAACTGGCCTCACTCACGGTACAATCCGCCCCCATGAGCTTCTTGCGCGCACTGCGAATTCGCTCGTTTGCTCTCTTGTGGGCCGGCCAGACCATCTCGCGCCTGGGCGACAGCCTGTACCGCATCGCCCTCTCGTGGTGGATTCTCGAGAGGACGGGGTCGGCGGCCGCCATGGGCCTGCTGGCGGTCTTCTCCTTCGTGCCGATGCTGCTCTTCCTGCTCGTAGGCGGTGTGGTCGTCGACCGTCTGTCGCGCTTCCGCATCATGCTCGTCTCGGACCTGGTCAACACGGTCGTGGTCGGGCTGGTGACCGTGCTGGCCGTCACCGACCGGCTTGAGTTGTGGCACATCTACGCGGCGAGCGTCGTTTTCGGATTGGCGGAGGCGTTCTTCGCACCGGCCTACAACGCCTCCGTTCCCCAGATCGTGCCGCCAGAGGAAAGGCCGAGCGCCAACTCGCTCACCAGCCTGTCGTGGCAGCTCTCGGGCGTGGTTGGGCCCGCGCTGGGTGCGTTCATCGTTGCCGCCGGAGGCACCTCGCTCGCCTTTGGGCTCGACAGCCTGTCGTTCCTGGTCTCGGCCGCTTGTCTGATTCCCTTGCGGTTCATTCG
>DATEAT010000097.1:0-6082 GCA_035288225.1 Anaerolineales bacterium | reverse complement strand
CCCGTTCAGCATCTACCTGGGCTGGGTCAGTGTGGCGACGATCGCCAATGTGACCGACGTCCTGGACTTCGTGGGTTGGAACGGATGGGGACTGGAGCCGGCCGCCTGGGCAGCGTTGATGCTCGCCGTGGGCGTGGTGCTAGCTAGCCTGGTGGCGTTCACCCGGCACGACACGGCTTTCGTGCTCGTGTTTGTCTGGGCCTACATCGGCATTGCGCTCAAGCAATCGGCCACCACGCTCGTCGCGTTGGTGGCTTGGGCCGGCGTGGCGGTGCTCGTGCTGCTGGCCGTCACCGCCGTGGCCGGTGTGCGGCGCGAAGCACAACGTCCGGCTGCTCGCTGAATTCGGCTCCATCCGATTCTCTTAACCGTGATGCGCCACATCTGCTCACCATCCGCCCATTATCCGGCAGGATGAGGCCGTGGCCCTCACGGTGGATCGATGCCCATCCCTGTGATGCAACCGTTGTGAACAGGGATGCAGCGGGCGGCGCTCAACGTGCCCACGATTGGCGCGCTGGCGCGAAACCGGGGGGATAAACGCACCAGCGCGGCGGGATCACCCGTCGCGCTGGCATGAGTTCATCATGCGCGGGATGTTCCCCGCGCGAGGTCCGCTCTAGTTCGCCGGCTCGAGACCCAGCACGCTGCCAAATGTGTTGACGTTGAGCACCCACTCGCTCCCCACCGCGTAGCGGCGGAACTCCGCCTCGCTTTCCGGCGTGATCGTGTAAGTCTTCGTCCCCGCGTCGAAGACCACCGTGTAGGACTCTTGCTGTTCGCCGTAGCGCTCGTCCGAGGCGAGCGCGCGCGAGGGCCAAACCGGTTGCAGGTCAGCCCCGCCTTGCGACGTGATTTCCAACGTGTTCCAATCCATCACCGTGTAGCTGCACCAATCGTCCGAGACTTCGTATACGCACTCCTGCACCACTTCGCCTATTCCCGTTCCGGTGTCGACTGTGTATGGCGTGCCGCACACTTCCCTCGAATTCGCCACCGGCTCGTCCGAGGAATAGCGGTACTTCTCGGTGCAGCTCCCGCGTTCCGCGTCGCTCGGGATCTCGTCCCACCAGGCCTCGCGCTCCACGGGAGCGAGTGCTTCAATCGCCACGGAGCGCATCCACTCGACGCGGGCCACGCTGGCGGTCACTCCCTTGGTTCGCGCGGAAAGGATAGCGATGCATACGCAGAGCAACAGGAGCGCAGCGCCGACGACCCCGCCAATCGCGAGGGTCCTCTTCGAGAGTTTCGGCGCAGCCGTGCCGGCCTTGGCCGCAAGCGGGGCCGCGGGCTTTGGGCCCGCGAGGCGCGCACCGCAGTTGGAGCAGGCCGACGCGCCGGCCGGGTTACTCGTGCCGCACGAGGGGCAGGCGACCGGCGCGGAAGGTGCCGCGGTCTGGCTGAAGGCCCCCACCACACCGCCGCTGGCGCGCGCCTTGGCTCCGGATTGATCGCCGCCGCACGCGCCGCAGAACTTGCTGCCGGCCGGGTTGCGCGCATTGCAGTATGGGCAGTGAATGTCCGGCCCGGCTTTGGCGCGCGCGATCTTCTCCGCATCGGTGATCAGCTTCGCATCCGGCGCCTGTTCAAAAGTCACGTTCTCGGGCTGGGGTGCGCCGCAGGCCGTGCAGAATTTGTTCGGCCCGGGATTCTTCGTCGTGCAACGCGGGCAAGTCCATATCAGTTCGACAAAACCAATTGACTTCTTGGCCATGGGATAGGCTCCTCCACGGGCGTGGTCCAGCCTCCATCATACCCAACATGGGGCGGTTTGGCGGAAGGCTAAGGCAGAAGCGAGGTCAGCGTCCTCATCACGCACAGGCAATTCCCGCCCCATGCATTGCCTGTCGTGGGCGCACGACCACACAGGCGTGCGTGCGGGGAGCTTGGATCATGCGCGGAAACGTCGCGCCAGGCGGTCCAATTTGGCACGCCATGGCGTGCCCGCTCGGGCCGTGTTTGTCGTGCCCCTGCACATAGAGGTGGGGGCAGGATCGGAGGGGTTCACCCTCTCCCTTTGGGAGCCTGTCCCGCGCAGCGGGAGGGGAAGGAGGTGGGCAGTCGCCATTAGCTCTCGTACGCCGGCGCCACCCTACGCTCGACCTGTGCGGAATCTGGCAGCCGCCTGCGCCGCCGCGCGGCGCACCGCCGGAATTCGCAGCACGATCAGAATCGCTACAGCGAGGCCGTAGAGCAGCGGCTGACGCCAGTCTGCCTTGACCTGCCACACGTAGTGTACGATCGCCAGTGGCGCGGCGATGAACACCAACCAGTGCAGGCGCTTCCAGTTGCGGCCAAGCCGGCGCATCCAGCCGCGGGTGGAGGTGAGCGCCAGCGGGAAGAGCAGCGTGCCGGCAGCCAAGCCGACCAGGGCGAAGGGCTTCTCAATCAAGCCGTCACGCAGGTATGCCAGGTTGAAGCCGTAATCGAGGCCGATGAACGTGAGGAAGTGCAGCGCGACATAGACGAAGGCGTACACTCCGAGCGGACGGCGCAGCCGAACGACGCCGCGCCAGCCGAACGTAGCCAGCGGTGTGACTGCCAGCGAGAGAACGAGCAGCACGAGGGCCGTCTTACCGGTGCGGAATGTGATGGCCTGGATGGGGTTGGCGCCCAGCCCGTCGATGACGTAGTCCAGCACCAGCAAAGCCAGGGGCACGCACGCGGCAACGTGAACCGCGACTTGCAGAATGTTGGGGAAGCTCCAGCGTGGCTTATGCTGGGGGTAGGCCGGTTTCGCGTTCAAGGTCACGTTCCGCACTGGGGGGTGTGGTTCCATGCAGGACCTTAGGGGCACGCCGTGGCGTGCCCCAACGGGAGCCGATCAGAGGCCATCAAGCATCTTGGGCCACGCGTCACGGATTCTAGCGCGCAACGGCCGGGCACGGCATGCCGTGCCCGAACGAGACTTGGCCGAATCAGTAGTTCGCCGCTAGATTCATCCCGGCGTAAAGCTGACCCACTTCATCGGCATAGCCGTTGAACATGAGCGTCGGGCGACGGCCGAATTCGCCGATGCGGCGCTCGCTCGCCTGCGACCAACGCGGGTGCGGCACCTCCGGATTGACGTTCGAATAGAACCCATACTCGCGCGGATTGGCTTCCGTCCAGAACGACACCGGCTGCTCTTCAACGAGTTCGATGCGCGTGATGGCTTTGATGCTCTTGAAGCCATACTTCCAGGGCGTCACCAGGCGGATGGGTGCGCCATCCTGCTTGGGCAGAGCCTGCCCGTACAGGCCGGTCGCCAGTAGAGCCAGGTCGTGCTCGGCCTCGTCCAGACGCAGCCCCTCGACATAGGGCCACGAGTAGAAACGATCGGCTTGACCGCGCATCTGTTCGGGATCATACAGCGTGGTGAACTTGACGTACTTGGCCGAGGTCATCGGCTCGACCTCGCGCAGGAGCTTGGCGAGCGGAAAGCCCTGCCACGGGATGACCATCGACCAGCCCTCGACGCAGCGCAGCCGGTAGATGCGCTCCTCGGGCGTGAAACGCGAGATCAGCTCATCCACCGCGTAGGTCTTCGGATTGCGCACCAGGCCGGTCACCTCCACCGCCCACGGCTCGGTGATCAGCTTCTGGGCCGGGGAAGCGACGCCCTCCTTGCTGGTCGAGAACTCGTAGTAGTTGTTGTAGTGAGTGATCTCCTCGAAGGAGGTCGCCGGGTCGCCGAGTTCGTCCACGAGCCCTGTGTTGGTGGGGCCGGGAGTGAGCGTTGCGCCGCTCTCGCCCGTCGCGGCGAGGCGCGGCGCGCAGGCGGCCAGGGCCGAGCCTGCGAGCAGCACGCCCGCCGCTTTCATGAATGAGCGCCGGTTGAAGTACACATCTTTCGGCGTGATCTCGGAGGAAGGGATCTTCGTCATAGCGCACCTCTAGAGAAAGCCATCGGCAAACGGTAATTGGCGGTCAGCCATTCGGTCGATTCGCGAATCGCCCGAAGACAATTAAACTGAACATCCGCAACGCATGTCCTAGTTGTCCCATAGTACACGGCGATCCTGTAGGAGCCCGTAGATCGGGCCCGAGCGGGCAATTCATGAATTGCCCCTACCCAAACGCATGAATCCCCGCTCCGCATGGTCATGCCCAATACGATTGCAACAGCTCCCAGTTCAGCACAATATCGTATACACCGATGCCGATGAGCAGCGCACCGGCTACGCGGTTGACCCAGGTTGCGTGCTTCGCCAGAGTGCGTGTGATCGCGCGCTGGGCCGCGCCGGAGAGCAATGAGAGCACGAGCAACGGCAGACCGAACCCCAGACCAAACCACAGGAAGGCTGCGAACTGGCCCAGGGCTTCACCGCGCGAGAACGACAGCGCAAAGATGCTCACCACCAATGGTCCGGAACACGGCAGGGTGAGTGGGCCATACATCAGGCCGTACACAAAGGCGCCCACGTACGGGTTGGAGAGCAGCGGCGAGCGCAATTGGCCCAGTCGCGCGAACGGGTTGCGACCCAGAAGCAGGAGAACACCCAGCACGATCAGAAGCCCGTCGGCGAGGGGCAGCGCGTACGCGAGCGCGCTGCCAATCGAAACCGAAAGCAGCGCGATGAGGGCGCCCAGCCCGAGCATCATCACCAGCACGCCCAGCAGCACGAGCAACCCGAGCAGATAGCGGCCGAGGCCGCGGCCGGTTTCCCCGCCGCGCGCGGCCAAGTAGGCCAGGAAGCCCGGGTAGAGCGGCAGCACGCACGGGCTGACCGTGGCCAAGAGGCCCACCGAAAATGAGGTGACAATCGTGGCGAAGTCCATGGGGCTCTACCCGGCGCACGGCGCAGGTTCTATAGATACGGCGCGAGCGCATTGGCCAGCGCCTCGGCGGACTTCGCCCCGTAGGGTAGTAAGTGCACCTCACCCGTGCGGTCGACGATGAGCATCGGCACGGAGGGCGGGTTGAGCAGCGACGGGCCATACTCGCGCGCAAGCGCTGCCGCCACGTCCGCCGGCGCGACGGCGTACCACCCGACGAAACCCCGCGTGGCGACGTACTCCTTCAGCGCCGCAGCGTCCTCGTTCGGGTCGATGTCGAGCACCAGGCTCACCAAGTCATCGCGCTCGCCCAGGCGTTCGTGCAGCGTGCGCACCTCGCCTTGCTGTTGGCGGCAGTTGGTGCACCAGATGGCCATGGTCTCAACCAGCAGCACCTTGCCCTGGAAGTCCGCCGCGGTCAGGGTCTGCCCGCTGGTCACGTCGACGAACGGGCCGAGGAGCCAGGTTGGCAGAGCCGTCGCGGGCGCGACCTGGGTCGGAGATGGAGCAGTGCCCACTCCGGCTGGAGCGCTTGTCGACGCCGGAACTTGCTCTGTCGCCGCAGGTGGATCCCCGGCGGCGGGAGTCGAAGCGCCGCCGCACGCGGCCAGGACGAGTGAGAGAAGGATGGGGAGATGGATGAACCTGCGTATCACAGCGTGTCTCCTAGATGTGAAAGCGATGGTGTTGAACCGATCATGAGATCGAATACGACATATTGGGAGACGGCATGCCGTGCCCGCACTCGTGAGGCCAGGCGTTGCGACATTCCGGTAACCCACCTTCGGGCAGCCTCATGTCGACTCGGACACAGGCCATTCTCTCAATCGCACGGGTCAATGTGCGGCATGTGGCGGGCATGGCCACGCGCCGCGGTCTGGCGGATCTCGCTTCCTCCTGATCCGCAACCCTGACCAGGACAATTCCTCTCCTAATTCTACGTGGCAACGCCCCACCTGGAACCTAAGTGTCTGATGATTGCGCCCGGGTTGCAGGCGTGGCCTTTCTTTGACTCTCGACGCGATACCGGGTACGATTGGACAAAACCGACCAGTCGGTATGATTATGACCAAAGAACCGATGCAGAAAAGGGCTCAGGAAACGCGCGCACGCATCCTGGCGGCCGCCATCGAGTGCTTCTCGCGCGAGGGCTACGACGCCACCGGCGTCGCGGAGATTTGCGCTGCGGCGGGCGTCTCGAAGGGCGCCTTCTACCATCACTTCGCCAGCAAGCACACGGTGTTTCTCGAGCTGATCGAAACCTGGCTGGCGAGTGTGGACGCCGAGCTGGCGCGCCTGTTGGCCGCCGCCTCGGATGTGCCGC
>DATEAT010000096.1:0-14687 GCA_035288225.1 Anaerolineales bacterium | reverse complement strand
GACGGCACTCCACGCACGCCCGACTCCCGACAGCCCGCAGCTCGGCTGGAAGTACCTGGATGAGGTGAGCGAGGTGCTGCGCGAGGTCATCGGCAAAGGCACCCAGTACCAGAACCATGTGTGGATGGAAACCTCGCAGGGCTTCCTGTATTCGCCGGATGTGCAGCCCATCGTGTACCGGCCCAACGCGCCGGTGGAGGCCATTGCCGAGGGGCGCATGTGGGTGGAGGTGAGTGTGCCGTACGCAGACAGCCGCGCCCAGCCCCAGTCCGAGGCCGCGGTGCGTGAGCGTCTGTACTATGCCTCCGTCCTTCCGGTGAGCGAGGTCATTCGCGATGAGCTGGGCGCGGCCTGGTACCACCTCGACGAGCAGAAGTACACCGGCCTCTACGTCCTGGCCGAGGCTATGCGCCCGATTGCAGCGGATGAACTCTCGCCGATCTCGCCAGAGGTTGAAGAGAAACGAATCGTCGTCGACCTCGAGCGACAGTCGCTCTCGGCCTTCGAGAAAGAGGTGGAGGTGTTCCACGCGCGCATTGCCTCCGGCTTCAGGCTCGAGAGCGAGGGAGGCAAAGAGGGGACGTCGCCCGGCACCTATCGCGTGCAGCGCAAGTGGATCGGCGTGCGCATGGCGGCCGGCGATGCGGTGACCGGGTGGGACTTGCCCGGGGTCGGCTGGGCAACCGTCTTCATGAGTTCGAACGGCGTCGCCATCCATTCAACCTACTGGCACAACGACTACGGCGTGCGCAAGTCGCGGGGCTGCGTCAACGCGCGGCCGGAGGACGCCAAGTGGGTGTTCCGCTGGACGCTGCCGCACGTGAGTTACCTGCCCGGCGACGCGTTGCCAGAGCTGCCCGGTGGAACGACGGTCGTCGTAAGAGAATAGAACTCGGAGAGCCCTTATCGTGGATGTGCGCTCGGTATCGATTGGATTGGCGTGGCTGGCTGGATTGGCCTCCTTTCTCTCTCCGTGCGTCTTCGCGCTGGTGCCGGCCTACGTCGGCTATCTAGGCGGGATCGCCACCCAGTCCGGCGGCGGGGCGGCGCCCGGACGGTGGCGGGTGTTCTCCCACGGCGTGGCGTTCGTGATCGGCTTCAGCCTGGTCTTCATTGGCTTGGGCGCGGCGGCCTCAGCCCTGGGCCAGTTGCTTTACGACATGCGCGGCTGGCTGGGCCGCATCGGCGGCGTGATTGTGATCATCTTTGGCCTGCATACGATGGGCGTCATCACTCTACCGTTCCTCAATGCCGACACGCGGCGCCAAACGGCGCCCGACGCAAGCTGGGGCTACATTTCTTCGGGCTTGATGGGTGTCTTCTTCTCAGCCGGCTGGGCGCCGTGCGTGGGTCCGGTGCTGGGTGCGGTGTTGACCTTGGCCCTCGACAGCGGCTCGCTTGGCCGCGGGGTGCTCTTGCTGGTGGCGTACTCGGCCGGCATGGCGGTGCCGTTCCTGCTCGCGGCGTTGGGCATCGGGCGCGTGTCGGAATGGCTGCGCCGCTACTCACGCTACCTGCGCTACGTCTCGCTGGCCACCGGCGCGCTGCTCGTGGTCATCGGCGTCATGCTGCTCTTCGGCGTGTTCCAGCGCTTGGCAGCCTTCGGCTTCTTCATTAATACCGGCCTATGATCGGGACACAATCGAGCAGGCTGAGTACGGCGGCGCTTGTCTTGCTGGGCCTCGTGCTGGGCTCGGCCAGCGCGGCCGTGCTCTGGCTGCGCCCGGCGCAGAGTGCGGCGGACTCTGCTGTGGAAGGGACCAGCACGCCGATCATCACCCCGGCGCCCGCGCCGGTGGTCGGCGCGACGGCGCCCACATTCGCACTGGCGAATCTTGGCGGCGAGCGGGTGGACCTGCGCGCTTTGCGCGGGTCGCCGCTGGTGCTCAACTTCTGGGCCACCTGGTGTGAGCCGTGCCGCACCGAAATGCCGCTGCTGCAGTCCCACTACGAGGCCGGACGATCCGCCGGGCTGCGCATTCTGGCCATCAACTTCGACGAACCTGAACCGCTGGTGCGCTCGTTTGTGGATGAGCTGGGCCTGACCTTCGATATCTTGCTCGACCCCGGCGCGTACGTGCAAGGCCTGTACCGCGTGCGCGGCTACCCGACCACGTTCTTCGTCGATGCGCGCGGGGTCATCCGTGGACATAAAGTCGGCGCGATGGAGGCTTCCGAGCTCGAGGCGTTCCTCGCGGACATCGGTATAGGTGCCCCATGATTGAGGTGACACTCTTCGTTAAGCCGGATTGCCGGCCATGCGATGAAGTGCAGGCGCTGCTGGGGGAACTGGCGGCTGACTATCCCCACCGCCTGACCGTCCGGGACGTCACGGCCGAAGCCCGGCTGCGCGCCGAACTCGGCGCGCGAGTGCCGGTCGTGGAGGTTGGCGGGCGGCGCCTCACCTCGCCTCTTACTCGCGAGAACGTCACCAGTGCGCTGGCGGTGGCACGGGCCATTGAGCGCACCTATGCCTCTTCGACGGTCTCCAAACCGGGCGGGGCCGATCGCGCTACGCGCTGGCTGTCGCGGCACTGGCTGGCCCTCTTCAACTCGGTCGTTGGGGTGTACGTCGGCCTGCCCTTCCTGGCCCCGGTGCTTCTGCGCGCGGGCTTCGAGGTGCCGGCGCGCTGGATCTACCTCGCCTACAGCTTCGTCTGCCACCAATTCCCGTTCCGTTCGTTCTTCCTTTTCGGCCCGCGCGCAACCTATCCGCGCGACATCCTGCAGTCCGCCACGGGCGTGGATCCGAACGACCTGCTGAACGTGCGCAGCTTTGTCGGCAACGCGGCGACTGGCTTCAAGGTGGCGCTGTGCGAGCGGGACGTGGCGATGTATGCCGGAATTCTCTTGGCCGGGCTGGTCTACGCTCTCCTGCGCCCGAGGCTGAAAGCACTGCACTGGATGCTGTGGCTGGCACTGGGTGTCGGGCCCATTGCGCTCGACGGCGGCAGCCAGCTCATCAGCCAGCTCCCCTTCGGCGTCCTGCCCTTCCGCGAAAGCACAGCTCTCTTGCGCACGATCACCGGGGCGTTGTTTGGCGTGATGAGCGTATGGTTTGCCTACCCCAACGTCCAGGACAGCATGCAGGAGAATCTACACGCGGTCGAGCGCGCCGGCGCGGGCTCGAGGGCTTCGCCGGCATGACCTTCAACGCGATCCAGGGATTGCGCCTCTACCACTTTGAAATCTTCAGTCCCTATGCCGGTCTCGCGCACGCAGTGTTCTGCCGCCAGGGCGGGGTGAGCCCCAAGCCCTGGGAGTCGCTCAACGTGGGCGGTGGAGTGGGCGACGAGGTGGCACGCGTCGTGGAGAACCGCCAGCGCGCCTTTCGTGCGGCCGGGCGCCCGCTTGAGTCGATCACCGATGTATGGCAAGTGCACTCCGCCGAAGTGCTGGTCATGCGTGCGCCGCGCACGACGGGCGAACGCCCGCCGCACGCCGACGGGATGGTGACCGACAACCCCCAGCTCACCCTGTTCATGCGCTTTGCCGATTGTGTGCCGGTGCTGCTCTTCGACCCGCGGCGGCGTGCGGTAGGGATCGTCCACGCCGGCTGGAAGGGAAGCCTCGCACGCATCGCGGCGCGCGCCGTGAGCCGCATGGAGGAAGCCTTCGGCACGCGCGCGCAAGACCTGCTGGCTGCGATTGGCCCGTCGATCGGCCCGGATCACTATCCGGTCGGCCCAGAGGTGGCGGAGGAGACTCGCCGCGCGTTTCCGAATGAGCATGCGGAATTGCTGGCCGCTCGCGGCGAGCAGACCTGCCTCGACCTGTGGCAGGCCAATGCCCTGGCCCTGCGCCAGGCCGGGGTGCAGACGATCGAGATCGCTGAGCTGTGCACGGCGTGCAACACGAACGACTGGTTCTCGCACCGCGGCGAGCCTGCGCAGACCGGCCGCTTCGGTGCATTGATAGCTTTGCGCGAGGAGTAAGCCGGTGAGCAGCCTGTCCTCGGCCCACATTCGCGAGCGCCATGCGGCTGTGGTGGAACGCATTGCACGCGCTGCCGCACGCTCCGGACGGGCGGCGCAGGCGGCGCGCGTCGTCGCGGTGACCAAAGCCCAGCCGCTGGCGGTCGTGGCGGCGGCGATCGAAGCCGGCCTGACCCGCCTGGGCGAGAATTACGTGGAGGAAGCGCTCGAGAAGATCGCCGCCTTCGGTCCGAACCTGGAATGGCACATGATCGGCCACGTGCAGCGGCGCAAAGCGCGCGAGGCGGCCTCCCATTTTGCGCTGGTGCACTCGCTCGACAGCCTGGCGCTGGCCCAGCGCCTCGACCGTATGGCGGGCGAGAACGGCCAACGCCTGGCGGTGCTCTTGGAATGCAACCTCTCGGGCGAGGCCTCCAAGTTCGGTTTCGCCGCGCATTCGCCCAGCCAGCGCGCCGGTCTGGTGCCCGCGGTCAATGAGATCCTGCACCTGCCCAACCTCACGGTGCACGGGCTGATGACCGTGGCGCCGATCGGCCCGTCGCCGGATGCCGCACGCCCGGTCTTTGCCGGGTTGCGCGGATTGCGGGACTGGCTGTGCGCCGAACTGGGGCAGCCCGTCTGGCCCGAACTCTCGATGGGAATGAGTGATGATTTCGAGGTGGCGGTGGAGGAGGGCGCGACCCTGGTGCGTATCGGGCGGGCCCTGCTCGGGCCGCGCCCGTGAGGATTGCGTGGTGCGTGCACTATAATCGAATCACATCTCAAGGGAGACAGTGGTGGCCGGGGGGCGTGCCGCCCGGTCCGGGGACCTGACATGGTTCAGTTCATTCGAGCCCTTGCCAACCTGGTGACGCTGGTCGTGATCGTGGATGTGGTGGCGAGCTGGGTATTGCCCAACCCGTATCATCCCTTCCGTCAGGCCGTCCACCGCCTGGTTGAGCCGATGCTGGCGCCCATCCGGCGCCTTGTGCCGCCGGTCGGGATGATTGACTTCAGCCCGATGATTCTGATCCTGTTGATTCAGGTGATCGAGGTCGTTCTGGTTAACCTGCTGTCGCGTTGAAGTTGTCCCGGCGGTTGGCTGCGGCGCGCTGCATGACAAGGCGCGCCGTTCTTGTTCCGAGGGCGCAGGCAGGCGCACATGCGTGTGACGCATGCCGTCCCCATGGAAGGGAGCCCAAGTTCAAGCAGGTATAATCGCCCAACCCGAGGTGCGAATGACACGCGACGACCTGCAGCGGCGCTTCGAGCGCCTCAGCCCGCGCGGCGCGGGGGCGGCGATTGCCGTGCGCGTGCTGCCGCGCTCGAAGAAGAGCGAGGTGGCGGGCTTCATGCCCGACGGTCGGCTCAAGGTGCGGCTGACCGCGCCGCCCGTGGAGGGCGCGGCCAACCGCGCACTGGTGGAACTCCTGGCGCAGGTGCTCGAGGTGCGGGCAGCAGCGATCGAGATCGTGGCCGGGGCCACCGGGCGCGACAAAATCGTCTCGGTGCTGGGCCTCGCGCCGGAGCTGGTGGACTCCCGCTTGCGCGCCGCCGGTCAGCCGAAGCCGGCCGTGCGAGGCAGGCGCCGCTCGCCCTCGCGCTGAGCAGTCAAATTGACAGCCTGCGGTCCGGGCTGTATAATCACAAGTCGATGTCGTTGCAGCCGAACCCCGTCCGGCACCCGTGGACGGGGGTCTTAGGCTGAGGCGCGGATGCAGGAACAGCGTGCGTCCGGGATGAATCAACGGAGGTGACCTCAGAGGAGCAGCGCGTATGGCACTCTGTGTCTCGCAGATCCGTAACCCGGCGCGCACATCGCGCCGGGCTTCTTGTTGCACGAACGGCGTCAAGCCACCGACCCAAGAACAGAAGGGAGGTGATACGGATGACGGGCGTAACCCTGCGGCCAAACGAGAGTCAGGAAAGCCTGCTGCGGCGCTTTCGCAAGAAAGTGACCCGGGCGGGCATTCTCAGCACCGTGCGCCGCAAGCGTTGGTTTGTCTCGAAGAGCGAACTGCGCCGCATTCAAAAGAAGAAAGCCATCCGTCGCCTGAAGCGCCGCGAGCGGAAGTACGAGGTGGGCGAATAGAGGCGAGGTGAGGCTGCGCGACGCGGGCGAGCCGGCCTCGGAGGACGCATGACCAAAACGGAAGAGAAAATCGAGGTCGAGGGCGTGGTGATCGAGGCCCTGCCGGGGACGCAGTTCCGCGTCAACCTGGACGCCGGGCACGCCATCCTGGCTTACCTCTCCGGCAAGATGCGCAAGAACTACATCCGCATCCTGCTCGGCGATCGGGTCAAGGTGGAGTTATCGCCCTACGATCTGGCCCGCGGCCGCATCATCTACCGCTTCCGCCGCAACCAGATGGAGCCTCAGATCGAAGAGACCTGAGTCCTTTGTGGATTGAAAACCAAACGGGGCCGCCCAGAGATGAGGGCGGCTCCGTTTTGATTCGCCTACCGCTGCAGCTGTCGGCGGCGGCTGGGCGGAGTGAAGGAGGGCCCTTGGGTCCGCCCATGCAGGGACGCCTGCACCCGGGGACGTCCCCCGACGGGGATGTCAGGAGGAGTCGCAGTACCTCGAGTTGACCTGCTCAACGTCCATTCCGCCGGAACAGAGAATTCTTCCATTTTCGTAGTGGCACTGAGAGCCAGAGCCCATGATCTGACCCGACTTGATGTTGAAAACAGGGTGGCTGCCGATGCGCTCGACCTCATAGGTGAACTGTATGCATTCATCGCTCACCCAGGTAGAAAGGAATTCCCAATCGTAAGCGTAGATGGTGAAGGTCTTGTCGAGCACCATGAACCAGTATCGTCCGTACTTGCAGTTGGAGCAATCGGCATTGCCGACGCGGGTGACTCGACCGCAGACCGCCATGGTCTGTCCGACATCGTCCAGGGTCACCTCCGATGCGTGAGTGCATGGGGGAACCTCCGTGGGGCGCGGCGTGGGAGTTGGGTGAGGCGTGATGGTCACGGCGGAGGTGACCTCCACGTAAACCGGCGCCGACGTGACAAGGACCTCCTGAGTGACAACGATCGCTGTCGGCTGCGAGGCGCATGCCAGAAGCAGGCCCGCAGCGACCAGGGCGCAGACTGCGGCTTTCATTTCGCTCCTCCTTGGCTGTCAGCTAGGCGGCGCGACGCCATGCGGGCGGCGCGTGTCGCACGCCGGTGGGCACGGGTTGCAGGATACGGGATCTCGAAAGGCGGGAGGTGCATCTCTGTCCCCCTTTCAACAGGGAGAGCTGCACAAACGGGGAGGGCGGCGGTGGGACCGATGCCCGACATGATTCTAGACGGGAATCTCAGCCGCGCAAGTCAGGCTACCTGGCGTGAGAGCCCCAGCATACCGGGCCCCCAGGTGGCGGTGGATCTGCAGCCGCCACGAAGTGGCTGCACATCGTTGGGCGAAGTGCAGCGATGGGTGGAGTGGGGCCGATCGGTCGTGGGCAGCGGAGCGGCTGCTGCGAGGTTCAGGCGGGCTGCCCCGCCACGAGCGCGACCCAGTCCTCGCGCGTCCGCTGCTCCACGAGCGTCATCCCGCTCGCCTCGAGCGCCGCTTCGACCTCGGCGGATTGTTCGCGCAAGATTCCGGAAAGGATGAGCCGGCCACCCGGCTCGAGCACGCGCGGCAACCCTTCGCCCAGCATGCGCGCGAGCGTCCCAGCCAGAATGTTGGCGACGACCAGCGGGGCGCGGCCCGGCTGCACACCACCCTGGAGCAGGTCGGTCAGCGATCCGAGATGCGTGCGCAGGTTGGCGCCGATTTGATTCAGGCGTGCGTTGTCTTGGGTGGCGCGGGTCGCCTCCGGGTCGGTATCCAGCGCCAGCACGAGGCCGGCGCCCAGGCGCAGCGCGGCCAGGCCGAGGATCCCTGAGCCGCAACCGAGGTCAATCACGGTCATGCCCGGGCGCAGGTTTTCCTCAAGCAGCTCCAAGCACAATTGCGTGGTGGGGTGAGTGCCGGTGCCGAAGGCCATACCCGGATCCAGAAGGACCGGGACGTCATCGGGCCCGAGGGCCGTGGTGGCCCAGGAGGGGATGATGACCAGATGCCGGCCGAGGCGCAGCGGCCGGTAGTGCCGCTTCCACGACTCCGACCAATCCTGGTTTTCGACGAAGCGCAGTGCCGGTTCGGGCAGCGGCCGGATTTGGCCGAGGTGCCACAAAGCTTCCGCGAGCGCGGCTTGGGTGGCGGGGAGATTTTCGTCGGCCGGCAGATAGGCTTGCACACGGAAGGGGCCGGCGTGCGGCCGCTCGGGGTCGGGGTCGACGTTGTCGTAGCCCAGTGCGACGCCGCCCGGGGCAAAGCGCGCCAGAACGTCCGCCACCGGCTCGGCCAACTCGTCGTCGAGGACGAGAGTCACCTCCAGCCAGCGGGCGGAAGCCAGTGGCCGGCGAGGCTCACTCACCCAGATGGCCCTTCAATCGTTCGTACAAGCTTTCCGAAAGAGGCTGGGGGGTTGAGTCGAGTGCCTGGCCCAGCTCGCGCATCAGCCGCTTCTGTTCGGCGGAGAGGCGCGTGGGCACTTGGACGTTGATGATGGCCAGCAGGTCACCGCGCCCGTTGCGCTGAACGTGAGGGATGCCCTTGCCCTTGAGGCGCACCACATGCCCGGTCTGCGTCCCAGCCGGGAGGGAGGCGCGCGCGTCGCCGTCGAGAGTGGGGATCGAAATCTCCGCGCCGAGCGCGGCCTGGGCCATGTTGATGCCCACCTCAACGATCAGATCGTCGCGATGGCGGCGGAAGAATGCATGGGCTTCGACGTGGATGAGAACGTACAGGTTGCCGTGCGGCCCGCCGAACAGGCCGGGCTCGCCCTCGCCCGCCAAGCGGATCTGCGTGCCTTCATCCACGCCGGCCGGGATGGGGATGGCCAGTGTCCGCGTCCGCCGTTCGAGACCTCGCCCGCGGCAGGTCTTGCACGGGGTCGGAATCGTTTCACCGGCGCCATTGCAGGCCGGGCAGGTGCCGACATTGACCATCGAGCCGAGGAAGGTCTCGCGCACCTGGCGGACTTCGCCGCTGCCGCGGCATGTGGCGCAGCGCACCGGGGTAGTGCCTGGTTCGGCGCCGCTGCCCTGGCAGGTCGAACACGTTTCGTGACGTGTGACCTCGATGGGTTTCTCGGCGCCGGCCGCCGCATCGCCGAAGGGCAGGGTCACGTCAACACGTAGATCGGGTCCACGGCGCGGGGAGCGGCGTGCCGCACCCGTGCTCATGCCGAAGCCGCGGAAGAACTCCTCGAAGATGTCGCCCAGCCCGCCGAAATCGCTGCCAAAGCCCTGGGGCATGCCGTTCAGGCCGGCGCGGCCGAAGCGGTCGTAGGCGGCACGGCGCTGATCGTCCGACAGGGCGCCGTAGGCCTCGTTGATCTCCTTGAAGGTCTCCTCGGCGCCGGCCAGCTTGTTGACGTCGGGGTGGTACTTCTTGGCGAGCGCGCGATATGCGTTGCGAATATCGTCGGCGCTGGCCGTGCGCGCCACGCCCAGCACGTCGTAGTAGTCTCTCGGTTCTCCGGCCATAGGGGGTTGCCGCAGACGCGGGGCCTGCCGTCGTGGGCGACGGCGGGCCCCGCGCAGTGCGCGCTAGACCTGCTTGAACTCACCCTCGACCACATCATCCCCGGAGGGAGCCGGGCCGCCGCCCTCGCCTGCCGGCGGAGGGCTGCCCGCCTCCGGCTGGCCGGCTTGATACATGGCCGTGCCGATAGTCTGCGCCGCCTGATACAGCTCGGAGGTTGCGCTCTGAATGGCGCGCAGGTCCTTGCCGGCCATGGCCGAGCGCAAGGCCTCGATCTTGCGGTTGACTTCCTCGCGGATCGGAGCCGGCACCTTGTCGCCCGCGTCGCGCAGGCTCTTCTCGGTGGTGTAGATCGCCGAGTCGGCTGTATTGCGGGCCTCGATCTCTTCTTTGCGCTGGCGGTCCTCGTCACGATGCGTCTCGGCATCGCGGGTCATCTTCTCCACCTCGTCCTTGGAGAGGCCCGAGGACGGCTGGATGGTGATGTGCTGGCTGCGACTGGTGGCCTTGTCCTTGGCCTCCACCTTGAGGATGCCGTCGGCATCGATGTCGAAGGTCACCTCGATCTGCGGGATGCCGCGCGGCGCCGGCGGGATGCCGTCCAGGATGAACTTGCCCAGGCTCTTGTTGTCGTTGGCCATCGGGCGTTCGCCCTGCACCACGTGGATCTCGACGCTGGTCTGCATGTCGGAGGCGGTCGAGAAGGTCTGGCTCTTGCGGGTAGGGATGGTCGTATTGCGCTCGATGAGCGGGGTGGCGACCCCGCCCAGGGTTTCGATAGAGAGCGTCAGCGGGGTCACGTCCAGCAGCAGGATGTCCTTCACCTCGCCGCCCAGTACGCCGGCCTGGATGGCCGCGCCGTCGGCCACCACCTCGTCCGGGTTGACCCCCTTGTGCGGGTCCTTGCCGAACACACGCCGTACGGCTTCTTGGACGGCCGGCATGCGCGTCATGCCGCCCACCAGCACCACCTCATTGATGTCCGCGGGCTTGAGATGCGCATCTTCCAGGGCGCGCATCACCGGCTGGATGGATCGTTCAATCAGGTCCGCGGTGAGTTGCTCGAGCTTGGCGCGAGTCAAGGTGGTGGTGAGGTGCTTGGGCCCGGTGGCATCCGCGGTGATGAAGGGCAGGTTGATCTCGGTCTGCATGACCGAGGACAGCTCGATCTTGGCCTTCTCCCCGGCTTCCTTCAGGCGTTGCAGCGCCTGACGGTCCTTGCGCAGGTCGATGCCTTCCGCTTTCTGGAACTCGTCGGCGATCCAGCTGATGACCCGCATGTCGAAGTCATCGCCGCCCAGGAAGGTATCCCCGTTGGTGGACTTGACCTCGAACACGCCGTCGCCGACGTCGAGGATGGAGATGTCGAACGTGCCGCCGCCCAGGTCGTAGACCGCAATGGTCTCGTCCTTCTTCTTATCCAGGCCGTAGGCCAGGGAGGAAGCGGTGGGCTCGTTGATGATGCGCAGCACTTCCAGGCCGGCGATCTGCCCGGCATCCTTGGTGGCCTGGCGCTGTGAGTCGTTAAAGTAAGCCGGCGTGGTGATCACCGCCTGGGTGACCGTCTGGCCGAGATAGGCTTCGGCGTCGGCTTTGAGCTTGCCCAGTATCATCGCGCTGATCTCGGGCGGTGAGTAATCGCGCCCGCCCATATGCACGCGGATGTCGCCGTTGGGGGCGGCCGAGATCTTGTAGGGCACGTACTTGAGCGCACGCTGCACTTCGGGGTCGCTGAACTTGCGCCCCATGAAGCGCTTGATCGAGAACACCGTGTTCTCGGGGTTGACGATGGCCTGGCGGCGGGCCAACTGCCCCACCACCCGCTCGCCGGTCTTGGGGTTGATCGCCACCACCGACGGGACGAGCGGCGAGCCCTCGGCCGAAGGGATCACCTTCGGTTCGCCGCCTTCCATGACCGCCACCACTGAGTTGGTCGTTCCAAGGTCAATGCCGATAATCTTTCCCATGGAAAATCCTCTCCTTTGAGACCGCGCCGCCTAACTGTCCGCGGCGGGCGCGTCAACATCATCGGGGGCCGCACGGGCCACCCGCACCAGCGCCGGTCGCAGCACGGTTTCGCCAAGCCGGTAACCGGGACGGACCACGTCGATCACTTCTCCCTCGTGGTGGTCGCGGCTGGCCTCGTAGCTGAGCGCCTCGTGTTGCGCCGGGTCGAACGCCTGGCCGCGCGCCTCGATGGGCAGCACGCCCTCTTCGCGCAGGAGGCCCAGGCACTTCTGATAGATAAGTTCTACGCCCGCCGCCCAGCGTTCGATGGCCTCGGGCGTGCGCGGCTCGCGCAGAGCGCGATCGAAATCGTCGAGCACCGGGAACCAGCGTGCCAGCACGCGGCCGGTGGTGCGGGCCAGTGCCTCCGACTGCTCGCGCTCGATGCGCTTGCGGTAGTTCTGCAATTCAGCCTGCGCCCGGCGCCAGCCGTCGAGATACTCGGCGGCCTGAGCCTTGAACGTTTCCAGCTCCGCGGCCTCACGCGCCTCGCCTTCCGGTTCGGCGTCGGCCTTCGGGTTGAGATCGGTCATGCTCACTCCCTGAGCGGCAGTGCTACTCGGAAAACGCCTCGGTCACCAGTTCGCTCATCACGGTGGCCACGTAACGCACTGCCGATATTGTCCGGTCGTAGGCCATGCGCACCGGGCCCAGCACGCCCAATGCACCGGTGGCCAGGCCGGGCGCGCCGTAGCGCGCCACGACCATCGAGCAATCGCGCAGGTCCTCCCACTGGCCTTCGCCGCCGATGACCACCTGCACCCCGTCGACATCCGGGGCGAGCACTCGCGCGAGAAAGCCGCTCAGCAGGGTGTGTTCTTCGATGAGATGCATCGCTCGCTGAGCGAGCTCGCGGTCGGCGAACTCGGGCTGGTTGAGAACGTTGGAAAGCCCGTCGTAAATCACATCCGGGCTCGGGCTGCGATCGGCCCGGCGCATCATCTCGGCGACCATGCGCAGGATCTCGGGCGCGAGCGGGTCGAGGCCCTGATCCACGCGTTGGACCGCCGCGGCATCCGCCCCCTGACAGCGCGCGGTGACCTGCGCGGCGATGCGCGTCAGGGTGTCCTGGCTCGCCGGCTCCTGCGGGCTGAGCATCTGCTGCAAGACCTCGCCGCCCTGCAGGACGAGGATCAGCTGCACCTGGCGCGCCTGGACCAATATCAATTCAAGATGACGCAGCAGCGAGCGATCGGCGCTGGGCGCGGTGACGACCGAGGCCACGCTCGAGTGCTGGGCGAGCACCGAGGCCGCCAGGCGCAGCCACTGGTCCACATCGCCCTGAGCTTGATAGAACTGATGACTGATTGTGCGCTTCTCAGCCGAGGGCAGGTCGGCATCCGCCGTCAAGCGTTGGACGAAGTAGCGGTAGCCGTCATCCGTCGGCACGCGGCCGGCCGAAGTGTGCGGCTGGCGCAGCATGCCGGCCTCGGTCAGGGCCACCATTTCGTTGCGCACTGTGGCCGGGCTGAAGTCGAGCGCGTAGCGAGCCACCAGCGTTTTGGAGCCGACCGGCTGGGCGGCTTGGACGTACTCACGAACGATCAGCCCGAGAAAAAACTCCTGCCGATTGGATAGCCCCGGCACTTTTCACCCCTTTAGCACTCTCGCTTTGTGAGTGCTAAAACACTTGGCTGGATGATACCATGGGAAATGGCCCTCGTCAAGCATTCAACGAATCGGCCAAAAGAGACTGCAGATGGGCTGTTGGGGTCATGGAGCGGGTGGGAGAAACGACTTGCGAGGGCCGGGCGCGTGGCGGGGCAGCCGAGCGAGGCCATTCCACGCTCATGGGCGTCGCCGGGTCATGGCAATCTGTGCCACCCGAGCTGCCTGGGGGCCCACCATGCCCGGCTCATCGCTGCTAGCGCAGGACGGCCGGCAGATAAGCCGGGCAGCGGAACGGGCTCTGCCATTCGTAGGCGCCCATGTCAACCGTGCCCCCGACCGGGCGGGGATTCCCATCGTAGTCGACCGACGGAACGCTTGGGGCGCCGTTGTTGCCGGCGTCAATCGCGGGCGAGGAGCACAGGAGGTGCGCGTCGACCAGGCTGACAAACCGGGGATCGGCCGAGATCGAGCCCGCGCCGGCGCCGACGCCGTAGTAGTCGGCATAGCCGCCCCAGCCGTTGCCCCACACATCGTTGTACGGGGTGACCGGCGCGCTGGTTGCGTCCGCATGGATGCCATAAACCTCGTTCAGCGCGATGATGTTGTTGGACACGGTGGGATTGCTCGTCGTGAAGTTGGCAACGCCACTCCCCTGGAGGTTCCAGGCTATCGAGTTGTTGGTAATGGTTGGGCTGGAGTTGTTGTTCATGATACCGCTGCCATTGTTCCAACCGATGATGTTGTTGATAATGTTGGGGTTGGATTGGTCGTTGTAGATGGCGGCATCCGCGCCGCCGCTGCCGTTGAAGCCGAAGGCGTTTTGCTCGATGGTGGGCGAGGAGTAGTAATTGTGGAGTCCCAGGTGGGTATTGCCCGAGATGTCGCTGTCTTCGATCCCCCCCGCGAAGCGCATTGTGTAGATTCCGGTCTGATTCCCCGTCACGCGGACGTTGTCAACCAGGCCGGTGATGAAGGTCGGGGTCCAGCCGCTGATGAAGACCCCACGGTTTCCGCCCCTCAACGAAAGCCCGTAGAGATAGAAGTCGAGGGTGTAGCCCTGAACGCTGAACACGTCCAGCGCGGCGTTGTCGGCGTCGATCATGGTCACATCCCTGCCGGAGCCATTTATGGTGATCCCCTTGTCCACAGCAATCGGGAAGGCCTCTCCGTTGGTCGCCGCGGAGTATGTGCCGGGCTGGATACTGATCGTGTCATGGGCGGCGGCCTTGTTGATTGCATACTGGATGGTCCGACACGGGTCCATGGCCGTCCCGCAGGTGAGTGAGTCCGCGCCGGCGTCGTCGACGTACCAGAGCGTCCAGGCATGGGCTTGTGGGAGCGGAAGGGACGTGAGCAGGACGAGCGCCAAAAGAAGTGAAAGGGGGAGGAGGCGTCGGGCTGGCATCTCAGGTCTCCATGTAGACGCATGCGGCATGGGCGAGGCGAGTTGGATCACTCGCTCGCCGCAACATGACTTGGGCGCACATTGTGCTGGGCTCTATCATAGCCAGAACGGCACCGTTAGCAAGTCAGCCGCCGAGGCAAGCGAGTGCCTTCCGTTCCATAAGCGCTGGGGCGGAGCAGGGTCCGTTGGCGTCATCCCTGCCTGCGTCGCTGCCCAT
>DATEAT010000095.1:0-9230 GCA_035288225.1 Anaerolineales bacterium | reverse complement strand
CATTTCGTCCGGCCGCACGCTGCGCAGCGAGCCGCGCCCGGCGCGCCCCACGGCCGTGCGCACGGCGGCCACGATGACCGCCTCGCGTCCCCCCGCGCCCGAGACCCGCACGGCCGGGCCGCTTGCGCGCGGTGCAGCTTTGCGCCCTGTTGCCGCGGGTGCGCGCGTCGCGCGCTTGGGGGTTGCGGCACTTCCTTTCGTTGCAGGCATCGCTCACCTCCACCCTCCGCCGGTGCCGCCGGCCTGCGCCGGCAGCCTCCAGACGGCAGGGAATTCGCTAGTTGCGCAGCGGCTTGCCCGTCTTCAGCATGTGCCAGATGCGCTCCTGGGTCTTGGCTTCCCCGCACAGCGAGAGGAAGGCCTCGCATTCCAGGTCGAGGAAGTACTGCTCATCCACCCAGGCCGGCTGGCTGAGCGGCCCGCCGCACAGGATGTTGGCCAGGTGGTTTCCGATGAGCGCGTCGTGTTCACTAATGAACCCGCTCTCCTTGAACATGAACACGCCCACCTGCATGCCCGAGAGCGAGTCGCGCCCCGCCGCGTACAACTTGAGGGGCATGGGCGGCCGGTAGCCTTCCTGCGCACGATAGAGAACCTCACGCTTGGCTTCGGCCAGCAGGTGCGATCGATTGATCACCATGCGATCGCCCGGCGAGAGGAACCCGAAGGCGCGGGCCTCCTCGGCGCTCGTCGCCACCTTGGCCTGGCCGACCATTTCGAAGATGCGCTGCAGCGAAACCAGCGGATCGGAGCCCTTGGTGCGCATGGCGGGCGAAAGGATGCGCCGCACCATTTCCTTGCAGCCGCCGCCGGCCGGGATGAGGCCGACTCCCACCTCCACCAGGCCGATGTAACTCTCGGCCGCCGCGAGCGCGTTCGGACAGGCCATGGTCATCTCGCAGCCACCGCCCAGCGCCATGCCGGCCACGGCGACGGCGACCGGCCGCGTCGAGTAGCGAATGCGTTGATTGATCAGCTGGAAGCCGCGGATGGCCTTCTCCAGCTGCTCCCATTCCTGATTCTGCGCCCCCACCGCCACCAAGAAGATGTTGGCCCCCGCGCAGAAGTTGTCGCCTTCATTGCCGATGACCAGACCTTCGAATTCGCCCGCATCCAGGCGGTCGAGCGTGCGCTGCATCAGGTCCCAGATGTCGGTGTCGAGCGCATTCATTTTGGTGTGGAATTCGAGGCAGGCCACCCCGTCGCCGATATCCACCAGCGAGGCCCCGGCGTTCTCTTCGATCACGCCCCCGCCCTTCTTGCGCGGTGCGAGGCGCAGGATGCCCGGGTCCGCAGCAATGCGCTGGTAGCCTCGCTTGGCGAGGTTATAGACGGCGACCGGCTCACCCGCCTCCGACTGATAGAAAGTGGGGCAGCCGGCGGCCAGCATCTCGCGCACCCACGGCGCCGGCTTGTGGCCCGCCGCTTCCATTTTCTCCACCGTCTCGGCCACGCCCAGCGCATCCCAGGTTTCGAAGGGGCCGGCCTCATGCATGAAGCCCCACTTGAGGGCCAGGTCTACGGCCATCAAGTCGTCTGCAATCTCGGGGATGCGATTCGAGGCGTAGGCCAGCCCATGGTAGGTCACCTGGCGCAGCAGCTCGGCCGCGCGGTCGTTCTCAGCCAGCAGCGCTTTGAGGCGCTCGCCCAGGGGTTGGATCTCGCGGGCTTTGCCTACCGATTCGAAACGTGGCTTGCTAGGCGCCTCGTAATCCATCGTCTTGAGGTTGAGGGTCCAGAAGTCCTTCTTGCCTTCGACGCGCACCTCCTTGTAGAAGCCCTGGTTGGTCTTGCCGCCCAGCCAGTTGTTCTTCACCATCTTGTCGAAGAGCCCGAGCACCAGGGGCGAGGCCATCAGCCCGCGCTGCTCGTCCTCCGGCACGGCCGGGTGCAGGTTGCGGATGACATGGTCCAGCACGTCGATGCCGACCAGGTCGAACAGGCGGAAGGTGCCCGTTTTGGGGTGGCCCACCAGCGGGCCGGTGAGTGCATCCACTTCATCGATTGTGTAGCCATGGCGCAATGCGTAATCGATGAGGAAGATGCCGCCGATGGTCCCGACGCGGTTGGCGATGAAGTTGGGCGTATCCTTCGCGATCACCACGCCCTTCCCCAGCGCGCGGGTTCCGTAGGCGCGCATGAACTCGATCAGTTCCGAGGCCGTGTCGCCGGTGGGGATGATCTCCAAGAGCGGCAGATAGCGCGGCGGGTTGAAGAAGTGCGTGCCGAGGAAGTGCCGCCGGAACGCCTCCGAGCGACCCTGGGCAATCTGTGAAACCGGGATGCCGGAGGTGTTCGTGCTGACGATGGCCTTCGGTTTGCGCACCGTCTCCAGGCGGGCCATCAGGGCCTGTTTGATCTTCAGGTCCTCGACGATGGCCTCCAGGATCCAGTCCGCCTCCTTGAGCAGGTCGAAATCGTCCTCGAGGTTCCCGACACGGATGCGGTTTGCCAGATCGGGAATGTAGAAGCTGGCTGGCCGCGACTGAAGCGCCCGCTCGAGCCCGGTGCGCGCGAAGCGGTCGCGCACGTGCGAGTCCTTCAGGGTCAGGCCCTTCTTCTCTTCCTCGGGGGTGAGCTTCGGCGGCACGATATCGAGCAGAGTGACCGTGACCCCGGCACCTGCCAGGTGAGCGGCCAGCCCTGCGCCCATCGTGCCGGCCCCGATGACGGCCGCATGACGAATGGTATAGGTCATTGCTCCCTCCCTATGGGGGGCACGGCGCAGGCGCGGGCAAGCCCGCGCCCCGCCCTTAGCGCAACTCGCGGCTGCTATATCCCAGGATACGCCGCGCGACGACCAGGCGGTTGATCTGCCCGGTTCCCTCGAAGATGTCGTTGATCTTTGCGTCGCGGAACCACTTCTCGAGCAGCAGCTTGCGTGAGTAGGCTACCGGTCCCATGAGTTCCATCGCGCGCTGGGTGATCTTAGTGACCGCGTCGCCGGCTTTGACCTTCGACATGGAGGCTTCCGACGAGTTGGGCAGGCGCTGATCGGCCATCCACACCGCCTTGAGCACCAGCAGCCAGGCGCTGCGCAGCATGACTTCCATATCGATCACCTCGCGCTCGATATGGGTCAGCTTCTGGCGTGGCAGATGGTAGCGGATGGTTATGCCTTGCTGCGCCAGCAACTCCTTCACCAGTTCGACCGTGGCTCGGGCAATGCCCATGGCCGAGGCCGAGACCAGCGGCCGGGTGGCGTCGAAGGTGGCCATGGCGCCCTTGAAGCCGGTCTCAGTGGTTTTTTCTTTCGCCACTTCAGCGCTGCCCAGGATGTTGCCGAACGGAATGCGGCAATCCTGCAGCACGACTGAGGCCGTGTCGGAGGCGCGGATGCCCAGCTTGTGCTCGAGTTTGGTGACGGTCACGCCCGGCGTGCCCGCCTCAACCACGAACGGGCGCATGCCCGCGCGGCCAGCCGAGGGATCGATGGTGGCCCACACCACGACGAAGCCTTTGGTCTCCACCAGCGATTTCTGGCCCGCCGTGACGAAGATCTTTTCGCCGTTGAGCACCCAGAAGTCGCCGTCACGCACCGCCGTGGTACGAATGGACGAGGTATCCGACCCGGCTTGCGGCTCGGTCATCGCCATGCAACCGAGCACCGGCAGCTCCTCTTGGAAGCGCTTGAGGAAGCGTTCCTTTTGTTCCGGCGTGCCGGTGGCCTCGACCGCCGCGGCGCCCAGCCCGCCGCCCGGGGTGCACAGATACAGCCCGGCGTCACCCCAGGAGAGGGTCTCGATCATGTGCGCCAGGATCTGGTAGCCCAGGCGCGGCCCCTCGCGCTTCTTCTCCTGCGGGGCCAGCGACCCGGCCGAGGTGGCGCGCATCGCGCCGTGCATGAAGTTGATGTAATCCCAAGGGATCTCATGCTCGTGCTCATCCATTTGGCGCGAGACCGGCCGCATCATATTTTCGGCCACGGTCTGCAGCATGACTCGCTGTTTGGCAATCGGGGAAGGCATTTCGAAATCGATCATGGCATCCTCTCCTTCAGCGTAGGCGCGCTGAGCTGCACTCAGACCATCGCCATCCCGGTGAACATCGGGAAGCCGCGACCGTTGCGCATCCACAGCTCTACCGGATGTTCGCGGATGTAGCCGTGCCCGCCCAGGATTTGCACCCCACGGTCGGTGACCATCATGGTCGTATCGTCGGCGCCGGTCTTGGCCAGCGCGGCGGCGTGGGTGGCGTCCAGACCCTTGTCGAGGGTCCAGGCGGCTTCCCAAACCAGCATGCGGGTGGCATCGATCTCGGTGGCCATCTCGGCCAGCATGAAGGCCACTGCCTGTTTCTGGGCGATCGGCACGCCAAACTGCACGCGGTCCTTGGCATAGGCGAGGGCATACTCAAACGCCGCGCGGCTCACGCCGACAGCCATGCCCGCCAGCGCCACGCGCGTGACGTTGAGCAAGAGCAGCGGGTCGAATCCGGCATCGCCTCCCAGGCGCGCGGCGGCGGGCAGCGTGCAGCCTTCGAACTTCACCTCGAAGGTTGGCAAGGCGCGCAGGCCAAGGTTGCCTTCGCGCTCGAGCACCGTGACGCCGGCGGTGGTGCGGGGCACGATGAAGGCCTGGGTGCGGCCATCGACGGCGGCAAACACGAGCAGGTGCTCTGCGCGATCGGCCAGGGGCACAAAGCACTTGTGCCCGTCGAGGACGTACGAGTCGCCTTTCTTACGTGCGGTCGTGCGCAGTTCACTCGGGTCAAAATCGAAGAAGGGCTCCACCCAGGCGGCAGTCGCCGCGCGATAAGCCCCCTCGAGCAGCGGCGGCAGGATCTTCTGCTTCTGTTCGTCGGTGCCTGCCGCAAGCACCGGGAACGCCAGAAGCCCTGGCGCAAGGATGTGCATAGCCCCGGCCAGGTCGCCCCAGGCCAGTTCCTCGCCCGCCAGCACACCCGTCACGGCGGAATGCTCACCGAACCCGCCCAGGCTCTCCGGAATGCTGGCCTGCACCACACCCAGTTCCCAGCCCTTGCCAATCAGCGCCTCGGGGAAGGCGCCAGACTCATCGGCCTCGTGCGCCGCCTCGCGCAGATCCTTGGCGGCGAACTTGTGAATGGCGTCGATGAGCATGCGTTGTTCTTCACTCGGCTCGAAAGAGTACATAGTGCCTCCTTGTCACGCCTGCCAGGTGATGGCTGTCGGCCTACTGCTCGGGCGAAGTTGGAAGCCCGCTCCATCTTCGCGTGGGCGAACGCCGGTAGCGCGCCGCCCCATTCATGCTCTCGCCCAGCGCGCCGGCGTTGACCACATCCACGTATCCGCGCTGGAGCAGAAATTCAGTATGCGCGCCCGCCTCCTCCAATGCGAGCAGCACGTGGTAGCCGTGCACGGGTCCGAATAGTTCGAATGAGATCTCGCTCAGGGTGTGTTCCTGGCCGAGGAACTCGACCACCAGGGCCAGCCGCTGGGCATGCAGTTGCTCGATTTCCTTGATCCGCGCACGCACGTCGGGCATCGGCTGCTCGTGCCCGCCCAAGGCCAAGCGTGGCGCGGGTTCGCGGCGCAACCGGCGCAGGGAGGCAAGATAGTGATCGAGCCCGGTGTACGGCGCCAGCTCCTCCGGCGATTGGTGCGGCGAGGTGCGCGGCAGGATAAGGTCGGAGGTCAGCAGAATGTCGCCAACGCGCACGGTCATGAGGCCCGGGCAGTGTCCGGGGTAGTGCGTGAGGTGCAACGGGCCGAGGTCGCCTTGGCTCCCCTCCACCACCATATCCACCGCGGCACCGCGCACCAAACCCTTGGTCATGCGGTACATCTCGAGCAGCCCCATGCTCGTGGCCTGGCTCGCCCCGGCCCGCTCGAGGAACGCTTCCAGGCGCCCGGCGGTGATTTCCAGGCGCTCGGCATAACGAGTCACAACCGGCAAATCGAGCTCGTGGAGGACGACGTGCGCCGTGCATCTTTCCCTCAGGTGGGACAACCCGCCAAAATGATCGATATGTCCATGGCTGACCACAATATGCGTGAGTTGGTGCGGACGGCACGCCTCGTCGTATTGCGAGGCGATGAGCTCTAAGCCTGCATCCAGGTCCTCGTCGCTTTCGCCGAATCCGGAACCGGTGTCCACCAGAACCGAAAGCGCTGGTGCGAGAATGAGATGCACCTTGGATTCAAGGCCGGGGAAGGCGCGGACTCCAAACCGGTACAGGCGGATCCCTTCGGCCGGGTCGAACCGTTCAATCACTGGCTCCATGTGTCAGCAGACCATTAAGAAAGAGATCGGCAAAGCGGTTGGAAAGTTCGGCGGCCGAGAGCGGTCCCTCGGGGCGGTACCAGGTGAGCATCCAGTTTTGTACGCCGAGGATCGCCAGGGCCACGAGTTTTTCATCGGAGGTGCGGAAGACGCCCTGCTGCATGCCCTGGCGGAGGAGTTCACGCCACAAGGCCTCGAACCGATCGCGGCGGCCCATGTGGCGCGCGCGCAGGCGAGGCGAGAGATTGCGATACTCGAGCAGCAGCACGGCCGCCAGGTCGCTGTGGACAGCGATATTGTCGGCGTACATGCGCATGGCGGAACGCAGTTTCTGCTCCACCGAGAGCGGTGAGGCCATGACTTCTTGCATGCTGAGGATGAGCAGATCCAAGGCGCGGTCGAGGAGCGAGGCGAGGATTTCTTCCTTGCTGCGTATGTGGTGGTAGAGGCTGCCCTTTTGCAGGTGGACCGCCTCGGCGATGTCCTGCATCGAGGTGGCGTGGTAGCCCTTATCGCGGAATATCTGCGCGGCGGCCGCGAGAATCTCTTCTCTTTGCATCCGCCTCTCCCTACCGACCGTTTGGTTGGTCATTTCAGTCTAGCATTAATGCGTTTCTCGAGTCAACAGGCAACGGGCGATTGGGTGGCACCATCCGTCGTTTGTCGGTCCGATTTTCTAGTTTGTCGCATCCCACCACCCAAGGGGTTGCATGCATGGCTGGGTTTGCTATACACTTGCGCAGTTGGCCCTTACCGATCGCCGGTCGATGCACCTTGTCGATGTGTTGGGCCGAGGTGGCTCACGCGCCGTGCAGGATGCGTATGCCGCCCGCACCGGGCGCACACGGCGGCGGCTGGCATCGCGCCCAGCGGTCGAACGCCCTCCGATTTCCGTTCAGTGCACCTCTCAACCCAGGAGGCTGGCATGGCCTATCCCTTCCCAAGCGCTGAATGGCTGCACGCATTCGAGTTGATCCTCAACCGCGACCCGCGCTACGCCGAAATCGCCAAGAACTGGGAGGCGGACCTGATCTTCGAGATCCAGCCAGATGCCGGAGGAGCCTCCGGCGATCCAAACATCTCTTTGTATCTCGACCTGTGGCACGGCAAGTGCCGCGGCTCGCGAGTTCTCACCTCCCCGGGGGATTCACCGAGGGCCAAGTTCACCCTTCGCGCACCTCTGGCCAACTTCCTAAAGATCCTGGACGGCGAGATCGACCCAATGCAGGCCATGCTCACCGGGAAGCTCCGCGTGCAGGGTGATGTGGTCTACATGATGCGCAATGTGCCGGTCGTCCTGGATTTTGTTCGCTGCGCCAAGAGCGTAGGGATCGCCACCTGACCTGGGACGAGAACGAGCACAAGCTGGAATGGCGCAGCCCTGGCCAAACCTGCGCGCTCGAACGGGCATGGGCTCACACTTACTGGAGGAGCAATGAGTGCTTTGGAGCGCGGCGCCAATGGCGCCCTTTCCTACACCGAAGTCTACGACTACGTCATCGTCGGCTCCGGGTTTGGGGGCAGCGTCTCGGCCATGCGATTGGCCGAGAAGGGCTATCGCGTGTTGGTGCTCGAACGAGGCAAGCGATTTGGGGACAAGGACTTCCCGCGCACCAATTGGAGCATCCCGCGCTTCTTATGGTTACCGGCGCTGCGCTGCCACGGCGCCTTCCAGATGAGTCTCTTGAATGGCCTATTCGTTTTCCACTCCAGCGGCGTCGGCGGCGGCAGCCTGGTGTACGCCGCGGTGCTCATCGAGCCGGAGGAGGGCTTCTACTCTGCACCCTCCTGGGCGCACCTTGCAAACTGGCGCGCGCTGCTCGAACCGCACGTGGTCACGGCGCGCCGCATGCTCGGCGTGGCCCCCAATCCGAAGTTCTGGCCGGCCGACGAGGCGCTGCGGCGGGTGGCGACCGAACTGGGGCATGGGCAGTCCTTCCGCACGACGACCGTCGGCGCGTTCTTCGGCGAAGCCGAGCGGGAGGTCGAAGACCCGTACTTCGGCGGGGATGGGCCGCGGCGCGTGGGCTGCATCCATTGCGGCGGCTGCTTTGTGGGCTGCCGCTACAACGCCATGAACACTCTCGAAAAGAACTACTTGTGGTTCGCCGAGAAGTACGGGGCGCGAATCGTGCCGGAGGTCGAAGTCAGGGACGTTCGCCCGCTCACGGCGCAAGGGGACGGCGCACGCTACGAAGTGGCCTTCCGGTCTTCAACCGCGTGGTTTCCGGCCGCCTCACGATCGGTGCGTTCGCGCAACGTGATCCTCGCGGCGGGGGTGCTCGGCACACTCGACCTCATGCTCCGCTGCCGCGACGTCACGCGCTCGCTGCCTCGCCTCTCGCCCCGCCTGGGCGAGCGCGTGCGCACCAACAGCGAGGCATTTCTCGGTGCGTTCTCTCGCGACAAGAATATCGACCATTCCCAAGGGGTGGCGATCAGTTCCATCATCCGTGCCGACAACGCCACACAGGTGGAACCTGTAAGGTTCTCGCCCGGCTCCTCGCTCATCTACTGGCTGCTGGCGGCCCCGCTCATCCGGCCCGGCGGCGCGTTTCTCTCACGCCTAGGCAAGATGGCATGGGCAATCGTTCGGCATCCGCTCGACTTCATCAGCATCAAGTGGCTACCCGGCATGACACGCCGAGGCATCGCTCTCATGATCATGCAGACGGAAGACAACCAGCTCCGTCTGCGCCTGGGGCGCTCGCTCACCACGCTGTTGCGGCGCGGCCTAGTGGCAGAACACGACCGCGAGCATGCGGTGCCGGTAGATACGGAACTCGGGCACCGCGTGATCCGCTCCTTCGCCGAAAAGACACGTTCGCGTCCGACGGGCACCATCCCCGAGGGGTTGCTCAATGTGCCCACCACGGCCCACATGCTCGGGGGGTGTTGCTTCGGCGCCAATGCCGAGGAAGGGGTAGTGGATCTCGACTGCCAGGCATTCAACTATCCGGGCCTTTACGTGGTGGATGGTTCGATCATGCCGGCCAACCCCGGGGTCAACCCCAGCCTGACCATCAC
>DATEAT010000094.1:0-11484 GCA_035288225.1 Anaerolineales bacterium | reverse complement strand
GGCAGGCCCAGATACCAGGTGACGATGTTCCAGACGACGGCCGCCGCCAAGCCGGCGATGACGACGTTGATCTGGATGGCCTGATCGTGCAGCATGCCTTCCCCGAGGGTGGTGGCCACAGCCAGAGGCAGGACAAACGGTGCGATGAAATGAGCGGCGGCCGCCGTGAACAGAGCCACCCGTGGGTGCATGGCGCCGGAGGTGATGACCGTCGCCACGACGTTGCTGCTGTCGTGGAATCCGTTGAGGAAATCAAACGCCACCGCAAGAGCCAGCAACACGAGCAGAGCGATCGTCATGGATGACCTCGGGAACGGAACTGCGCAGCCAGACCGCGGCGGGGCGCTCCACACCCGCAGCGATCCGCCTCAGGGTTGGGCGATCCACTCTCCCAGACGCTGGACTGCCAAGACGGTGAGGGCCAGAGCCGTACCGGGGGCTGCTGCGAGCCAGGGCGCGTTGAGAAACACGAGCCGGCTCTCGTTGAGCATCTGGCCCCAGTCGGGGATGGAAGGCGCGCCTCCCAATCCCAAGAATGTCAACGAGGCCGAGTTTACCAGAGCCCAACCGAAATGTAAAAGCGCGTAAGCGGTGAGCGCCTCGAGGGTGTTTGGAAATACATGGTGTTGGAGCAGGCGCACCTCGCCCGCGCCAAGCACGCGCGCGGCCAGAACGAAGGAGCGGTGGGATGTCTCGGCGGCGGCCGAACGCGCCAGGCGGGCATAGCTCCCCACGCCGCCCAGCCCGACCGCCAGGATGATGGTGGCCTCGTGCTGCCCCAGCGCGGCGATCACGACCAATGCCAGCACCAGGCCCGGCACCGAGAGCAACACATCGTTGGCGTGAACCAGGATCCACTCCAACCATCCGCCTGCGTGGCCGGCCACCAGCCCCCATATCGATCCCAGGACCGCCGCAATCAGTGTGGCCGCGGCGGCCATGCGCAGCGTGCGCAATCCGCCGGCCAGTAGGCGCAGCCCCACGTCGCGACCGAGCAGGTCGGTGCCCAGGGGATGGATCGAGCTTGGTGGCGCAAGCGATTCGAACGGCGCGTTGAGGGCTGCGCCCGCGCTCAACACACCTCCCAGGAGGATGATGGCCAGCCAGGCCAGGGCGATCCACGGCGTGCGGCGCACGCGCGGGGCCTGGGTCATCAGCGAGGCGAGACGTGGGGGCGAGGGGCGCGATGTCACTCGGCCTCCTCACGCAGCCGCGGGTCGAGGCTGCTGGCCAGAACATCGGCCAGCAGGTTGAAGAGCGCATACCCGGCCGCCATGAGGGCGACGATTGCCTGCACCAGCGGGAAATCGCCGCGCAGAATCGATTCGACGAGCAGCCGGCCGACCCCCGGGCGGGCGAACAAAGTCTCGGTGACCATCGTTCCACCGAGGAGGAATGCGGCCTCCACCCCGGCCAACGAGATGACCGGCGCAAGCGTGGTGCGCAATGCGGACCACTCCAGCCGCCACACCGGGCGAATGCCCCGCGCGCGGGCGGCGATGAAGAACGGCTCGCGGCGGGCACGGGCGAGCCCGGCCTCCGCCACGCGCCCGAGGCTGCAGCCCGAGGCAATGCCCAGCGTCAGCGCCGGCAGCGCGAGCTGGGCCACATCGCGCGCCGGCCCGGGGTGCAGCCCCGTAAGCAGCGGCACCGCGGCCCACAAGATGAGCAAGCCGGACCAAGCCACGGGGGTGGAGGTGCCCAGCACGAGCGCGGCGCTTGTCTGCCGCGCGAGCCAACGGGCGGGGCGCCCGGCTTCCCAGGCGCTTGCACGCGAGGCCAGGCTGCCGAGCGCGAGGCCGAGGGCGATGGCCAGCAGCCATGCCGAGAGCGCCAGGGGGGCCGTGAAGCGTAAGCTCTGAGCGATCGCGCGCACGACAGGCTGGCCGTCGAAGAGCGATCGGCCCAGGTCGCCGCGTGCCAGGCCGCTCAGGAAGAGGGCGTATTGCTGGAGCAGCGGGCGGTCGAGGCCGAGCGCAGTGCGCATCTCGGCCGCCTGGGCCTGGCTGGCCAGCCCCTGCCCGAGCAGCGCCGCCAGCGGGTCGATATGGCTCAGGCGTATGGCAAAGAACACCAACGTGGTGACAAACCAGATGGTGGTCAGGCTGCCGAGAATTCGCCGAAGGAAAGTCTGCAGGCTCATTGGGAGAGGCCGCCCCGAGGCCCGTGCGCCTCGCGCTTCAACATCCTCGGTCGCGGGGCAGGCTCGGGGCGGAACACGGGTGGCACGATTCTACGCTTCAGGGTTGCTTCAGACTCACGTCGATCAGCAGCGGGAACCATCCCTGGGCATCGTAGCTCAATCCTTCCACCCCGGCGCGTGCCATGTTGAGGTTGACGTAATCGCGTACCGGAAGGACGAGCGCCAACGCCGCAACGCGCTGCTGGGCCTCGGCCATGAGCCGCAGTCGTTCCGCCGGGTCGGTGGCACGCGCCGCGTCACCCAACAGTGTATCGAGCTGCGCGTCCGCCACTCGCGAAAGATTGTAGGACCCATCGCTCACGAAGAACGGCCGCATGAGGTCGGGGTCTGCGCCCGAGAGATTGATCGAGAGCAGGTTGTATTTGCCCGCGGCCTGCGCCTCACGCAACCCCGCGAACGAGGCCACCTGCGTCAGGTTGACCCGAATGCCGAGCGCCTCCCATTGCTGTTCGAGCATCTGGCCGACCTGTGGGTTGAAGCCCCACGGCGGGATGACGACCTCCACGGTCAGGGCTGTGCCGTTCCTGACGCGCCACTCGGAGGAAGGCTCGCGGAGCCAGCCGGCCTCATCCAGCAGGGCCTCGGCCCGCGCTGTGTCCTGCGCGGCCGGTACCACCTCCACAAAGCCCCAGGTCGAGGAAGAGATGGGGCTGGTGGCCACCGGAGAGAGGCCGCCGAAGATCGTATCGATGATTGCTTGCCGGCCGGCACTCACGATCAGCGCCTGGCGAACGGACAAATCGTCGGTGGGCGGGGACTGGGTGTTGAGGTAGAGCGCCAGCGGCTGGCCGGGGATCGGAACCGGCACCAGTTGGAAGGAGGGGTCCTGCTTGAGGCGGAGAGCGTCCTGCGGCGGCAGCTCGCCCATCACGTCGGCCTCGCCCGAGAGCAATGCAGGCGCGCGCGTGGCCGGGTCTGCGTAGAAGCGGAAGATGATGCGCTCCACGGCCGCCTTGCGATTGTTATAGATGGAAGGTCCCCAGGCGTAGTCCGGGTTGCGTTCGAGCGTCAGATGATCCCCGCTGACGTATTCGGCGAAGCGGTACGGCCCGGTGCCCACCTGGTGGAACTGATAGTCCGTGTCGCCCCAGTGCGCGAGGGCCGTCGGCGACGCCAGGCCACAATACGGCTGCGATAACGCATCCAGGAGTGGCGCAAACGGCTCGCTCAGGCTCAGACGCACAGTCAGCGCGTCGAGTACCTCGACGCGGGTGAGCGGGCCGAGCATGAAGCGCGCCTTCTGCGATTTCGTCTCCGGGTTGAGGATGCGCTCCAGGTTGATGCGCACAGCATCGCCATCGAAGGGCGTGCCGTCGTGAAAGCTCACACCGGCCCGCAGCGAGAAGGTATAGCTCAGGCCGTCGGTGCTGATCGTCCAGGCGCGGGCCAACCCGGGCACGAAGCGGCCCTGTGCGTTGCGGAAGATGAGCGTGTCGTACACCGAGCGCAGCGGGATACCGAGTTCGGACGAGGCATTGATATGCGGGTCGAGCCCGGTGGGGACGAGCGTCAAACCGTAATGCAGTTCACTCACCGTGGAGGGGGGAGCGGCGCAGGCGGCGAGCAGCCCGCACAAAATAAAGCCCGCCGCGAGAAGACGGGCGCCGAACTTGCGCATAAAACCTCCTGAGGACAGCGTGCGCGGCCAGTATACCAAAGAGAACGCGGTCCCACGCCGCAGGCCGCTCGCGTTGGCTGGGCTGGGCCGCAGAATTCGCTGAAAGGACCTGCCTCGGCCGGGTGATATAATCCCGGCGCACCTATCCGTTCGATACAAATCTGCGGGAGGTGAAGCACACAGAGCTTGGGGAGGAATAGCGCATGGACCTGTGGCTGCGAGGCTCGCTGCGCGCCGCCGCAGGTTGACGAGGCAGAGGGTTCCTTGCCGCACGGCAGGGTTAATCTCCGGCGCTGCCGGAGAGAAAATCGACAGATCAGCGGAAGCCCTCTGGGCGTGCCACCGCCCATCTCCTTCCCCCCGCGGGGTTCCCCCGCACAATCCCAGGGTCAAGACGGTGCAGGCAACTGCGCCGGCAAACCCCGGGGCGTGGCCGACACAACCGAGCGTGACGATCGACCCCGGCTGAGTTCGCCGCGGCACGCACAGCGCGCCGCGCGCGAGGCCCGCGCGTCGGCCGTGCGTACGGCAAGCGCTCCGGTTGTGGTTTGACCCAAATAGGCATGAGGAGGTTCTGCATGTGTGGCATCGTGGCTTACGTCGGTTCACGTGAGGCCGCGCCGATTCTGCTCGACGGACTCAAGCGCCTCGAGTATCGCGGGTACGATTCGGCGGGCATTGCCGTCCTATCGGGCGACCACTTCGAAATCCGGCGCGATGTGGGCAAGCTCAACAACCTGATCAGCAAGGTGAGTGCCTCGCCGGTGCACGGGACAGTGGGCATCGGCCACACGCGCTGGGCCACGCACGGCGAGCCCAGCGAGCGCAACGCGCACCCGCACACCAGCGCCTCGGGCGAGGTGGTGGTGGTGCACAACGGGATTGTCGAGAACTTCATCCCGCTCAAAGAGGAATTGCAGGCCGAGGGCGTCACCTTCACTTCCGACACCGACACCGAGGTCATTGTGCATCTGGTCGACCGCTACCTGCAAGCGGGTTTTCCCTTCACCGAGGCGGCGCGGCGGGCAATCGCTCATCTGCGCGGGGCGCACGGCATCGTGCTGCTCTCGCTGCGAGAGCCGGGCACCATCGTGGCCGCCCGCGTGGGCCATGCCGGCGGGGTGGTGGTCGGCCAGGGCCAGGGCGAAATGTTCATCGCCTCCGACATGCCGGCCCTGCTCGAGCATACACGACAGATGGCGTTCCTCGACCCGGGCCAGATGGTGGTGGTCACGCGCGACGGATTCCGGGCGAGCACGCTGGAGGGTCAACCCCTCGACCTGCCGCTGCAATCGGTCTCGTGGGATCCGGTGGCGGCCGAGAAGGGCAACTACAAGCATTTCATGCAGAAAGAAATCCACGAGCAAGTGCGCTCGATCGGCGACACGATTGCCGGGCGGGTGGACTTTGAGCGCGGCCGGGTGATGCTGCCCGATCTCGGTTTGACGCCCGACTATGCCAAGCGCATCCGGCGCATCGTGCTGACCGCGTGCGGCACCGCGGCGCATGCCGGAATGGTGGGACGGCTGCTCATCGAGCGCCTGGCCCACATCCCGGCCGAGGTCGAGATCGCCTCCGAGTTCCGCTACCGCGACCCGATCCTGGATCCCGACACCGTGGTCATCGCCATCAGCCAATCGGGCGAGACGGCCGACACGCTGGCCGCTATGGAAGAGGCACGCCGCAAAGGCGCCCGGCTGTGGAGCATCGTCAATGTCATAGGTTCACAGGCGATGCGCATGGCCGACGGATTCATCTCGATGCAATCCGGGCCGGAGATCGGCGTGGCCTCGACCAAAGCCTTCACCGCGCCGCTGGTCGATCTGTATCTCCTGGCGCTGCACCTGGCCGAGCTGCGTGGAACACTCAGCGATGACGAGCGCCGCGCGCGGGTTTCCGAATTGCGCCGGCTGCCGCGCCTGGTGGGCGAATGTCTGGCGCGCGAGAGCGACGTAGAACAGGTGGCGGTGGCTCTGCAGCACATGGAGCACTGCCTGTACCTGGGGCGCGGCATCAACATGCCCATCGCCTACGAGGGCGCGCTCAAGCTCAAAGAGATCTCTTACATCCACGCCGAGGGTTACCCCGCGGGCGAGATGAAGCATGGGCCGATCGCGCTCATCGAGCCGAGCATGCCGGTGGTAGCGCTCGCGCCGCGCGACCCGTGGTACGAGAAGATGCTCAGCCAGGTGGAGCAGGCCAAAGCCCGCGGCGGGGTGGTGATGGCTGTGGTCACCGACGGCGACAGCCTGATGCCTTCCAAGGCGGACCACACGCTGTTCGTGCCGGAGGTCTCATGGATGCTCAGCCCGGTGCTGACCGTGATCCCACTCCAAATGCTCGCCTACCACATCGCGGTGCTGCGCGGGTGCGACGTGGATCAACCTCGCAACCTGGCCAAGAGCGTCACCGTCGAATAGCGCGCGTGCATCACACAGGGGCCAGGCCATCCGCCTGGCCCCTTATGTTTTTGAGAGGGAGATTGGATTCTGTTCGCGGGAAGCGGTGACCCCCATCGCGCATTACCCGAGACCATTGCGGATGAGTCGCACAGCCATGTGAAAGTTGGAACGCACGCCGCACTCAGAGCGAGGCGCGTTCGGCGAGGGGCGCGCGATCACAAGTCCACAAGACACGCTGGGCGGCGGGTGACCCGCGCCCGCGACCCCGATCCAAGCGGGCAAGCTGCCCGATTCCCACTTCCGGAAGCCGAAAAGAACCGATTCCGCTCTGTGTGCCGTATAAATAGATAACTACTACCTATATAGAAAGAAATAGGGCAGGAGGACCGAGGAGGTTCATACGGCATGGCAGAAATGACGATCCAGCGCATGGCCTGCGCGCGGGTGCCGACCGAAGAGGGGGAATTCCAACTGTGCCTGTATCGCAACGATCGCGATGGACTCGATCACCTGGCGCTGGTGATGGGCGAGGTGACCGGCGGCGAGCGCGTGCTGGTGCGAGTGCATTCGCAGTGCTACACTGGTGACGTGCTCGGCTCGCGGCGTTGCGATTGCGGTGAACAACTGCATCGCGCGATGCGCGCCATTGCCGCGGCCGGGCGAGGCGTGGTGCTGTACCTGCCGCAGGAGGGGCGCGGCATCGGGTTGCTCGACAAACTGCGCGCCTACAACTTGCAGGATCAGGGCTACGACACGGTGGAAGCCAACCTCGCACTCGGGCACCAGCCTGACGAACGCGACTACCGCATGGCGGCGCTCATCCTGGGCGACCTGGGCGTGCGCTCCATCGACTTGCTCACCAACAATCCACAGAAGATCGCAAGCTTGAAAGCGCTGGGCGTACGCGTGGCGCGACGCGTGCCGCTGCCGGCCCGAGTTCACGCCGAGAACGCGCACTACCTCGCGACCAAAATCCAGCGAATGAATCATCTGCTCTCGCTGCCCGGCGCGGCGCTTGTGCCGGCGACTGTGCCTGTGCGCCACAATGGACATGGCCGCGAGGCGTGATGGACCTCATGGGCGGCACACGATGAGTGGCCTGCGGCGCACGCAGGCGAACGCGGGTGATGTGGCGCCTGCGCTCCGCGCCCAAATCATCATTGCGGAGTTCTGTTGCCGAGCGGCGCGAATGAGGCGAGGTGCAGCGTGAAGGACGTTTCAGCCACCAATGCCGGTTTGGCCATCGCGGCCATGGCTGCGATGAACCCGCGGCCCATATTGAGGCGCCATTCGCTGTGGTTCACGGCTCCCCGCCAAGTGGAAGTGCGTGAGGAGGAGCTGGCCTGGCCCGCGCCGGGCCAACTGCTGGTTGAGACGATGGCCTCGGCCATCAGCGCCGGGACGGAGATGCTGCTCTTTCGGGGCGAAGCACCGGGCGAGATGGCCGCCGACGACACGATTGGTGCACTGCGCGGCACGCTGGCCTTCCCGCTCAAGTACGGCTACGCAGCCGTGGGGCGAGTTGCGGCGGTGGGCGATGCCTCGCTGGCCGGCTGGGAAGGGCGGCGAGTGTTCGCCTTTCATCCGCACGAGAGCCTTTTTGTTGCTACGCCGGCGGAACTGATCGCGCTGCCTGCCGAAACGGCCACGGAAGATGCGCTGTTCTTGGCGAGCATGGAGACGGCCGTCAGCCTGGTTCAGGACGTGCGGGCGGTGTTGGGCGAACGGGCCCTCGTGTTCGGGCAGGGCGTGGTTGGCCTCTTGGCGACCGGGCTGCTTGCCGCGCAAGGCCTGAGCGCGCTGGTCACGGTGGATGGATTTGCCAGGCGGCGCGAGGCCTCGCGCGAGATGGGGGCGCACGCCTCCTTCGACCCGGGCACGGAGAACCTGGCCGCTGCGCTGCGCCGTGCGCTGGGCGGCGAGGCGGATGTGGCCCTCGAGGTGAGCGGCCGCCCGCCGGCGCTCAATCAGGCGCTGGACGCGATGGCCTTTGGTGGACGTATCATCGTCGGCTCATGGTTCGGAACCAAGCCAGTGCTGCTCGACCTTGGGCGTGGCTTTCACCGCCGGCGGCTGAGCCTGACCTCGAGCCAGGTGAGCAGCCTGGGGGCGGGGCTCGGCCCGGCCTGGACGAAGGACCGCCGGATGCAAGTTGCCATGGAATGGCTCGGCCGCCTGACTCCCTCGCAATTCATCACGCATCGCTTCGCGCTCGAACAGGCGCCGCAGGCTTATGCCTTTCTCGACCTTCATGCGGACTCCGCCCTTCAGGTCGCATTGACCTACACCGCGTAATCCACCATCTCGCCAGGGGCAGCCATGTTCACTTTGGGCATTGAACGCCGATTCATCGCTCGTCACCGCATGGTCGGGGGTGATTGGGGCCCCGAAAACGAACTGCACTCACATCCCTACCGGCTGGAGGTGGCCGTGGAGGGGGAAACGCTCGACCGCCATGGGTTCCTGGTGGACCTGGTGGATCTCGATCGCCGGCTGGATGGGCTGATCGACCAGTACCGCGAGCGCATCCTCAACGAACTACCGGCCTTTGCCGGGCTCAACCCCTCGCTGGAGAATTTCGCAAGGATCCTGTGCACGTCGCTTGTGGCTGAAACAAAGACCGCCGGCTTCGGCGCGGTGACGGTCCGGCTGTGGGAAAGCGACTCCGCGTGGGCCGCGTTTCGTGAGGCGCTCTGATGCGTCTCGGCCTGGTCATCTACGGATCGCTCGACACGCCAACCGGCGGGTACTTGTACGACCGCCTGCTGGTGGACCATCTCAGGCGCGCTGGGCATACGCTGCGCATTTTCTCGATGGCGTGGGGCGGGTACCCGCGCCTCGTGCTGCAGAACGTGAGCCTGCGCCTGGCCCGGGAAATCCACCGCGCGGAACTTGACGCCCTGCTCGAGGATGAACTCAACCATGCCTCACTGGTGGGCCTCAACCGGCTGCTGCGCCGCCCGGGCCGACCGATCATATCCATCGTCCACCACTTGCGTTCGGCGGAGCCCGCCGCCTGGCCGCCTCGCAGCGTGGTGCGGGCGGTGGAGCGCCGCTATCTCTCGGGGGTAGACGCCTTCATATATAACAGCGACGCCACACGCGAGGCGGTGCGGGCACTCGCCGGACAGGACGTGCCGGGTGTGGTCGCTCATCCGGGCGGCGACCGGCTGGGGGCGGGCCTGCAGGCTGCCCAGATCCGCGTCCGCGCGCTGGCGGAGGGGCCGCTGCAGGTGATCTATGTGGGTGCCGTGACGCCGCGCAAGGGATTGCAGCGGCTGATCGAGGCGATGGCCGCGCTTCCGCCGGGGGTGGCGCGGTTGCGCGTGGTCGGTGACCTGACGCGTTCGGCGGCGTACGTGCGGCAGGTGCGGGAGCAGGCCGAGCGGCTGGGGGTCGATGCGCGCGTGGAGATCCTCGGCCGGCTGACAGACGGCGAACTGGCCGCGTGCCTGGCAACGGGTCATGTTCTCGCGGTTCCCTCCACGCTGGAGGGGTTCGGCATTGCCTATCTAGAGGGCATGGCCTTTGGCTTGCCGTGCCTGGCCGCCTCCCAAGGCGGCGCAGGCGAATTCGTGCAGGACGGGGTCTCGGGCTTCCTCATCGACGAGGACAACCCGCAGGCGCTTGCGAGCCGCTTGCGCTTCCTGGCGAGCGATCGCGAGAACCTGGCGCGAATGGGGTTAGCGGCGAGGCTGCGCTACGAGCAGCAGCCCGCATGGGAGGAAAGCCTGGAGCGAATTCATCGTTTCATTGTAGAGGTGGCGCAGACGGCGGCAGATAAGAGGGCACGACTGCGCCTCGGCCCTCAACCAACCTACGGAGGAGTCTCATGAACAAGTCAGTGCTGCGCGGGGTCATTTTGGCCACGGGTCTCATCACGGCGTTGGTGCATCTGTACCTGAACGTGCGGATGGGCCATATCGACCTTCTCTTCACGCTGAACGGGCTCGGCTACCTGGGGCTGCTGACGGCCTTCTTCTTCAACCTGCCCTGGATCAGCCGGCAGCGCGTGCTGCTGCATTACCTCTTCATGCTTTTTGCAGCAGTGACGATCGTGGCCTGGTTCATCCTGGGTGATATGGGTGATATGGTCGGTATCCTGACCAAGATCGATGAGGCCATCCTGATCATCGCTCTCTTCCTGAATCTCCGCGCCGAGCGCGCCTAGGGCGGGCATGCTGGCCGAAGCCCTCGTCGCGCTCGATTTCCAGCGCTACCTGCTCGCCAAACGGACGGTCGACGACCGTGCGATGAATGGGCGTGTCTGGGAGGCGTTCGCGGCCTGTCTGGGCGCTCGGCCGGGCCAAGGGCGGGCCGAGTTGCTGGAAATCGGCGCGGGGGTCGGCACCATGCTCGAGAGGCTGATGGCGCGAGGCGTCCTGGCCTTGGGTGCGTATACCGCTGTTGACGCAGACCCGGGCAACACGCTGCGGGCTCGGGAACGGCTCGGATTGTGGGCCGGTGCGCGGGGAGCCATTGTGCGGGAGGAGGGGCCCCGCCAACAGCGCATCATCGGCGAGCATATGGACGTGCAGGCCTCCTTCGTCACCGGCGAGGCACTCCAGTTCGCGCGTCTCCACGCCGGACGGGAAACGTGGGATGCGCTGCTGGCGCATGCGTTTCTCGACCTGGTGAACCTTTCGCGCGCGCTGACCGCACTGAAGCCGCTCATCCGGCCGGCCGGCGTGATATACGCCACCCTCAACTTCGACGGGGACACCATCTTCCAGCCGGAGGTCGACGCAGCGTTGGAACAGCCGATCCTCGCCGCCTATCACCGCACCATGAACGAGCGGCGGGTGGACGGGCAGCCGAGCGGCGAGGCCCGCACGGGCCGTCATCTTTTCGGTGAACTGGCCGCCGCCGGCTTCGAGCTGGTTGAGGCGGGCGCCTCGGATTGGGTCGTCGTGCCGCGCCACGGCGCCTACCCAGCGGACGAGGCGTACTTCCTGCGATTCATCGTGAGCACGATCGTGCAGGCCGTGAGCGGCCAGGTGGACGTACCGCAGGAATCGCTCGAGCAGTGGGCGAACGTGCGCGTGCAACAGATCGACCGGTGCGAGCTGATCTACATCGCCCACCAGTTGGACGTCCTGGCACGGGCGCCTTAGGCGCTTCAACTTCTTGTTGGTCTTGCAGTCGAGGCTCTTCCTCTAGTCGTCGTCCCCGCGTCCACGAGGCGGGGACCCACGGATTCATACGATGGACGAATGACGAGCGAGAGGGAGCCCTGGATTCCCGCCGGGAGCACGCGGGAA